>DASZVD010000506.1:0-16802 GCA_035547375.1 Steroidobacteraceae bacterium
CGCTCGCCGCCGGAGCGACCCAGATGCCCCAGAGCGCCAGCAGGCCCGCCAGCGACAGGCGGTGCCAACCGCTCCTAATTCGTAGGTACAGCCGGGTCGAACGGGTTGTTGAAGTATTGCGCGCCAATATCCAGCCACTCGGACAACAAGCGGAGCTCCGCCGGCGTCAACCAACCCACGTGGGTGGGCTTGCAGCCGGCGTACGTGCTCCCGGAACCCGTCGCGAAGCAGTTCAGGAACTGTGCCGACAGTGCACCGTTCGCGCTTCCCGCATTCAGGTACGGCCCCACCGTAACGACCGTCGCATTGCCGTTCGCATCCGGCGGGCCCGGCACATTCACTAGGGCCCCCATGGTAACTTGTTGCTCATCGTGCTGGAACAGAAGTTGCCGATAAGAGACGAACTGTAACGGTTGGTCGTTCGAGGCCGTGTTCGTCAGATCGAGCTGGCCGGCGGGCGCCTGAGTGGAGCCGTCGGCGGCCTTGGTGCTGTGGCATCCGCCTTGCGTGCAGGTGGCATTGACCGTGGTGCCGCCGGAAGTGATCTGCCGCGCGGCGTCCCAGATCGGCTGAATGTGTTCCGGGTAATTGATGATGGTGCGGCAGTTCGACGCCCAGGCGCTCGCGCAGTTGGCGGTCGTCGGGATGGCCGTGGTAAGGCCGGTACTGCCGACGTATGTGAGCAATATCGGCGTGCCCGGAGTTGCCTGCGCCGGGTCGGTCCAGACGTCCGTATAAACGAGGTCGACGCTCGGAACCTCACTGCACACCGAGCCGGTCACGCAGGTGACACGTGCGCGTGCTTCGGCCATGGTTTCATCCGCGTCCGGCAGGAAGGGCTGCAGCAGCGTGCCGTTGACGGTGGTTGACGTCTGCAGCGTGCCGGGAAACGCCGTGCCGGAGGTGGCCGCACCCGCGTAAGCCGAGGCGAACGTCCCCGAGCGGCCGTGAGAGAGGGGGGACTGGGCTGTCGCCGTTTTGTGACACCCATTGCACGACACGACCTCGCCGGGGATCGTCTGGAGCCAGACGCTGAGATTGGGCGCGATGTTGCGTCCGTTGGCATCGAGTACGGCGATCGTGAACGCGACATTCGCGGGCACCTGGGCCTTCACGGAGCCGTCGGGCTCGATCGGCACGTAACCCAGGATCTCACGCATGTAGTTGCTGGCGCCGAAGGCGGCATCGTTGAGATTCACGACGTCCGTGCTGGGGATGGACACCGCCTTCTCGAGCCGCAGGAAACGTGCCGGCCGCGCGCTCGCGGGGGTCTTCGTCGGGTTGGCGACGGTCTGGATGTTCGGCGTCGCGGTGTCGACGCCGTCGAAGTCGTAGACGCTGCGGATGTCGATGACGCCGACGCCGCTGTCGATCAGGGTCTGGTCGAGATCGACGCCGGGCTGCTTGTCCAGAATGATGTTCTGCAGCGTGCGCGGCTGCGTGACCACCACGTCCGTGACCATGACGCCCTCGACCGGCTCCATCACCGGCAGCATGGTGTTCGAGCTGGGGTCGAACATCCAGACGCTGTACAGGGGCGGGGCGAGCTTCACAGGGGTGGCCGCCAGGTTCGCGTCCGTGCAGGGAACGATAGTCCCCGAGGTGTTCAGCAGGCGGCACTGCTCCCAACTCACCAGGACGCGGTTCGTGCCATCCCACAGAGGAAAGGCGGAATCGAAACGGCCGCCGGGCGAGGGTCCGGGGATGGTCACGACCTGGTTGGGCGTGGCGCGCGACTGCGCCGGGCCGGTGAGGCCCGCATATGCCGCCAGGGCCTGAGTGTTCTCGACATACTGGGTGCCGTCGATGATGACGAGGTCGCCGCCGAAGTCGGTGTCGGAGAACTGGCGGATCAGCGCCAGGATATTGCCGTTCTGCATCTCTTTCGGACGCACGAACTCGACGACCGTGCCGTTCGTGCCGGTCATGTGGCTGTTGGCGCCGTAGTAGAGCTCGGTGTCCGTGCCGTCGGGATTCGCCGAGTACAGGTGCATCGCGTCCTTACCGCCCGGTGCGTCGTCCCAGCGGGCCCACAGCACGCGTCCATTCGCGAGCACCGTGGCGTCCCGGTCGTCGCTTTGGTTGAACGAGATCTGGTGGAGCCCAGTGCCGTCATCGTTCATCACCTCCAGCACGAACGCCGGCTCGGTGCGGGCTTCATTCTGGTACTCGAATTGCTGTTTGCCCTCGTCCAGCAGAACGCCCTTCGACTGTGTCTGGCGGGTGGTCGAGAAGACGATACGCCCGTCGGGCAGGTAGTGCGGCGAGACGTCGTTCACCGTCGCCGGATCGGGATCGGTGCTTGGATTGATCACGGGCCGCAATGTGTCGGTGGCGATGACGTATTCGTAGATCCGCCAGGAGGGCGGCTTCTTCTGCTCCATGTTTGCAGTGAGCGGGCCGCGCATCGCGAAAACGACCTTCGTACCGTCGGCGGAAGCGTCGACGTCCTTCACGTCCCAGGAGGCGTTCGCGGTGATTCGCGACGTAATGTTGGTCTCTTTCGCGCTCGGTGATGCGCTGGCGCGCATGTACAGGTCGGCCGAGGGGAAGGCGACGCGCATCATGCGCACATCATCCGCGCCGTTGGCGATGTCGTCCGCCGTCGGGATCGTCCTCTTCACGTAGAAGATCGGATAGTCGACCGTTGCAGGATCCTGGGTCTGGCTATTGGCTATGTTGAAGCTGCCGCCACCGCTGCACGCGCCGAGGAGCGTGGCCAACAAAGCGGCCAGCAATCCGTTCGCCAGACATACGCGCTGCACGTTCATTCGCAAATGACTCCACATCAATCCGCCCGGGGCCGCCCGGGCGGGCAGCCAATGTTACTTAATTCCCGGCCCCGCGCCCGTGTTTTTGCCGTACTGCTGAGTCCGTCACGGCACGCGGGCGCGGTTCCCTGTTCTCTCTGTGCCGTTGGTACGGCAGCGCTCGCGGGCTACTAGTTAGTCCTTTGACTGCACAGACGCCGTGACCCGACTCGCACTTTGCCGAGTAATGAGCCTACGCGGCGGGCCTAACAAGAAACATGTCGCCGTCCGGCGACGTCAGCCGCAACAGACAAACGGGGAATGGTTTTCGGGGCCGTATAGTTCGGCCCGCGCATCGATATTCGGGAGTGGTGGGCGCTATGATGACTCAAACAGTCGGAAACGCGGACGCGCGCCGGGCGCGGCGCCCGTCGGCAGTGGCGGCGGCGGTCGCACTCAGCCTGCTGGCCCAGGCCGCCGCCGTTCCAGCATTCGCCGGCTCCACGGAACAGGCCGAGCGCATCTATGAGCGCATCGCCGGTGTGCAGCCCGATGCGACCACCCTCGCGAACATGAAGGCCCTCATCGACGCCGGCGGGGGCAACCAGCAGAGCCTGATCAACGCGGCGAACGTGGCCGTCCAGGCGCCGACGTTCTACAACGTCGTCCTGAAGAACATGGTGATTCCGTGGACGAACCGTAACCAGACGGTCTTCGCGCCGCTGAATGACTACGCGGCGACCGTGATCGGCATGGTTCGCGACAACGTGCCCTTCAACACGGTGCTGTCCGGCGACATCCTCTACACCGTCACCGGATCCGGCTCCGGCAGCCTGCCGGCTCCGGCCATCAACAACAACAACCATTACGCGACGGCCGAGGCGAACGGCGTGGATCTCTCCACGGCGCTGAAGGCGACCACGCAGTCGGCCGTCTACGGACTTCCCTCGAGCGCCACGGCGGGTGTGATCACCACCTACGGCGCCGCGTCCGCCTTCTTCATCAACGGCACGAACCGGGCGATGTTCCGATTCACGATGATCAACCACATGTGCAACGACATGCAGACGTTGATGGATACGTCTCTGCCGACGGATCGCATCCGCCAGGATGTCTCGCGCAGCCCGGGCGGCGACAGCCGCATCTTCCTGAACAACTGCGCTGGCTGCCATACCGGCATGGACCCGATGGTCCAGGCATTCGCTTACTACAACTTCGACGTCACCTCGAACCAGCTCGTCTACACGCCGGGGCAGGTGCAGCCGAAGTACCTCATCAATTCGCAGAACTTCCCACAGGGCTACGTCACGACCGACGACAGCTGGTCGAACCGCTGGCGCACGGGCCCCAATTCCGTGTTCGGCTGGAGCTCCGCGGCGCCCGCCGGCAGCGGCAACGGCGCCAAGTCCTGGGGCCAGGAGATCGCCAACAGCGATCAGTTCGCCGCCTGCCAGGTCCAGAAGGTCTTCCAGACCGTGTGCTTCCGCTTGCCGACGAGCTCGGTGGACGTGAGCGCCGCTCAGGCCATCAAGAACAACTTCAAGTCCGGCTACAACCTCAAGAACGTCTTCGTGCAGGTCGCCGCGGCCTGCCCGGGATCGTAAGAGGAGAGCCGCAATGTACAGGGAGCATCCCATGAACCGCTTCGGGCTCCTCGCCGCCGGTGCGCGCACGCTGCAAGCCTTGGCCGCCCTGGCTCTCGTCACCCTGGTCACCGCCTGCGCGGGTGGCTCGGGAGGCGCGGCCACCGTCGTCAACCAGGCCACGTCCAACACTTCGACCGCGAACGCCTATACGGGCCCCGCCGCGGCGACCGCCGACGTCACCGCGTTCCAGGTCAACCTCTGGCAGAACATTCGCGTGCAGAATCGCTGCGGCGGGTGCCACCACGCCGGCGGCCAGTCGCCGATGTTCGCGCGCTCGGACGACGTGAACCTCGCCTACCAGGCGGCCCTGCCGCTCATCAATGCCACCAACCCGTCGCAGTCGACGATGGTGCTCAAGGTCGGCGGGGGGCATAACTGCTGGGTCGCGGACCCGAACGCCTGTGCTCAGACGCTGCTCACCTGGATCAACAACTGGCTGGGCGGCGGCTCGGCATCGGCCACGAGCATCACGCTCGTCGCGCCGCCGGTGCAGACCGTGGGCGCCTATAAGACGTTCCCCACCGACTCGAGCGGCTTCCAGCAATACCTGTGGACGCCGATCCTCACGGTCTACTGCAGCAACTGCCACACACCGACGTCGGCCACCGCGCAGTCGCCTTACTTCGCCGACACGAACCCGACTGATCTGCCGCAGACATATCTTGCGGCGCAACCCAAGATCAACCTGAACGCGCCGGAGCAGTCGCGGTTCTACGAGCGCCTGGCGAACGAGTCGCATCACTGCTGGCCGTCCACTCCGAACGGTGTGCCGGACTGCGCCGCCAGCGCGGCCTATATGCTCAAGCAGCTCCAGGCTTACGCGAACAGCATCACTGCCGCCCCGGTCGATCCGACGCTGGTCGTCTCCAAGGCGTTGGGCCTGACCCAGGGGGTGATCGCCTCGGGAGGCAGCCGTTACGAGGCCAATATCGTCGCGAAGTACATGTTCGAGACCGGCACCGGCAACCTGGCTTATGACACCAGCGGTGTGAGCCCGTCGGCGGATCTCACTCTGAACAGCAACGTCTCCTGGGCTGGCGGCTGGGGTCTTACCTTCGCTGCGGGCGGCAAGGCGCAGGCATCCACCTCTTCGAGCCAGAAGATCGCGCAGCTCGCTCAGGGCACGGGGGAGTACTCGTTCGAGGCCTGGGTCAACCCGGCCAACGTTACGCAGACCGAGGCGTACATCATGACGTACTCCGGGAGCGACACGACGCGGAACGCCACACTGGCGCAGAGCGCTCAGTCCTATGAGGGCCGCACGCGCAGCAGCGCTACGGACACGAACGGTTCGCCACCGATGATCTCCGCGACCGCGGAGAACGCCGCGCAGGCCGCGTTGACCCACGTCGTGTTGACTTACGATCCGGTCAACGGGCAGATCCTGTACGTCAACGGCCGGCCGCTGCCCGACAAGGACCCTGCCGCTGGCGGCTCGCTCGCCAACTGGGACAGCACGTTCGCCCTCGCTCTCGGCAGCGAGGTCACCGGCAAGGAGGGTTGGACCGGCACCATCAAGTTCGCCGCCATCCACAGCCGCGCCCTGACACCGGCGCAGGTGTTGCAGAACTTCAACGCCGGTGTCGGCCAGGCGTACTTCCTCCTCTTCGACGTGAGCTCGCTGTCGGGCATCGCGCAGACGTACATCATGTTCAAGGCGAGCCAGTACGACACCTACAGCTACCTGTTCACCAACCCGACGTTCATCAGCCTCAATCCGAGCGCCGCGCCGGCGAACCTCGTCATCAAAGGCATGCGCATCGGTGTGAACGGACAGATCCCGAGCAATGGACAGTCATACGCCACGTTGAACGCCACGGTCGGACCGCCGGCCTACTCCTCGACCAATGGCCAGGTGCTGTCGACGGTGGGTGCGGTGATTCCGCTGAACCAGAGCGTCGCGACGGACATGTTCTTCCTGTCGTTCGATCAGTTCGGGACGTTTACCCACACCACCACGCCGGTGATTTACCCGGCGCCCCAGCCGACAGTGAGCAGTACCGTAAGCGACCCCGACATGGGCATCGCCACGTTCGAGCGCATCTATCACTCGATGGCCCAGATCACGGGTGTGCCGTTCACGGACAGTGTGGTCACCTCCGCTTACAACACATTGCAGCAGTCGATGCCGTCGGCGCCGCAGATCAACGCGTTCCTGCCCTCGCACCAGACGGCGATCTCGCAGATGGCCGGGGCCTACTGCCAGGAGCTCGTCGGGAACACGACCTACCGCGACAAATTCTTCGGCACGACGCTCGATGCGTCGCTCGCTTCGGCCGCGTCGGGCTTCTTCGGCACGACCGGCTCGGGTAACGCCACCAATGTGGGCTATGTGGTCACCCCGCTCGTGAATGCGATTGTCGGCACCGCGTACCCGCAGGCCGCCTCGGCCATGAGCACCGAGCTCAACAACCTGATCCTGCGCATACCGTCGCTGAGCTCAGCCGCCAAAGTTTCGGACGCGACCATTGCAGCCTGCAACGCCGCCCTCGGCAGCGCAGCCGCCACCGTGCAGTGACCGGCACCAGGAGACAAGCACCTATGTTCTTCATCAAAAAGAAACTCCCCCGGGCGCACGCCCCCGGCGAGCCGTTGCTGCACGAGAATCATCCGCGGCCCGTGACGCGCCGCGGGCTGCTGGGTGCCGGTCTCGCCAGCGCGCCGGCCCTGGTGGTCGGACCCGCGTGGCTGGGCGCGGCACTGAAGTCGAGCAAGGCGCGGGCGGCGGGTGTCAGCGTGCCCGGGCTGGACAACGACATCGCGGCGCTGCTGGACAATACGCAGTGCAATGTCGCTACCAATGCCACGGGCATTCCGTTCATCTGCTTCGATCTCGCCGGCGGCGCCAATCTCGTCGGCTCGGAAGTGATCGTCGGGCAGCAGGGCGGCCAGGCCAACTTTCTGACGACCGCGGGCTACGGCAAGATGGGCTTGCCGGGTAACATGGTCCCGACGGCGGGCTCATCGTTCGTGAGCTCGGCGCTCGGTCTCCTTTGGCACTCCGACGGCGCGATCCTCCGCGGCATCCTGACGAAGGCGACGTCGGCGGCGACGACCGCCGGCACCAATGGCGCGGTGATCTGCGCGATGTCGCAGAACGACACCGGCCAGAACCCCCACAACCCGATGTACGGCATCGCGATCGCGGGCTCCCGGGGCAAGCTCCTCAACCTGGTCGGCAACGAGTCGACCGTGTCGGGCGGCAACTCCGCCGCCCCCATGTACATGATCAATCCCTTGTTCCAGCCCACCACCATCGCGCTCCCCAGCGATGACGTGGGCCTGGTCAGCACCGGCGGCCAATCCGCCGATCCGGTGTCGATCGCGGTGCTCGAATCGCAGGCCCGTATCTCCGGCGGAACCAACCTCTACGCCGGGAGCAGCTCGACCGGATCCGAGTTCACGGGCATGCTGGCCAACCCGAACGGCTCCACCGCGGGGGTGACGTTCTATCCGAGCTCGACGGCCCCTTCGGCCGGCGCGGATGCGGCCCTCAAGAGCCAGGTCCGCTGCGCTTATGCGCAATCCGCCTACACCGCCGCGGCGTTCGGCAATCCGGCCAATCTCGACCCGACCCAGGATCCGAAGATCATCGGCGGCACGCCGATCTTCACGGCCGCCGACTTCACCGATTCGGACATCCAGAAGACCGCCAGTGTCATGAAGCTGGTCCTGAACGGCTATGCGGCGGCCGGCACCATCACCCTCAGCGGCTTCGACTATCACGACAGCACCCGGGCCACCGGCGAGACCCGCAACTTCAAGGCCGGCCAGATGATCGGCGCGGTGCTGGAGTATGCGCAGCGCGTCGGGACGCCGGTGATGATCTACGTCTTCAGCGACGGTTCGCTCAGCTCGAGCTCCATGGTGGACACCAGTGCCGCCGGCCGCGACAAGCTCGCCTGGCAGGGTGACAACCAGTCCGTGGCGTCGACCTTTTTCCTGGTCTACAGCCCCAATGGCCGCCCGGCGCTGGCCAACGGCGTGGCCCAGCAGCAGATCGGTTGGTTCACGTCGGACGGCAGCGTGGACAGCACGTCGAGCCCGGCTGCCAACTCGGTCACCCAGATCCCGGAAACGGTCATCCTCAATTACATGGCGTTGATGGGCAACCAGGGGCAGTTCAGCGCGCTCTTTCCCCAGAACGGACTCGGGACCGCCCAGTCGTCGATGATCGCTTTCAACCGCATTGTCTAGGCGCATCCTTAAGTCCGACACGCTCCTGGGTCGTCACCAAGGCCGGCCCGGCGGCGCGGGGCGGGCGGTGCGGCGATGGCGGTGCGGGGCGGCGATGGCGGTGTGGGGCGGCGGCGCGGCGGTGGCACCGGCGCCCGGAGTGATTCTTTACGCCTCTGTCGCGCAAAGCCGACGCTCCGGCATATTCTTTCCGGCGGCGGGTTGCGGCACGATAGATAGGCACTGCGGCCTCGACCTGCTCATATTTCACGGGGGCGGCCACCCGCTGCTTACGTACCGAAAGCGGCGTCCGGTTCGTTGACAGTGTTAAGTCGCCTATGCGAGGGTTGCCCGCACGGCGGCGGCCGGCCGGCTCGCACCCGGCGGGCTCGAACTCTCATCAGCGTCAAGGATATTTTTTGAGCTTGCAGCCGAAAGGGCCTGTGTCGTGCCGTGTGCGCCCGTGGTGGCGGTGCGTCAGCGCGGCGTTGGCCGTCCTGCTGGCCTCGGCCGCCGGCACGGGATTGGCGCAGCCGGATTATTTCCTCCTCGGACACGAGGCCCCCGATTTCGCCCTGCACGCGCTGGCAGGCAGCAACGTGCGCCTCTCGGAGCAGCGCGGCGACGTGGTCGTGCTGAGTTTCTGGAGCAGCCGTTGTGCTCCCTGCCGTACGCAGCTGACGGCGCTCGACCGGAGCCTGGCGACCTACCGCTCGGCGGGGTTGCAGATTTACGGGATCAATGTCGATGACAACCAGACTCGGGCCATCGAGTTTGCCCACGGCGGCCAGGCGGTGACGTTCGCGTTGCTGCTGGATCCCGAGAAGGCGGTGAGCCGGCGCTACGAGGTCGATAGTCTGCCCATGACCTTGTTGATCGATCGTAACGGGACCGTGCGGTACGTCCTGCGCGACTACAGCGCGAAGAGCGACGATCTCTACCTGCGGCAGCTGCGTACTCTGCTGAACGAATGATCGGAATGAATATGAGTCACGTCGTCTTGCGTAGATGGATTCGCTCACTGGCAGTCGGGCTGGCGGTGACGGTGCTCGGCGGGTCCCTGGCGGCTGGGCCGGCGATGGCACGAAACGAGGCTGCCGCGCCGGCAGCCCGCGCGGCAGCGACGACCCCAGCTGCGGGCGCTGCGGCAACTCCGGCGACGACACCCGGTGCGGCGGCGACACCTCCAGCTGCGGGCGCGGCGGCCCCCGCAACGGGCTCGGCCGATACGGCAGCCGAGGCGGCGCCCGATACGCGCGGGCTCGATCAGGAAGTGCAGGGCTTGAAGAAGGACGTGGTCGACCTGAACCGCGATCTGTTCGTGCTCGAGGAAGAGCTGCTGTTCCCGGCCAACACGCAGGTGGCGGTGTTCCTCTCCATGGACGTGGGGGATTTCTTCGCCCTGGACTCCGTCGAGCTCAAGATCGACCAGAAGGAAGTCATCAATTACCTGTACACACCCCGTGAGGTGGAAGCCCTGCTGCGCGGCGGCGTGCACCGCCTCTATCTCGGCAACCTGAAGGTGGGCAAGCACGAGCTGGTGGCGTTCTTCAGCGGCAAGGGCCCGAACGACCGCGCGTACAAGCGCGGTGCCAACATCACCTTCGAGAAGGGCATCGGCGCCAAGTACCTGGAACTGAAGATCAACGACCGGCAGCAGAAGCAGCAGCCGGAATTCGAGATCAAGGACTGGGAATAAGCCTTGAGCGGGCGTTTCCTCAAAAGCTGCGTTGCACTGGCCGTAGCGGCTGCCGTGGCGGCGGCTCCGGTTGTGGCGCGGCGTCATGATCCGGAAAAGATGCCGGAGACGCGGATCCGCGATCTGCACTACGGCGACGTCCTTTTTTACTTCTATCAGGACGATGACTTCGAGGCGATCACGCGCCTCACCGCGTACCAGCACTGGAATCTGCTCTCCCATCACGAAGCCGAGGGACAGCTGCTGCTCGGCGGCCTCTATCTTTCACTGGGCATGCACAACGAGGCCGGCGAGCGGTTTCAAACCCTCCTGAACGATGATGTTCCGACCGGCGTCCGTAACAGAGCCTGGTTCTACCTGGCGCAGATTTGGTACGCGCGTGGCTACCTCGACAAGGCGGCCGATGCCTTGCGCAAGATCAACGGCAGGATGTCGCCCGAGCTCGAAGCGCAGCGGGAGCACCTGTTCGCCAACGTGCTGATGCACCAGGGGCAGTTCGACGAGGCCATCAAGCTTTTGTCGGCAGCCCGTGGGTCCTCGATCTGGAGGGCTTACGCTCGTTTCAATCTCGGGGTGGCGCTGGTTCGCAAGGACCGGCTCGCCGATGCCGACCAGTTCCTCACCAGCGTCGGCACGATGGATGCTACGACGCCGGAAATGGCGGCTTTGAAGGACCGCGCCAATCTCGCCCTGGGATTTGCGTACCTGCAGGCGAAGCAGCCCGAAAAGGCACGAACGTCCCTCGAGCGCGTCCGGCTGAACGGTCCTTACTCGAACAAGGCGCTCCTCGGCATGGGCTGGGCCGATGCCGCACTCGGAGACTACAAGAGTGCGTTGACCCCCTGGATGGAGCTGCGGGATCGCAACCTGCTCGACGCTGCGGTACAGGAGTCGTATCTGGCCGTGCCGTACGCCTACAGCAAGCTGAGCGCAAATGCGCAGTCGGCCGACTATTACGAGAAGGCTGTCGAGCAATTCAGCGCGGAAGACGGGCGCCTCGACGGCGCCATCGCACGCATCCACGATGGGAAGCTGCTCGGTGAGGCGCTGTCGGCCGACAAGGACGGACACTATGGCTGGTTCTGGCAGCTCAAGGACATCCCCGAGGCGCCTGAGTCGCGCTATCTCTATACGCTGCTCGCCGGGCACGATTTCCAGGAAGGCTTGAAGAATTACCGCGACCTGACGTTCATGAGCAAGACGTTGGATCATTGGGGCGAGAACATGGACGCCTTCGGCGACATGATCGAGACGCGCGAGCGCGCCTACGCCGAGCGCCTTCCCCGCGTCGACGCGTTGCTGGCATCGGGCGCCGTCGACAAGCTGCAACAGCGGCGCGAAGAGCTTGCGAGCCGCCTCAACGCGATCGAAAAGGACTCCGATGTCGCAGCTCTCGGCTCGCCCGAGGAGCGCGACCAGTGGGCGCGGATTCAACGGGTGGAAGCGGCCCTCGCGGGCGCGCCCGATACGGCTGAGAACACGGAGTTGCGCGATCGCCTGCGCCTGGTGAAGGGAGTGCTGTACTTCCGGCTGAACGATTCCTTCAAGGCGCGCATGTGGCAGGAGCGGCGCGGCATCAAGGATCTGGATGTGGCCTTGCACGAGGCGCAGAGTCGTTGGATTCGTGTCGACCGTGCGCGCAAGAGCGTGCCGACGAACACGGGTGAGTTCGCGAACCGCGTCGCATCGCTGCGGCAGCGGATCGAAGCCCTGCAAACCCGGCTTGCCGCAGTTGAGAAGAAACAGGAAGGGTATCTGGCGCAGCTGGCCATCCATGAGCTGGATCAGCAGAAGAGCCGGCTTGCCGCCTATCAGGTGCAGGCGCGGTTTGCGCTGGCGACGATGTACGACCGTGCCGCCAACGAGAGCGACACGGATAAGGACAAAGGCAAGGAAAAGAAGGACGCCGCCGAGGGCGCTCCCGAGGCTGCTCCGCGGGGCGAGGCACCGAAGCCATGAACCGCCCGGTTCCCGTCACCGTCGCCTTGCTGCTGGCTGGGGTCTCGTGGACCTGCCTGCCTGCGTATGCGGATGACCCGACGAGGACCATCAAGGATCTGAAGTCGCGCGACGTCGAGATCCACAAGGACTCGAAGGTCGATGCCAGCTCGTCGAAGGCGATGGACAACTACCGGCGCTTCCTCGAGCTGCAGAAGACCGATCCGCAGCTGCGGGCCGAGGCGATGCGTCGCCTGGGCGACCTCAACCTCGATGCGGGCGAGGTCGAGCGGATGGAGAAGCAGGTTGGAATCGTCGACTTGCAGAGCGCCGAAGCGATCAAGCTGTACTCGACTCTACTGAAGGCCTACCCGGACTACGCGCGCAACGATCAGGTGTTGTACCAGCTGGCGCGTGCGTACGAGACCACCGGGCAGCCGGAACAGGCGCTCGCGACCCTGGATCGAATCGTCCAGAAGTATCCTGGCTCGCCGCAGATGGACGAAGTGCAGTTCCGTCGCGGCGAGCTGCTCTTCTCAGCGAAGCGTTACGGCGACGCCGAGAAGGCCTATGCCGTGGTGATCCAGAAAGGAAGGGCCTCCGAGTACTACGGCCAGAGCCTCTACAAGCACGGTTGGTCCCTGTTCAAGCAGTCGATGACCGAGGAGAGTCTGCCCTCGTTCGCCGGCGTGCTGGACCTCGAGCTCGTTCACGGGGGCAAGGCCGTGCCGGTGGAATCACTCAAGCGCGCCGACCGCGAGCTCGTGGAGGACACGCTGCGTGTCATGAGCATCGCGTTCTCCTACGATCAGGGCCCCAGCTCGATCGACAAGTTCCTGCAGAAGCGCGGCCCTGCACCGTATTCCTACCTGTTGTATGCGCGGCTCGGCGACCTGTATGTCGACAAGCAACGCTATCAGGACGCGGCCGCCGCCTATCTCGCCTACGTGAAGCGCGATCCCAACAGCGATCACGCGCCGAATCTCGCCATGCAGGCGATCGATGCCTACGGGAAGGGCGGCTTCACGGAGCTCGTCCTGCAAGGCAAGCACGAATACGTGGAGCGTTACAACTTCGGCTCGCCGTTCTGGACGAACCGTCAACGCGCGCAGTACCCGAAGGTCGTGCAGGAGCTGAAGACGAACCTCAAGGACGTGGCGACGTACTTTCACGCCACGGCCCAGAAGAGCAAGCGCGTCGAGGATTTCCAGGAAGCGGCGCGTTGGTATCGCGACTACCTGAAGTCCTTCCCGGACGATCCCGACTCCGCGGCCACGAACTACCTGCTCGCCGAGACGCTCTTCGAGAGTCATCAATATGCGGACGCCGCCGCCGAGTACGAGCGCACCGCGTACGGCTATCCGAAGAACGACAAATCGGCGACGGCCGCCTATGCCGCGCTCGTCTCCTATCAGAAGGGCGAGGAAGGGCTGACCGATGCGGCGAAAGCCGAGTGGCACAAGAAGGCCACCGAGGCGGGCATCAAATTCGCGCAGAGCTTCCCCGAGCATCCGGACAGCGCGGGTGTGCTCACCCGATCGACCGAAGACGTGTTCGCCGCGAAGGATTTGCCGCGCTCCATTACTTTGGCCGAGTCGATCCTGGCGCGCCAGCCGCCCGTCGACGTTGCGAAGAAACGCATTGCGTGGACGATCATTGCGCGAGCGCACTTCGATCTGAACGAATTCGACAAGGCCGAGCCGGCCTTCGTGAATGCCCGCGAGCTCGCCGGCACCGACGAGAAGCTCCGGGCCGATCTCACCGAAGGCCTCGCGGCCAGCGTGTACAAGCAAGGCGAGGCGAAGCAGAAGGCCGGTGACTCCGCCGGCGCGGTGGAGGATTACCTCCGCGTCGGGCGCGTGGCTCCCGATTCGCCGATTCGCTCGACCGCGATGTATGACGCCGCCGCGCAGCTCATCGTGCTCAAGCAATGGGATCGCGCGATCACGGTGCTGGAGGACTATCGCCGACAGTACCCGAAGAGCGAGCACGGCCGCGAGGTGACGCAGAAGCTCGCCGTGGCGTACGCCGAGGCGAATCGGCCGGGTGAAGCCGCGGGCGAGTTTGAAAGGATCGCGGCGGACCCGGGCGAGGATCGGGCAGTGCAACGCGAGGCCTTGCTGCAGTCGGCAGATTTGTATGCGAAGGCGAACAACGTGCCGAAAGCGGTTTCGATGCTCGAGAAGTTCGTCGCGTCCAACCCGACACCGGTCGTCGATGCGGAGGAAGCCCGCCAACGCCTGGCCGATTACGCGGCGAAGACCGGCGATACCGCGAGGCGTGACTACTGGTATAGGGAGATCATCAAGGTCGACAATCAGGCGGGTGCGCAACGGACCGAGCGCACGCACTACCTTGCCGCGAAAGCGCAATTGGCACTCGCGCAGCCGGCGCGTGACGAGTTCCGCGCGGTGCGCCTGACGTTGCCGCTGAAGAAGAGCCTCGTCACGAAGCGCAAGGCGCTCGAAGCGGCGATGGACGGTTACAAGAAGGCGGCGTCCTATCAGGTCGCGGAAGTGACGACCGCCGCGACCTACGAGATGGCGGAGCTGTACCGCACGCTGGCGAAGGACGTCATGGCCTCGGAGCGCCCGAAGAACCTGAAGGGTGATGAGCTCGAGGAATACAACTCGCTGCTCGAGGAGCAGGTGTTTCCTTTTGAGGAAGAGGCCATCAAGGCGCACGAGCTGAATACGGCCCGCGCCAAAGACGGCCTCTATGATGAGTGGGTGCAGAAGAGCTTCGCGGCGTTGGCCGAGCTCAAACCCGCCCGCTACGGCAAGACGGAGTTGACGCAGGATGTGGTCACGAGCCTCAACTGACAGGCTGCGCCGCGCAGCCGTGCCGGCGGTGGTGGCCACCTTGTTGGCTGCTTGCGCCTCGGGGCCCGTGCCGCCGGAGTCGCCGGCCCAGCCGGTCGCCACGGCGGGTCATGCGGGACCCGGTACTACCGCAGGTAACGGGGCATCGGGTGCCGGCAGCTCGGGCGCCGCACAGCCGGGCAGCAACGGAGGGCAAGCGGCGCCCGTGGAGATCACCGCGCGCGGCAAAGCCGATTTCGACCGGGCCGTGGGCTTCATGCGGGCCGGCAACACCACCGAGGCCGAGTTGGAATTCAAACAGGTGGCGCTGCAATTCCCGCAGCTGTCGGCCCCCTACGTGAATCTCGGCATACTCTATCGCAAGACCGGGCGGCTCGATCAGTCCGAGGCGGCTCTCAAAACGGCGGTCGAGCGCAACGACGCCAGCGCCGTGGCCTGGACCGAGTTGGGGGCCACGCAGCGGCTGCGTGGCGAGTTTCCGAGCGCGGCCGAGTCCTACGAGCGTGCGATTGCCGCTGATCCCAACTTCGCGCCGGCCTACCGGAACCTCGGCGTGGTTTCGGATCTCTACCTCGGCGACCCCGAGCGCGCGCTCACGGCGTTCGAGCGGTACAAGGAGCTGACGGGCGAGGAAAAGCCGGTCAATGGCTGGATTGCAGAATTGCGACAGCGGACGGGCAAGCCGCCGTTGAAGCGTCCCGCGCCGGCTCCGGCCGCCGGTACGGCCGATGGCGCTGGTGCGGCTGATGGCGCCAATGGGGGCAACGGCGCGGCCGCGGGTTCCAGCGGGGCGCCTGCGTCGGACGCGCCGGCTGCCGCTCCGGGAACGCCGGCAGCGGCTCCCGACGGCAAACCGGCGGATGCCGCTAAACCGACTGACGCTGCCAAACCGACTGATGCCGCCAAACCCGCGGATGCGCCCGGCGCCCCACCGCCGGCCGGTGCCGCTCCGCCTCGAGCGGGAGAGTGACCATGACCAACCTGACATTGCGCCATACCGTGGTTGGGATCGGTGCCGGTGTGCTGTTGGCAGCGCCCGCTGTTTGGGCGCAGCAGCCGCAAGCGCCCGCCTCCGGCGCACACGACTCGCCGCGGCCGGATGAGCTGGAGCCGGGAGTGAATACCTCGGCGGTGCCGCCGCCTTCCCAGCCCGCTCCCGCGGCTGCCGCTTCAGCGTCCGGCAGCGATTCAACGTCAGGGCCGGCTTCTGCAAAGACGCCCCCCGCCTCGGACGGGTCCAATGCCGGAGTTTCCAAGGCGCCCGGTCGCGCGAAGGCTGCGGCCGGCACGGCAGGTACCGCGGGCGAGGGCCAACAGGACAAAAAGGCCAATATCGACGGCCAACAGGACAAGAAGGCCAACGCCGCGCGCGGCGGCAAGGCGGAAGATCATCTGCAGCTGGATACGACGGACATCACGGGCAACCAGGAGTTGCCGAAGGTGCTATATATCGTTCCGTGGAAACGGTCCGATCTCGGCGACCTGCTCGGCAAGCCCGCGAACAGCCTGCTCGACGAAGTGCTCGAGCCGGTCGACCGTGACGTGTTCAGGCGCGAAAACCGCTATTACGACGCTGTGAAGCCGGACGCCGCGGCGGCGGCTCCCGGCGCGGGTCAAAATTCGGGTGAGAAGCGCTGATTCGGCGGCGCTGAAGCATTCGGGATGAGGACTGGGTCGCAGCTTTTCGGGTCTGCGTCCTTCATTTTGCAAGGCTGGAACAAGTGTGTGCTTAGGTCCGCGCCGGCGCGGGTGCGCCGCGTGCGAGACGGGA
>DASZVD010000507.1:0-1508 GCA_035547375.1 Steroidobacteraceae bacterium
CGGCGATCAGGAGGTCAACGCAGCGGTCTCGGCAGCGGCGCGGGCGCGACGAATTCCGATCAACGTCGTCGACAACCCGAGCCTTTCCACCTTCATCTTCCCCGCCATCGTCGACCGGTCGCCGCTCATTGCAGCCGTGAGCTCCGGCGGTGAGGCTCCTGTTCTGACGCGGCGCGTCCGTGAGCAGATCGAAACGCTTCTTCCCGGGAAGTTAGGCGCACTCGCCCGTTTCATGGGCAAGCGACGCAAGGCCGTGCAGCAGGCGCTCGGCGTACTCGCACGCCGCCCGTTTTGGGAGCGCATCGTCGGAGGCGTCGTGGGCACCCGTGTTCTCGCGGGCGACGAGCCCGGGGCTGAAAAAGCATTCGAGAGCGAGCTGCGCACCTCGCAGCTGACCACCTCCCCGACCACGGGCGAAACCGGGCTGGGTGAGGTTTATCTCATTGGCGCAGGCCCCGGCGACCCCGATCTTCTCACCCTCCGGGCGTTGCAACTGCTCCAACAGGCCGACGTCATCCTGTACGACCGCCTGGTGCCGGAAGCTGTGTTGGAGCGCGCCCGCCGCGACGCGGACCGCGTATTCGTCGGCAAGGAAACCGGCGACCACGAGGCGCAGGACCGCATTCACGAGCTGTTGGTGCACTACGCCCGCAAGGGCCTGCGCGTGGCGCGACTGAAAGGCGGAGATCCCTTCGTATTCGGCCGAGGGGGCGAAGAGATCGAAGTCCTCACCCGCCACGGCATTCCCTACATCAGCGTTCCGGGCATTACGGCTGCGCTGGGCGCTGCCTCGTACGCCAGCATCCCGCTGACCCATCGCCGCCTGGCGCAGAGCGTCACGTTCGTAGCGGGCCAGGTTCTCGAGGACGACTCGCTCGATTGGCATTTGCTGGCCGGCCCCCGGCAGACGGTGGTGTTCTACATGGGCGTTTCCCAGCTCGCCAACATCACTGCGAAGCTGCGTCACGCGGGTGCGAAGCCCGGCCTTCCGATCGCCATCATCGAGCGGGCGACGCTTCCGGAACAACGAACTTTCCGTGGAACGCTCGAGACCATCGAGGCTGTCGCGCACGCTGCCGCCGTGACCGCGCCCGCGCTATTGATCGTTGGCGACGTTGCCGCTTTCAACGCCGTCGACTCCCTTCTCACACCTACAGACCAGGCAAGATCCATGTCACACGGGGCCTTTGTATGAGCATTTCTGACGGATTCGCCGGCGCAGTCGGCAACACTCCGTTGATCAGGCTTCGTGCCGTCAGTGAGGAGACCGGTTGCGAGATCCTCGGCAAGGCCGAGTTCATGAATCCCGGCGGCTCCGTGAAGGACCGCGCGGCGCGCGCCATCGTCGCGGACGCCGAGCGTCGCGGCGAGCTGCCGCCCGGCGGCACGGTAGTCGAAGGCACGGCTGGCAACACGGGTATCGGACTCGCCCACGTGTGCAACGCGAAGGGCTACCGGTGCGTCATCGTCATGCCCGAGACGCAGAGCCAGGAAAAGAAGGACATGCT
>DASZVD010000508.1:0-3331 GCA_035547375.1 Steroidobacteraceae bacterium
GCCCAAATTTCCCGAGCCAATCCAGCGCGTCGGCGACCTCCGGGTAGCGCGCTCTCACGACCGGCTCGCAGTCGTTGCGAGTAGCCGATCCGGCGGTCCCACCCGCGATGGGGGCGCCCCCCCGCTCGAAAAAGGCGCGTATTGTGATGATGGGGGAATTTCGTGTCAATTCAGGGCTCTGGAAGACGTCCCGGGTGGGCACGGCGACGCCTGGGTGGATCACCACATACCAACGCTCCGGCAGCTCGACCGGCTCCAGCCGCTCCCCCACTCCTTCCGCCCAAGCCGAAGAACCTCGAACGAAAACAGGGACATCCGCGCCCAGGGGCAGCCCCAGCCGGGCGAGCTGGTCCACCGACTGGCCGCACCCCCAGAGATGATTCAAGGCCAGCAGCACCGTGGCCGCGTCTGAGCTCCCGCCCCCCAGCCCCCCGCCCATGGGGATTTTCTTGACGATCCGTAACGAAGCGCCGAGCCGGCAACCGGTGGCGGACTGGAGCGCCTTGGCCGCGCGCACCGTCAAGTCCGAGTCGGGATCCACGCCGACAGGCCCCTCGGGACGCTCGATCCGACCATCGCCCTGGACGCGGATGCCCACGGTGTCGCAGAGGTCGATAAGCTGAAACAGCGTCTGCAGCTCGTGGTATCCGTCCGGGCGGCGCCCCGTCACGTGCAAAAACAGGTTCAGCTTGGCCGGTGCCGGCCACAGAGTCTCTTGCGCACTCACGCTATCCGCTCCAACCATCGACAATGACACGAACGCGTACACCGCTCGTTTGCACGGTGAGCCGGGAGGGCAACCAGCTGCCGCCGGCGGCCGGCGCATAGGCGGTGTAGTCGATCTGCCAACCGTTCTGCTGCAGGGTCTGCAGCCGCTGCTGCGAATCCAGCGTTTCCTGGGACGGCGAGGCGGGATCGGGCACTCCCTGGATCCAATAGCGCAAGCTGCCCAGCGGCGGATCGAACCCCAGCCGGGAGCCCAGCTCGGCGCGAGCGGCGTCGCTGTCGAGGCGGTCACCGTGAGAGGTGACGATGCTCAAGTCGTTACCATCGGCGGTGATCTGCACGCCACCGGCGCCAAGGGGCCCCTGCAATGAGACCTGTGAGCGCGGGCCGTCCTGCGTCCAGCGCAGCGCGGCATTGAAGCCGTCCTTCCCGGCGGCAACCGCAACCCGCCCCTTGAGCTCGAAGTGATCGCGCGCCTGCAACGCGAGACGCGTCACCTCCCACGGTTGCGAAGGTGCGGGAGGGTGGACGGGGACCGTGCGGCAACCGGCAATCACGGCAACCGCAAGAATCCCCAGCAGTCCAGGAGCCCGTCCGAGCATTGATCGCCGTAGCGCGGGCGCAGTAGGCGTATCAGTGCTCAGACGGGCTCCTGTTCGCATCGGGCAGGAACCGCGCGAGTGTTGCCTTCAACTGCGGCGAGTCCGGCTCCCGGGCCAGCGCGGCGGCCCAGACCTTGCGCGCCTGGCTGCGATCGCCACTCGCCCAGAGCGCCTCGCCCCAGTGAGCGGCGATCTCCGAGTCGTGACTGATGTAGTACGCGCGCTCGAGGGTCACCACCGCGGTCTTGGAATCGCCCTGCCGGAACCGGACCCAGCCGAGGCTGTCGAGCGCGGCAGGATTGTCGGGCATCACATTGAGCGCGCGGCGGATGAACGTCTCGGCGTGCGGCAGCTCGAGATTGTGATCGGCGAGCGTGTAACCCAACGCATTCAACAAAGTGGGATCGTCGGCGCGCTCTGCCAACAGATGCTGCAGCGCCTCGACGGAGTCGTGCACGCGACCCGCTTGCTCGAGAATCACCGCGCGATCGTATTCGATCGAAGGATGGCGGGGGTGCCGCTCCAGGGCCGAGCTCAACAGCTCGAGTCCTGCATCGGCCTCGCCGTGATCCGCCAGGAGATGCGCCTTCGTCAAGGTCATGTCGAACTCGCTCTCGGGATGATCGGAGACATAGTCATCCAACAATGTGAGCGCTTCCTTGCGGTCACCGCGAGCGAGCAGCAGAGCCGCGGCACGCGAGCGCGCCGGGAGCGCGACCGACGAGTCATAGAGCCTTCGATAACCGGCGATTGCCGCGTCGGTATCGCCGTCGCGGGCTGCGATGTCGGCGAGATAGAGCATGGCGGATTCGCTGCCGTCGCCGCTCGCGAGCAGCTCGGTGAAGCGTTGCTGCGCCTCCTTCATGTCGCCCGCCTCGAACGCCAGCATCGCAAGCCGCCGATCGACTTCCGGCGCAGGCACGTGCGCCGAGCGCAAGCGCTCCAGCTCCTGGTGGGCGTCCTCGACGCGATCGAGCGCGGTAAGGACTTCCACGAGGTCAAACGTGCTGTGTTCCGGATCCTCGCGCATGGCTTCTCGTGCTGTCGCGATCGCCTTCGCGGCATCGCCCGTGATGACGTATGCACGAGCGAGCACGCGCTTCGCGCCAAAGTCTCTTGGGTTGCGATCAAGTGCCTGCTGTGCATAACGTTCGGCACGTTGCGCATCGTACCCACTGAGAGCGAGCTCACTGAGCAACGACAACGCCTCGGGCGCCGACGCCGTTTCAAGCGTGCTGCTCATCGCGGCCAGCACTGTGGGCGCATCGGACTGTTCCAAAAGGAGCGCGGTGAGCGCAGTCAGCCCAATAGCCGACTCCCCACGAACCCCCACCCCACCTTTACCCGGAGTCCCGGCGGAGGGATCGGCATCCTCGTCCGAGTCTCCCGAACCCTCTTCGCCGGCACCCGGCTGCTTTGCTGGCATCGGCGCGTGCGAGAAATCATTGATGGCCGCGCGGGCGTCGGCGAGCCGGTACAGCTTCACGGCAACGGCCGCGTACATTGCATTAGCTTCGAGGCTCTTGGGCGCTAGCTGCCGCCACCGGGTCGCTGACTCCCAGGCTGCGGGTAAGTGCTCGCAGGCGAGGGCCACGTGGGTCGCCCTCCGGGCCAGCGACGCCGCGCCGACCTGTGCAGCCTTAGCGTAGCTTTCGGACGCAGCCTTGCAATCGCCGCGCTCCAGCGCAATTTCTGCAACCACGGTGAGTGCCGCAGGATCGCCCTTGGAGGAATCCGGCTTGGCCGGCGGCGCACTAGAACATCCGGCCAGGAGAGACAGGACGACCGTCATCCCCAGGGCCGGGCCAGATCGGATCATTCGGGTATTGATACGCACGTCGAGCACTATAGAGCCTGTTCGGCCAGCGCGCACCGCGTGCCTTGTTACAATGTGCGGCTATCGTCGACTATGCCTCGTCCGCATCCCTATCGCCCCCTATGAAGGACTCCATCCGCCAGCGCCTGGAGAAGATGGCCGACCGCTTCGAAGAAGTGGGGCGCCT
>DASZVD010000509.1:0-11160 GCA_035547375.1 Steroidobacteraceae bacterium
TTGACGACGGCCGCGGCCCGCTTGACAACATCAACACTCGGGCAAATGTCGATCCGGGCGCGGTAGGATACGCAAGCGAGTCCCGGTCTCGCTGAGTGCTTTGGAGAGCCGTATGTCCGATTTTCGCCAGGAGTCCGACAGTCTGGGGACCGTATCGGTTCCGTCCGACAAGCTGTGGGGGGCGCAGACACAGCGCTCGCTGCAGTATTTCAGCATCGGCCATGACCTGATGCCGCGGGAGATGATCACGGCATATGCGCTCCTGAAGCGCGCCGCGGCCGTGGCCAATCATGCCGGCGGCCGTCTCGGGGATCCGGCTCACGAGCTCATTGTCCGCGTTTGTGACGAGCTGCTGGCCGGCCAGCATCAGGACATGTTTCCGCTGCACGTGTGGATGACCGGCAGCGGCACGCAGTTCAACATGAACGTGAACGAGGTGATCGCCAATCGCTGCTGCCAGCTCGCAGGCACGGCGCTCGGCAGCAAGACACCCGTGCACCCGAACGATCACGTCAACATGTCGCAGTCGTCGAACGACAACTTTCCGTCGGCGATGTACATCGCCACGGCGGTGAATGTCACCGGCCGCCTCATTCCCGCCGTCACCGCGCTGCGCGAGGCCATCGCCAAGAAGGCCGTGGAGTGGGACGGTATCGTAAAAATCGGCCGCACCCACATGCAGGACGCGACCCCGCTCACGCTCGGGCAGGAGTGGTCGGGTTACGCGGAACTGTTGTCGGAAGACCTCGAGCGGCTCGCGGCTGCGCTGCCCGCGGTGTACCGGCTTGCCCTGGGAGGCACGGCCGTCGGTACGGGGATCAATGCCGCGCCCGGTTTCGCGGCGGCGGCCGCAGCGGAGATTGCCCGGTTGACCCGTCTGCCGTTCGTGAGCGCGCCGAACAAGTTTGCGGTCCAGGGCTCGCACGACGCTCTGGTGCAGATGTCCGGCACGCTGCGCACGCTCGCCGCCTCGGTTTACAAAATTGCCAACGACATCCGCCTCCTCGCGTGCGGTCCGCGGGCCGGATTCGCGGAGCTGTCGCTCCCGGAGAACGAGCCGGGCTCCTCCATCATGCCGGGCAAAGTCAATCCCACCCAGGCGGAAGCACTCACCATGATCGCCGTGCAGGTCATGGCGAATGATGTCGCCGTCGGCTTCGGCGGCGCGGGCGGCTATCTGGAGATGAACGTTTACAAGCCCCTGATGATCCACAACCTGGCACAGTCGATAACGCTGCTGACCGATGGCTGCCACAACTTCCGCAAATACCTCATCGAGGGCACGCGGCCTAACCTGAAGAAGATCAAGGAGTACGTGGACCGCTCCCTGATGTTGGTTACCGCCTTGGCGCCCGTCATCGGGTACGACAAGGCGTCGCAGATTGCGCATCACGCGATGGAGCACGACCTCACGCTTCGAGAGGCTGCTCTGCAGCTGCGGTACGTCAGCGCCGAGGAATTCGATCGCGTGGTGGACCCGGCCAAGATGGTGCGCCCGTACGTCGCGAGCTGATGCGGCGGGCGGAAGGAGTGCCTGCATGAAGCGCAGCAGTGATCGGATATTGACGACCCACGTCGGCAGCATCATCCGGCCCGAGGCGCTGCTCGCGCTTGGGAGCCAGGTAAACGGGCCGCCCAAGGACAGGGCCGCCTACGAAGCCGCCTTGCGTGAAGCGGTAGCCGACGTGGTGCGCCGGCAGGTCGCGGCGGGCATAGATATCGTCAACGATGGCGAATACGGTAAGTCGAGTTGGGCGAACTATGTGCTCGAGCGCATCAAGGGCTTCGAGACTCGCGAAGGACGCTTCGATCCGCGCGACTGGCTCGGACGGGAACGCGAGCGTTTTCCGGAGATGATCGAGGCTGAGTTCGGAACCTACGTCAAGCGGCCCATCCAGGCCTGCGTCGCGCCAATCGATTATCACGCACTGGACGCGGTGAAGCGGGATGCGAAGAATCTGAACGATGCGCTGTCGGCCTCGGGAGCGAGTGAGGGCTTTCTGACCGCGGTAGCGCCCGCGAGCGCGGCATTCAACGCGGTGGATGACTTCTACCACGATGAGCGCAAGTACATCATGGCCATGGCGGAGGCCCTGAGGCAGGAGTACCTGGAGGTGTACCGCGCCGGTCTCATCGTGCAGGTGGACGACGCCGTGCTCGCCAACATGTACGACCATCTCATGCAGAAGAGCCCCCAGGACTATCGCAAATGGGCACAGCTGCGCATCGATGCGCTCATTCACGCACTGCGTGGGATACCGTCGGATCGAGTGCGCTATCACGTCTGCTTCGGAAGCTGGCACTTGCCGCACACCGTGGACGCGCCGCTCGAGGACATCATCGATCTCATTTTGCAGGTGCCGGCTGACGCCTACTCGCTGGAGGCCGCGAACCCGCGTCACGAGCATGAGTGGCGCGTCTGGGAACGTGTCAAGTTGCCTCCTGGAAAAATACTCATTCCTGGCGTGATCACGCACCATATCGTTACCGTCGAGCATCCACGGGTCATTGCGGACCGGATCGTGCGTTTCGCGCGTATCGTGGGACGGGAGAACGTGATCGCCGGATCGGATTGCGGGTTCGCACAGCAGGAAAGCATTCGCCGCGTGCACCCCAAGGTGATGTGGGCCAAGTTCGAGGCCCTTGCCGCGGGCGCCCGCCTGGCGACGGCGGAGCTGTGGGGCCGGGCGGCTGCCTGAAACTCGTGACCTGACCCACCAACACACCGGTTCCATTGCAAACCTGGCTGACGCTGCCGTATGGTGTGTCATATGACACCAGAAGCGGAAATCGTGGGGGCTGGTGGAGCGCCGGCGGCGTTGCGCTGTTGGTCCACGGCGGACGTGCCGCCGCGGGATGCGCTGGCCTATTGGTGCGACTCGATCGGTCAGGTCATGCTGGAGCTGGACATCGAAGCCCCGGGCGGGGACGGTTTCAGCGCGCAATTGGACCAAGGCACCCTGGGCCCCGTCTCGGCCAACTTCCTCAAGGCGAGCCCGCAGTCCGTCGCCCGGACGCGCCGCGGGATTTCCCGCAGCAGCAGTGAGGCGTTCCTGCTCGTGCACCTGCGTTCCGGGACATTCGCGTTCGACCGCGCCGGTGAAACGACGTTCGTGCACAGCGGCGCCTGTATTCTGATGGACAGCCGTGAGCGCTATGAGGTGTGCTGCCCGAAGCCAACCGACTGCCTCATCCTCCAGCTGCCGGCCGAGTGGTTGCGGGCCTGGGCGCCGAATCCGGAAGTCCTGGCCGGCAAGCTGTTACGGCCTGATGGAAGTTGGGCGGGAGTGCTGACCGCGGCCGTCGCCGCGCTGCAGGCCGGCGAGCTCGACCGCCTGGCGCTGCCACCGGGAGTCGTGGCGGAACAGCTCGCCTGCCTGCTGGCCTTGGCCGCCGGTCCTGACGATCCGCGGCCTTCGCGACCGGATTCGCTCACCATCCGCCTGCACCGTGCGCTGCGCGATCGCTATCACGAAGTGGGGCTGACGCCGGCGGCCGTCGCCCACGACCTCGCCATCTCGGTGCGCTACCTGCACTATCTGTTCGCTAAGCGAAAAACAACCTTCGGGCGTGAGCTGGTGCGGGTCAGGCTGGAGCGCGCCCGTGACTTGTTGAGCGATCCGCGCAGCGCCCGCACGTCGATCGGCGATGTTGCCGCGCGCTGCGGCTTCGCCGAGGCGAGTCATTTTGCGCGCTGCTTTCGCGGCAGCTTCGGAGTGGCGCCCAGTGATTACCGTCGCCGTTCCCACTGTGGGAGTTCTACCACGGCCCTGAGTTAGGGCAGCCGCCGACGGGTCTCCGGGTTGCGCTCACAGCCGAGAGAGATTGCGCTTAAATCCGCGCGCGCCGCAGTCGCGGTGAGTTACCCTCCCTTACAATAAGACGAACGAGTGTGTTGCTGGCTGGCAACAGGGGAGACGGGTCCCCGCAGTTTATTCGCTAAGCGAACACTCGGCTCGAGTCGAAATCTGCCACCTGCGTTGGGTTCTTGAGGGGGAATCATGGCGATGGGTTTGATTGCAAGGTTTCGTTCGGGCGCGGCCCCGGGGCCGTATTCAGTGAATCGAGTCGTGGCCGGGATACTGGCCCTGGCAGCGGCGAGCGCCGCGATGGGGCAGCAGCAACCGGCTACCAACGAGGCGACAACCGCCGAGAGCGGCGGCTTGCAGGAGGTCGTCGTCACCGCCGAGCGCCGCGCGGAGAACATCCAGAGCGTGCCTATCGCGGTGTCGGCATTCACGGCCGACCAGCTGCAGAGTCGCAATCTCACCGATGTGCACACCCTCGGCGCACTGTCGCCGGGTGTGAACCTCGACGCGGGCGCGCCCTTCTCGGGCGATCGCTCGGTGCTCTCCGCGTCCATCCGAGGTGTTGGCCAGGATGACTTCGCTTTCAACCTGAATCCCGCGGTCGGCGTGTATCTCGACGGTGTGTACCTCGCGCGTACCATCGGCGCGAACCAAAACCTCCTGGACGTCGATCGGGTCGAGATTCTCAAGGGGCCGCAAGGCACGCTGTTCGGCGCCAATACCGAGGGCGGCGCAATCAGCATCGTGACGCACACTCCCGGCAACGAGCAGCGCTTCGTCGCGCAGGCGACGGGCGGCAGCCTCGATCGGCGCGACTTCGCGTTCACCACGGATCTGCCCATTATCAAGGACACCTTGCTGTCCTCGATCACCGTGTCCTCGCAGGTTCGCGACGGCTGGGTGAAGGTGATTCCCTATCCGACGAACAGCCCGTACGGCGAGGCACCGTTCGTCGTCGACCCGCAGACGGCCTACCCGAAGTCGGGCTATCAGACCAGCGACAACTACGGCGGATACAATACCCAGAGCATCCGCGCCAAGCTGTTGTGGAATGCGTCCGACAAGCTGACCGTGACCACCACGGCCGACTGGACCCACCAGGATCAAACGGCCCTGCCGTACACCGTCCTGGGCGTGTTCACGGGCAACGTCGCGGAGTCGACTTTCTCGACGCTCTATAACCTGTGTATCAGCAACAGCGCGGCGAGCCTGCCAGCGGCGATCCAGGCGAACGTGCCGGCCCCGCTGCAGGGGGCGTACGCCGCCGGAGGTTTCCTCAATTCCCAGTTCGCGCAGAACTGCTCGAAGCCGCGGGCGCAGGTTCCGGGGCTCTCGACCGGCGGTGCGGCGCTGATCGGCGCCGGTTACGTCGGCGGGCCTCCGGGACCCTACAATTACAACAATCATCCGGGAACTGCCTATCTCGGCACGAACCAGCCGCGCCTCTGGTTCAACTACGCGGCGACCAACACCGGCAACATCGATACCACCTACGCCAACGGTCCGGATTTCGCCCGCCTGGACAGCTTCGGCGGCTCGATCACGGCGGCCTACAGCCTGACCGACGACATCAGCTTGAAGTCCATCAGCGGCTACCGGCAGATCCGCTGGCTCATCGGGACCGATCTGGACGGCACGCCGGAGACCCTGCAGGAGGTCAGCGATCATCAGCACCAGTGGCAGGTCTCGCAGGAGTTCCAGGTCAACGGCAAGGCGTTCGACAACGCGCTCAACTACGTCGCCGGCCTGTACTACTTCGAAGAGGCCGGGTATGTGCACGACTACGTGCCTTTCGAAGGCATTCTCTACGTTTACGATCTGCAGAACGACGTGAACAACAAGAACGAGGCCGCGTTCTTCCATGCGGATTACCGGTTGGGCCAGTGGGGCTTCACCGCCGGCGGGCGCTACACGGATGTCCAGGAGGAGTTCATCGGCGGCCAGGCCGACCTCAACGACTTTCCGAGCGCCGCTCTCAGCCCGCCCAACGTCGCGCAGTACCCGGGCGTGTTCCGCTACTTTCCGCCCGGCGACAACAGCCAGTCGTGGCGCATTTTCGATCCCACCGTGGGTATCCAGTACCACATCAATGACGATGTGATGGCGTACCTCAGCTGGGGGAAGGGCTTCAAGGCGGGCGGCTGGACGACACGCCTGTCGGCGCAGATCACCTCGGCGAGCCAGGCGCAGTTCTCGCCGGAGTCCACCAAGACCTGGGAGCTGGGCCTGAAATCCAGCTGGTTCAACAACCACCTGCGCGCCAACGTGGCGGCCTTCTACACGGACTACGACAATATCCAGCTCAACATCCAGCAGGGCATCTCGCCGGTGTACACCAACGCCGGCAATGCGAAGATCAAGGGGGGTGAGCTCGAGCTGCAGTCGATCGTGGGCCACGGGCTGGCGATCAACTTCGCCGGGTCATACATCGATGCGTATTACACCTATGTGAATCCGTACGCCAACATTCCCCAGTCCATTCTTCCGGACGGTACGAACGTCTGCCCGTCGACGCAGCTTGCCGGTGTTCCTCCGAAGCCGATCTGCGCGCTCCAGCCGGCCGGCGTCACGCAGCTCGATGCCGAGTTGCCCAAGACTCCGAAATACAAGCTGTCGTTGTATCCGACCTACGATTTCCTGTTGCCGAACACGGCGACGCTGCGCTTGATCGCCGACTTCACGTATACGGCGCACATGTACAACGATTCGCTCAATACGCCGCAGCTCTATCGGCCGCCCACCCGGATGGTGGACGCCGCGATCCACTACATCTCGCCGGATAACACGTACGACGTCTCCTTCGGCGGAACGAACCTGACGAACGACCGGTTCATCACGGCGGGATCGCCCAACATCGGAGCCGGCGAGGTGGGGGGATACTACAACGAGCCGCGTGAGTGGTATCTGCAGGTCCAGGCGAGGTTCGGCGGCAAGTAGTCCGTAACCCAAGGGACTACGGGGGCGGCGGTGCGGCCTGTTTGGGCCGCAGACGCCGCCTGTTTGGGCGGCAGAGGCCGCCGGCTGCGCTTACCGGACGAGCCGGTTGCGCACGACCACGAACAGATGGCTCAACAGCAACGCGGCTGTGCCAAATACTTGAAGTGTCAGAATGCCCATGTGAAGGTCTCCTTTGCTGCGTTTGCGCGACCTATCTATGGGGCCGCCGCCACGCTTCAATGGGCGCTGCGGGCGCGGGAGATATGGCTGTTCCTGCCTCTTTCGCGGTATTGAAAAAAGGGCGGTGCGCCCTTATAAATTCCCGCTACTCGTCAGTAGATCTCCGGCACGAGCATTTCCGCGGGGACGGCTTGCCGGGAGTAGTGCTCATGCCGCTCGCGCTGGGGAAGGACGACGGGAGCCTTGTGCACCTCCTCGTACGGAAACTGCTTCAAGAGATGATCGATGCAGTTCAGCCGCGCGCGCTTCTTGTCCACGGCCTGCACCACCCACCACCGCGCTTCGGGGATGTGCGAGCGTTGCAGCATGACTTCCTTCGCCTTCGTGTAGTCCTCCCAACGCCGCCGTGACTCGAGGTCCATGGGGCTGAGCTTCCACTGCTTCAACGGGTCGTTGATACGGCCGAGGAATCGCAGGTGCTGCTCTTCGTCCGTGATCGAAAACCAATACTTCAGCAGATGGATGCCCGAGCGCACCAACATGCGCTCGAACTCCGGCACGGACCGGTAGAACTCCTCGTATTCCTCGGGAGTACAGAAACCCATCACGTGCTCGACGCCGGCGCGGTTGTACCAGCTGCGATCGAACAGGACGATCTCGCCGGACGCCGGCAGGTGCGGCACATAACGCTGGAAGTACCATTGCGTGCGTTCGCGATCGTTGGGGGCGGGGAGGGCTACCACACGGCACACCCGCGGATTGAGCCTCTGGGTGATGCGCTTGATCGCGCCGCCCTTGCCGGCGGCGTCGCGGCCCTCGAACAGGATGACGACCTTCGCACGAGCCTGCACGACCCAGTCCTGCAGCTTGACGAGCTCGGCCTGCAGCCGGAAGAGCTGACTGAAGTAATGCGAGCGATACTCTTTCTCGCCGGCCTCGTCGGTCGGGGTTCCGGGCAGGGGATGGCGGTCCTCGATCTCCATTTCCAGCTCTTCGTCGTAGCTGTCCGCGAGGTCGCGGCTGATCCGCCGGATGAGCTCGTCGTGATCCAAGGCAGGCAGATCGTTCATGAGGATATCCGTCGAACGCGCGATGGCGGGGTAAGGATCGTCCCCGGTCAATGTGTCAGTTTTGTTTCTCCACCTCTAAAACAATGATTGTATTGGTATAATGGGTAAAACCGGAGAGAGTCATGGCGACGCGAGCCACCCAGCTGCGCATCCTGCAGACCGCCCTGGAGCTCTTCAATGAGCACGGCACGGCTGCGGTTTCGGCCACCCGGGTCGCCGAGCGCGCCGGGATCAGCAAGGGCAATCTGCAATACCACTTCCCGAACAAGCGCGACATCATCTGCGCCCTGTTCCAACAGGCCATCCAGGAAATGGACGCGGGCTGGTATCGCGACCACCTGGCCCCGACGCTCGAGCACATGGCGGCCATGTTCGTGCGCCAGCTGCAGCTCATTCTCAAGTATCGCTTCTTCTATCGGGAGATGGCCGATCTGCTGCGGCAGGATCCGCAGCTGCGCAAGCGGTTCGCCGACAACCGCGAGCGGCGCATGCGGGAGCTGGAGAAGTTCATGCTGGCGCTGCAGGCTTGCGGCCTGATGCGGCTGCCACCCGACCGGCAACGGCTGCGCGCCATCATCGATGTCACCTGGATCGTGAACGAGAACTGGCTGAACTACATGGACTATCACGACCGGGAGGTCACGGTGGACTCCCTGCTGCAAGGCTATTCCGAGACCCTGGAGGTCCTGCGGCCCTATCTATGTGCCGATCCGCAACAGATCACGCAGGAGTCCTATCACACCATCGAGCGCCTGGCCGCCCAGGCGATGAGTGAAGCCGACGGCCGCCTGGCCGTTTGAAAGCCGCCGGAAAGCCGCGCCGCGCCAAATAGGGGCGCCACCGCCCGAGACGGGGCAGATTAGGCCGGGCAGCCTAAAGCGTCTCTGTACACCCCGCGCCCCTTCGGGAAGAGTACGGGCGCTATGAAAACACCCGTTGTTGCGCGGCCGAAACCATGTCTGGTCACCCTCAAGGGGGGGCGGACCTACTACTGGTGCAGCTGCGGCCGCTCCGCCAATCAGCCTTTTTGTGACGGGTCCCATCAGGGTACGGCGTTCCAGCCGCTGAAGTTCACGGCCGCTCCGGCACCCGAGGAGGTGCTCCTGTGTGGCTGTAAACACACAGGTACGCCGCCGTTCTGCGATGGCGCCCATACGAATCTGCCGGGCGGCTCGCCGCTGGACGATCCGCACAGTCCCGAGAACCGCGCAATTGCCGCGGTCGAGACGCGCGCCGGTGCCCGGTCCGTCCTGAATGGCGAGTGCTATGTGATCTCCCCGGGGCTGGCGGAAATGACCACGCGCGGTCACTTGCGGTACTGCTATCTCGTCAATCGGGACCTCGGCTCCCAATACCAGACCCAGGTTCTGCTGGAAGTCCGGGACGGGCCGTCGCCCGTGCTCAGCTTCGGCGAGCGCGACGTCATTCTCTTCATCGGCGCGGGCAGCGGCACCGTCAACCTCTCGGGGCGGAAATTCCCCGTCCGGGTGACCGACGGGGTGTACATGCGACCCTCGGAGGCGTTGCAGCTGGAAGCGGCCGTCGGCGAAACCCTGCGAGTGTTCGTGCTCGCCTGCCCGCTGAGCGAGATCCAGTGGCTCGAGCACATGCCGGACAACTTCGACGCCGCGTATGAGCAGCGCATCGCGTCGGTCGACCCGGAGCAGCGCACCGCAATGGGGCCGAGGTATTTTCAAATCCTCGTCGACAAGCGCATCGGCTCGCGAGTCATTACCCAATTCATCGGCCACATTCCGCCGTCCAAGGCGGCGCCGCACCGCCATCTCTACGAGGAGGCGATCATCATCCTCTCGGGCGACGGCTACATGTGGACCGAGGATCGCAAGGCCCGTGTCGTGGCCGGCGACGTGATCTTTCTGCCGCGCAAGCAATTGCACTCCCTCGAGGCGACCTCCGCCGACGGCATGGATGTCGTCGGCGTGATTTGCCCCGGGGACAATCCCAGCATCAACTACTACGATTAAGAACGGTTGCCGTCCGCGTCAGGCACGCGGGCCGGCGAGCACTCAACAGGGGATCCAACAGTGTCTACAGTAGCCAATACCGTGTCGCGTCTCATGTCGGCCTCGCTGACCGCTCTTGCAACCCTGGCCCTGCTGCCGGCGGTCGCGGCCGCCGCGGATGAGTCCACGGGGGAGGGCGGCGCCCCGCTCGAAGAGGTCACCGTCACCGCCAACAAGCTCAATTCGCAGAAGGTGCTGGACGTCCCGGCCTCGATCCAGGCCATTTCGGGCGACGCCCTGCAGAGCGCCGGCGCCTCGAACATCATGAGCATCGCGGGCGACATCCCGGGATTGTCGATCCAGGATCTCGGCCCGGGCGACAAGAAATACGTCATCCGCGGTATCAATTCGACGGGCTACGCCACGACGGGCGTGTACTACGGCGAGGCCGTCATCAGCGGCTCGAACGCAGACGACGGCGGCGGATTCGAGTCCGACATCCGGCTCCACGATCTGGATCACGTGGAAGTGCTGCGTGGACCACAGGGCACGCTGTACGGCGCGAGCTCCATGAGCGGCACGATCCGCTTCATCCCCAAGGCGCCGGAGCTCAACAGCGTGGACGGCTACGTGACCTTGGAAGGCTCCGATACGGCTCACACGGAGCACGGCAATTACGATTTCAACGGCGCGGCCAACCTGCCCATCATCGATGGCGTGCTGGCGGCGCGAGTGGTCGCCTGGCGCGAGTTCGATGCCGGCTATGTCGATCAGATCCGCGTCGGCTCGGGAGTGACCAACCCGGCGACGCCGGCGAAAGGTCTCGTCCGCGGCGTCAATGACGACGACGTGGGCGGTTTCCGCGCCGCGCTTCGTTATCAGCCGTTCGATAAACTCACGATCGACGCCAACTACACGTACCAGAGCGAAACTTCCGACGGCTCGTCGCGCTACACGCCCCCCGGTGTCACGGCGTTCAATCTTGCGCCCATCGCGCCCGTCCAGGGTTGCGACCTGTGCAACACCGACGTGACGCTGAGCCCGTGGCAGGACTCGATCCGGGTGTTCGGGGCGACCATCACGTACGACACCGGCGCGGGCACGATCACCGGCACGACCAATCAGTTCAACCGCCACACGAACTTCAACTTCGACTCGACACCGGTGCTGGTCTCGTTCGGCGTCCCCATCCCCGCCGAG
>DASZVD010000510.1:0-3908 GCA_035547375.1 Steroidobacteraceae bacterium
TCACGCGACAAGAAGGAGCAATCCGATTTCGCCGTCAGACCCATTCCCAAGGGCCGCGAGCTGACGAGCCCCGCCGCCGCCGACTCGATCGCCGGCTCACTCAGCGCGCTCTCTCTCGACGACGTGCACAAGCTCAACGCCCCGGCGGACGCGAAATACGCACACGCCATTTTCCGCACCTTCGACGGCCTGGAGCTCGACGTCGCCGGCCGCAAAGACGGCACGCACGATCTCGTGACCTTCACGGCCCACTCGACCGCCAAGGAAACGGCCGACGAGGCCCAAAGGCTCTCCGCCCAATTTCAGGGCTGGGAGTACGAGATTCCCTCGTACAAGTACGACACCATCTTCCGCACGATCGACGACCTCCTGAAGCCGGTCGAGACGCCCAAGAAGGCCGAGAAGTCGAAAAAGGGAGCGGCTGACAAAACCGCCACGGCGCCGGCCGGCGCCCACTGATCGAGCGAATCAACCACTCAACACAAACGCCAACGCCGCTGCGCACGGCTGAGTGACTCTGAGCGTCACGAGATCGTCGGCGCGCGTGCGTCCCAGGTTCACCGTCGCGATCGGCTTCCCCGCGGCTTTCGCTTCGCGAGCGAAGCGAAAGCCGGAATACACCATCAACGACGACCCCACCACGAGCATCGCGTCGGCCTCCTGCACAGCGCGCATCGCCAATTCAACGCGCTCCCGAGGCACGCTCTCACCATAAAACACGACGTCGGGCTTCAGCAGACCATCACATTGCACGCACGTGGGCACGTCAAAGGTCGAGAAGTCCACGCCTTCGAGGTCTGCATCACCATCGGGCGCTGTACGGGCGTCGAGATCGAGCCAATCGGGATTGCGTGCAAGCAGCTCCTGTTGCAGCTCCTCCCGAGGCAGTCGCCAGTCGCATTGCGTGCAACGCACGGTATCGAGGCGTCCATGGAGATCCACAACGTCTCGACTTCCGGCGGCCTGATGCAGGCCATCCACGTTCTGAGTCACCAGTAAGCCGACACGCCCCTGCTCTTCCAGCATCGCCAGCGCTCGATGCGCGTCATTCGGCCGCGCGCGCCCGAAACGGCGCCAGCCGACGAGGCTACGTGCCCAGTAGCGTTTACGCGTAAGAGGATCATCCATAAACGCCCGGTACTGCACGGGCTGAGCGCGTTTCCATTCCCCATCCGCATCCCTGTAATCCGGAATCCCGGAATCGGTACTGCAGCCCGCGCCGGTCAAAATGAAGAGTCGAGGGTGCTGCTCAATGAACGTCCGCAGGGCGTCGCTTTGCATCTTTTAAGGATAGAACATCGGTCGCGCGAGTTAACATGAGCCAACGACTCCCGGGACCCCAGCCATGCACAAGACCCTCACCGGCGGCTGCTTTTGCGGGCAGATCCGCTACGAAGCCACCGGCACGCCCTTCCACGAGACGAACTGCCATTGCGCCATCTGCAGGGGCACGACCGGCGCCCCCTCGGTAGCCTGGTTCAGTGTCGAACGGCCCAGCTTCCGGTTCACGGCCGGCGAGCCCAAGCGCTTCAAGTCCACGCGGCGCGGCACCCGGGCCTTCTGCCCCACCTGCGGAACGCAATTGACCTTCGAGACGGAAGACTTCCCGACCGAGGTCGACGTGACGATCTGCAGCCTGGACGATCCTGACGGCGTGCGCCCGAAGGACCAGACCTGGGTCAGCAGCAAGCTGCGCTGGACGGTGCTGGACGCGCGCCTGCCGCAGCACCGCACCTCAGCACAAGGACGTTAAGCATGTAACAGCGTTGAGCGCCTGAGAAAAAGGCCCTTCCCGGGGGCTTGCGCCGTAGGGAACGGCGCCAGAGGCTACAGGGACGTACTTGCGCCGTCCCCCGGGAAGGGCCTTTTTCTCAGGCGCTCAACGCGCGCGAGCCAACAACAATAGTGTAACCAACCCGAGACTGGCCGTCGGAATCCACGCCAGCACCACGGGGTCGAGATTGAACACGATCGTCCCGCTCTCGATCAGCCGCTGCAGCAGGAAGAACACGATGCCCAGCAGCAACCCCATCATGGTGCGGGTTCCCGCACCCGCGGAGCGCAACGACCCCAGCACGAACGGAATGGCGAGCAGCACGGAAAACGCAATGGCCACCGTGCGCGCAATGCGCGACCAGAAGGCGAACAGGTACTGCTTCGCATCGAGTGTATTCGCGCGCGAGTACTGGATCAGCTGCCACAGCGCGCGATTGGTGAGCTGGTTCGGGTCCTGCGCGGCGAGCCCGAGGAAACCGGCCGTCACGTTCGACTGCAGGACGCGCTGCCCGTCGGGTTTGGCCTGGACGGTGTCGCCGTCGAAGCGTGACTCGCTGTACTCACCCAGCTGCCACTTCTTGTCCGCACCGGCGGTGGCGTGGACGGCGTGCCCGAGCGCGAGCAGGCGATGGTCGGGGGAGAGCTCGAAAATCAGCATGCTGCCGAACTGTCGCTGGCCCGACTGACGAGCGACGTTCAGGATCAGGTTGCCGTCGCGAACCCAGGCGCCGCCTCCGCCGCCGAAGCTGACATTGGTGTACTTCGCGAACGCCTTCTGCTCACGCGCCGCCACTTGCAACGGCGGGGCAAGGAACTCACCCAGCAACACCTCGATGCCGATGAGAATCACACCGGCGACGAGTGCCATCCAAGCCAGGCGCAGGATCGACACGCCCGTGGCCCGGATGACGGTCAACTCGCTTCCGCGCGCCAGCGATCCCAACCCCAGCAGCGAGCCGATGAGCACGGTGATGGGCAACAGCTCGAACGCCTGCTGCGGCAGGTTGAGGAGCGTGTACCACAACGCATCCACGGCGGTGTAGTGCCCGACACCGATGTCGTCCTGCTGATCGATGAAGACAAACAGCGCGCCGAGAATCAGCACCACCGACATCACGAGCAGCACGGAGCCGAGAATCGAGCGGACGACGTAGCGGTCGAGCAAGGTCATAGGCCGCGAATCCGATAACGCAGGCGGTTGGCGATCGCGGGTCCCCAGATCACCGCCAGCGCGAGCAGCACGACAGCGGCGTGAGTCCACCACAGTCCGATGACTTCGGGCACGGTGCCGCGCGCGATCCACACTTTGCCGATCGTAATGAGGTTCGAGTAGAGGAAATAGATCACCACGGCCACCCAGACCCGGGCGTAGCGTCCTTGGCGGGGTCGCAGCCGCGAGAGCGGCACAGCGAGCAGCGTCAGGACGAGACAGCTCACCGGCATCGCCACGCGCCAATGCAGCTCGGAGCGCTTATTGAGATCGTCGGACGCCCAGAGTGCCCGACTGGGTTGCGCTTCGAGGTTCTTCACGACGTCAGAGACTACAGGCACCTGCACGGGGATCGTGTGCTCCGCGAAGTGGACGATGCGGAATTCAGGGCTGCCAGGCTCGCCTTCGTAGCGGTCGCCGTCGTAGAGCGTAATGGTGTGCGTCGTGCCATCGGGCGTCACGGAGTGGCGCGCCCGCCCAGCGAGTGCCACCTCCACTTCCGCACCGCGGCTGTGCTCGACGAAGACATTCTCCAGGGTGCCGTCCTTGTTCACGCTCTGCGCGTACACCACCGCGTTGCCGCCACCGAACGTGCGAAACTTCCCCGGCGCAATGGGAGCGAACTGTCCCGCTCGCAGTGCAGCATTGCGCAGGCTCAGCGCTCGGGCGGTCGCCTCCGGAGCCAATCCCAGCGTGAGCCAGGCGAGTCCCGCGGTGACGACCAGCGCGAGAAGCCCCACGGGCACGTAAATGTTCGCGGGCCTGATGCCACAGGCCATGGCCGCGGCCATTTCCGTGTCGTGGTAGAGCCGGCCGAACGCCAGAACCACCCCGAGGAGCAGGCCCACGGGCATCAGAATGCTGAGATTCTGCAGCGCGCCGAGCCCGATGAGCTCGAGAACGACGCCTTGCGGGTAGTGAT
>DASZVD010000511.1:0-2665 GCA_035547375.1 Steroidobacteraceae bacterium
GCAGCCCGGGAAACCCTACCGGGACGGTGTTGTCGCTGGACTATCTGCGGCGTGCGTTGGCCCTTGCCGAGCAGCACGACTTCGTCATCGCCGCGGACGAATGCTACACCGAGCTGTACCTCGACGAGAGCTCGCCGCCGCCCGGTTTGCTGCAGGCGTGCCTCGCGGCCGGGAACGATCGCTTCGAGCGCTGCGTGGTGTTCCACAGCTTGTCGAAGCGATCGAGCGTCCCCGGCCTGCGCTCCGGGTTCGTGGCCGGCGACGCCGCCATCCTGAAGAAGTTCCTGTTGTATCGGACCTATCACGGCAGCGCCATGGCGGTGCCCACGCAGCTCGCCAGCGCCGCGGCGTGGCGGGAAGATTCGCACGCGGCCGCGAATCGACGGCTTTATCAGGAGAAGTATGACCGGGTGCTGCCGATTCTGGCGCCCGTGCTGAACGTCGAAAGGCCGGCGGGCGGGTTTTATCTGTGGCCCGATGTTGGCGGAGACGATGAAGCCTTTACGCGTGAGCTCTTCGCAAAGAAGAATCTCACGGTATTGCCGGGAAGCTATCTGGCGCGTGCCCACAACGGCGGCGACAACCCTGGCGCGGGGCGGGTGCGAATCTCTCTGGTGGCGCCGGTGGCGCAGTGTGTCGAGGCCGCCGGGCGGATTCGGGATTTTGTGCGGGACGATTGGACGGGGAAGAGATAAATGAGTACGGGTGACTTGCAGAAGCTTCGAACCACGATCGACACGGCGTTCGAACGGCGGGCGGACATCACGCCAAAGAACGTTCCCGCGGACGTCGACGCTGCCGTTGAGGAGACCATTGAGCTGCTCGACTCCGGCAAGGCGCGGGTCGCCGAGAAGATCGACGGCAAGTGGGTCGTCAATGAGTGGCTGAAAAAAGCCGTGCTCCTCTACTTCCGTGCGCATGACAACGTCGTCATGGACTCCGGGTTCACCCGCTTCTATGACAAGGTGCCGATGAAGTATGCGCAGGCCACTGAGGCCGACCTGCGCGCGGGAGGCGCTCGCGTCGTGCCGCACGCTATCGTACGTAAGGGGGCGTACATCTCGCCGAACGTCGTCCTGATGCCGAGCTACACGAACATCGGCGCGCACGTCGGTTCCGGCACCATGGTCGATACATGGGCCACTGTCGGCTCTTGCGCCCAGATCGGACGGAATGTGCACCTTTCAGGCGGTGTCGGAATCGGCGGCGTGCTGGAGCCGCTGCAAGCGAGCCCGACGATCATTGAAGACGACTGCTTCATCGGCGCTCGCTCGGAGGTTGTCGAGGGCGTCATCATCGAGGCCGGCTCGGTCATCTCGATGGGCGTCTTCCTCGGCCAAAGCACCCGCATCTACGACCGCACAACCAACACGATCCTGCAGGGGCGCGTGCCCGCCGGGTCCGTGGTCGTGCCGGGCACCCTGCCCTCGGCCGACGGGAAATACGGCCTGTATTGCGCCGTGATCGTCAAGCGTGTCGATGCACAAACTCGCGCCAAGACGTCGATCAACGAGCTGTTGCGCGCGGCGGAATGAGCCGGCTCCGCGGTGTCGCGCGTCGATGCACAACGACTGCCCGGCCGTATATATTTATTTGCTAATTTAGTATTTTCTAATTATTATCATCGGCACCCGAGCGATAGTCAATCGAGGAGAGCAGGATGGCACCGGCGGCGCAATCGCGCGCTCAGGCCACGGAGCTCGCACGCGCGGCGCGTGACATGCGTCCCCATGCGCGGCAGGCCGCAGAGCTTCTGAAGGCGCTCGCGAACGAGCAACGGCTGATGATCCTGTGCCACCTGGTGCAGGGGCCTCTGTGGGTGAGTGAGCTCAACCAGCGGGTTCCCTTGAGCCAGTCGGCGCTCTCTCAACACCTTGCCGTACTGCGTGACGCCGGGATCGTAAACACGCAGCGTGACGCGCAGAATGTGCGCTATTGCCTCAAACCCGGCGTGGTCACGCAGCTGCTGCGGGTGCTCCACGAGGAGTTCTGCGGCCGTTGAGCCCGGGCAATGCTGAACTACGTATTCTGACGCAGGCCGTCCAACGAGTCGGGAGCCAGCCATCATGCACCCATACCCCCACACCTATACCGCCGCCGCCAGCGGGACCAGCCAAGGCTCGGTGTCCGTCTCTTCACCCCGGCTGCCGTCCCTGGAGACCGCCGCACCTCCGGAATTCGACGGACCCGGCGGCGTGTGGTCGCCCGAGACATTGCTGTGCGCCTGCCTGGCCGACTGTTTCATCCTCACGTTCCGCGCGATTGCGCGCAGCGCCCGTTTCGAGTGGACGCGCCTGGAATGCCGGGTGGAAGGTATTCTCGAACGCGTCGAACGGGTATCGCAATTCACCCGCTATACGACCTTCGCGGAACTGGTGGTGCCGCCGGGAGCCGATGAGGCCAAGGCCCGCGAGCTCCTCGAGCGGGCCGAGCAAGGCTGCCTGGTTGCCAACTCGCTCCGCGGCATCCGCGCTCTGCAGACGAGGGTGATCGAGTCGGACACCTCGCAGGAGCGCGCTGTCCCAGGGTGATGGTGGAAGCCCCACCTCCATGACCGAGTCCGTCCCGCCGCCCCCCTCGTCGGGCGCCCTTCAGGGCCTCACCCGGGACGAGGCGAGCGCCCGCCTGCGGCGGTACGGTCCCAACACGGTACCCGAGATACGGA
>DASZVD010000512.1:0-5941 GCA_035547375.1 Steroidobacteraceae bacterium
GTAGCACTTGGAAAAGTGTGTGGTGGACCGGAAGCCGCAGGCCGCGGTGATATCGATGATGGCCATCGACGTGTTCAGCAGGAGCTCACGCGCTCGCCGCAGGCGCATCTGCAGGTAATACCGCTTTGGCACGCAGTTGAGGTGGCGCTTGAAGAGCCTCTCGATCTGCCGCCGGGACAGCTCGGTCGCGGCGGCGATCTCGTCCAGCGACAGCGGCTTCTCGATGTTCTGCTCCATGAGCTGCGCCGCATGGATGAGAGTCTCGTGCCCCGCGCCAACCTGAGCGCGCAGCGGTACGTACTGCCGGTCGCGATCGTTGCGAATGCGCTCGAGGATGAACTGCTCGGAGATCTGCTGTGCGATCCGCGCCCCGAGCTGCGTCTTGACCAGGTGCAACATCAGGTCGAGCGGGGCGATCCCGCCGGAGCAGGTGAAACGGTCGCGGTCGATGGTGAAGAGCTGGTCGCTCAACAGGATGCGGGGAAACTCCTCGCGCAGCGCCGAAAGATTCTCCCAGTGGATGGTGGCGCGGTACTTGTCCAGCAGGCCCGCTCGGGCGAGTGCGTAACCGCCGGTACACAAGCCACCTAACCGCACCCGCCGTTCCGCGAGGCGCCGCAGTGATGAGATCACCTTTGGGGACACGGCGAGCTTGATGTCCACGCCGCCACAGACGAAGAGGATGTCGACCGCGCCCAGCTTGTCCAGCGCGAGGGTGGGGGCGAGCTGCAATCCATTGCTGGCAGACGTGGGCTGCCCGTCCAGGCTGACGATCGACCAGTCATACACCGGCTGGCCAGTGACCATGTTGGCCATCCGCAGCGCCTCCACCGCGCTCGACAGCGCAATCATGGAGTAGCGCGGCAGGGTCAGGAACGCGAACTTGCTCTTGGGCAATTCCACGTGCCGGATCTTACCCGAATCGTGTCAAAATGCGACATCAAACGGGGCGCCCAGCCCGGGCGCGCCGTCCGGCGACTTTTCGCCTATTTCCTAAGCTCATTATTGTCGGGATCGTAGGGTGACTCGCGCAGCACGGTCGCCTTTTTGCGCTCTCCCAGGATCTCGATCTCGAGCTCGGTGCCCACCGCTGCGAATCCGGCTTTCACGTACCCGATCGCGAGGCTCTTGCGCAGCGTGTGCCCGTAGTAGCCGGAAGTCGCCCGGCCGACGATCCTGCCGCTGCGGTCGAAGAGCGGCTCGTTACCTAGCGGATCGGCGTCGGTCACCCCGTGCACCTCCAATGTGATGAAGCGGTTCGGCACGCCGTCGGCCTGCTGCTTTTCCAAGGCTTCCTTGCCGATGAACGGTCCTTTCTTCAGGCGCACGAAGCGGTCGAGGCTCGCCTCGAACGGGGTGTAGTCCCGTGTCATGTCGCTGCCCCACATGCGGTAGGACTTCTCCATCCGCAGCGACTCCATGGCGCGCATGCCCACCATGCCGATGCCGTACTCCTTGCCGGCGGCAAACACCGCGTCGAACAAGTGGTGCGCGTATTCGACGGGGAAGTGCAACTCCCAACCCAGCGCGCCCACGAAGTTCACCCGCAACGCGTAGACATCGACGGCAACGCCGACTTCGATCGTCTGTCCCGTCAGCCAGGGGAAGGACTCGTTATCGAGCGGGGTGTCCGTCAGCTTCGCGAGCAGATCGCGCGACCTCGGCCCCGCTATCACAAAGCAGCCGCGCGCCGTCGTGATGTTACGCAGGCTGACGGAGCCGTCCTTCGGGAGAGCCTTGCGCAGATAGTCACCATCATAGCGCTCGGCCGCCCCGGCGCTCACGACGTAGAACCGCTCGTCGGCAATTTTCGTGATCGTGAACTCGGAGCGGATGCCGCCGCGACGGGTGAGCGCGTGGCACAACGCGATCCGGCCTATCCTGGTCGGCACCTTGTTGGCGACGAGTCCGTCGAGCCAGGCTTCCGCGCCCGGACCGCTGACGTCGTGCTTCGTGAAGGGACTGAGGTCGATGACGCCCACCTTATCGCGCATCAGTCGGCATTCGTTGCCGACGTGCTCGAAGTAGTTCGTGCGGCGGAAGCTCCACTGATCCTTGCGCTCGACGCCGGGCGGCGCGAACCAGTTGGCCCGCTCCCAGCCGTAGCGTTGCCCCCAGACCGCGCCCATCCGGTCGAGCTTGTCGTAGACGGCGCTCGTTTTCGCGGGGCGAGCGTCATGGCGCTCCTCGTCGGGAAAGTGGATCGTGAAGACGTTGCGGTAAGTCTCCTCGTTCTTCTGGACGACATAGCGCTTGCTGGTGTAGTCGCCGAAGCGGCGCGGGTCGACCGCCAACAGGTCGATGCCGGGCTCGCCTTCGACGATCCACTCCGCCAGCTGCCAGCCGGAGCCGCCCGCCGCCGTGATGCCGAAACTGTGCCCCTCGTTCAACCAGACGTTGGGCAGGCCCCATGCCGGCCCGATGAGCGGGCTGCCGTCCGGGGTGTAGGAGATCGGACCGTTGACGATGTCCTTGATGCCGCAATTCTCGAGCGCTGGCACGCGCCGCGTCGCGGCCTCCACGTGGGGCACGAGGCGCTCCAGATCGCCCGGAAACAGGCTTCGTCCGAACCAGTCCGGCACGCCATCCGCGAAGCGCGCCGGCGCGCCTTTCTCATAGGGCCCGAGAATCCAGCCCAGCCGCTCCTCGCGCAGGTAGTAGGACTGATCGGACTCGCGCAGCACGGCCAGCTCGCGGCCGCCGCGCTCACGGTAAGCCTTCAGCTCCGGCGATTGGTCATACACGATGTACTGGTGCTCGACGGGAATCGCCGGCACGTTCAGGCCGAACAGGCGGCCGGTCTGGCGTGCGTAGTTGCCGGTCGCGCACACGACGTGCTCGGCGGTGATGTCGCCCTTGTTGGTGCGCAAGCGCCACTCGCCGGACGATGTACGCTCGACGCTCTGGACTTCCGTGTGCTCGTAAATCTCGGCGCCGGCGCTCCGGGCTCCCTTGCGCAGCGCCATGGTGAGGTCGGCCGGTGCGATGTGACCGTCGTCCGGATGATAGAGCGCACCGACGATCGCAGGCGTATCGGCACTGCCTCCCAACTCCACCAGCGGCCAGAGCTTCTTCACTTCCGACGGCGTAATGACCTCGAACGGCACGCCGATCGTGTTGGCCGTTCCGCAATACTTGTAGTACTCGTCCATGCGGTCACGGCACGTGGCCAGGCGCAGGTTGCCGGTGACGTGGAAGCTCACGTCCTGGCCGGTTTCCTGAGGCAGGCGCTTGTAGAGGTCCACGGAATACTTGTGAAGCTGTCCAACGGTGTAGCTCATGTTGAACAGCGGCAGGAGACCCGCGGCGTGCCAGGTGGAGCCTGCCGTGAGCTCGGTGCGCTCGAGCAGGGCCACGTCGGTCCAACCCTTTTTGGTCAGGTGGTAGAGCGTGCTGACGCCAACGACGCCACCGCCGATGACTGCGACCCGAACATGCGTCTTCATAAACTAGTCTCCTAACGTCGATGCCGGAATCGCGACCTCGCGCGCAACCTCGGCGAGGAAGCTCGACACATAGGCGGCAAACGACCGCCACACTTCGACATGAAAAGTTTCCGGGGCCGTGCGCCACAGCACGATCTCCGCTTTGGCGAGGACGGTGCGCGTGCACAGGCCGACCGGAAACTCGCTGGGATCCAGATCCAATGGACAGCCCGCGCGGAGCAACAGCACGCCCTCCGGTCCCGTGACTTCCAGCGCGGTTTGGCGGTGGCTCACATCCACGAGAGAATGCGCCTGTCCTCGCAGCGCCTCGGCCAGGGCGGTTTCCATCACGGAATCCGATTCTGCGCCCAGCAGCAATTGCTCATCAGGACCGAGCCACAGCGCGGCTCTCTCTCCGCCAACCGCCGCGCGGCAAGCCGTTTCCGACAGCGTTACTCCCAGGGCGGTGCCCGCGGATTTCATGACTTCGGAGCCGCCGCGCAGCACGTAACGCCGCAGCGGCGGAAGAGCCTGGACCCACTCCGAAGCGGTGATTCTCGGCGGCAAACGCGGGAATGAGAGCTTAACCATTGAGTCGTGCCCCCTCCGGGTCATAGAACACCGGCGACGCGACCTTCGCGGGAATATCGCCGCTGGGCATGGGAACGTAGAGCGTCTCACCCATGCGCCCCCGCCCGCCGGCGACCAGCGCAAGCGCAATGGACCGGCCCAGGACGGCGCTGTAGTAGGACGAGGTCACATGGCCGATCGGGCGCACGGGCGGCTTCTGGCCGGGCCCCTGCATGACCTGCGTGCCTTCGTCCAGCACGACCCGAGGATCGTTGGTGAGCAGTCCGACCAGCTGCTTGCGATTCGGCGCGGCCATCGACGGCCGCTGCAGCGAGCGCTTGCCGACGAAGTCGGGCTTGGTCTTGCCGATCGCCCAACTCAGGCCCGCATCGTCCGGGGTGACGGTGCCGTCGGTCTCCTGGCCGACGATGATGTAACCCTTCTCGGCCCGCAACACGTGCATGGCCTCGGTGCCGTAGGGCGTGATGTCATATTTCCGGCCGGCGGCGTAAACGGCTTCCCACACCGCCAGGCCATAGTCGGCCGGCACATTGATCTCGAAGCCCAGCTCGCCGGTGAAGCTCACTCGGAACAGCAGCATCGGAACACCGCAGATCTTGCCGCGTGCCACGCTCATGTGCGGCATGGCCTCGTGGGAAATGTCGACGCTTTCCACGAGCCCCTGGAGAACACGCCGTGAGTCCGGTCCCTGCACCGCGATCACGGACCATTGCTCCGTCGTGGAGGTCAGCCACACGCTCAGGTCGGGCCACTCGGTTTGGAGGTAATCCTCCATGAGCGCAAGGACCCGGGGTGCGCCGCCGGTCGTCGTCGTTACGTGGAAGCGATCCTCCGCCGTACGAGCGACGACTCCATCGTCGTACACGAACCCGTCGTCCCGCAGCAGGATGCCGTAACGCGACCTGCCGACCGCAAGGCTCGTCCAGCCATTGACGTACATGCGGTTCATGAAGGTCACGGCGTCTTTGCCGACAACCTCGATTTTCCCGAGTGTCGACGCATCGAATATGCCGCAGCTGCGCCGAACAGCAAGACATTCACGATTCACCGCCGCGTGCAGGTCCTCGCCCGCGCGCGGGAAGTAGCGGGCCCGCTTCCATAGTCCGACATCCTCGAACACTGCGCCATTTCGAGCCGCCCAGTCGTGTGTCGGCGTGCGGCGCACCGGATCGAACATCTCGCCGCGGGAAAAGCCCGCGAAGCTGGCGAAGGTGATCGGCGTGTAGGGCATGCGGAAAGTCGTGAGGCCGACTTCCGGAATCGACTTGTTGAGCTCGCGCGAGACGAAGCCGAGGGCATTCAGGTTGGAGGTCTTGCCCTGATCCGTGGCCATGCCCGTGGTCGTGTAACGCTTGAGGTGCTCGACCGCGCTGAAGCCCTCGCGCGTCGCCAAAGCCAGGTCCTTCGTGGTCACGTCGTTCTGCCAGTCGATGAAGGCCATCGTGCCGGTCTTGCCTCCCGGCTGCGGCAGGGCACCGACGAATGCGCCGATCACCGGTTCCCCGGGCAAAGCCGCCGCTTCCGGCGTTGCGGTACCCGCGCCGGTCCCGGCTGCTGCGGCTGCCGCTCCGGCGCCGGCATTGGCCCCGTCGATCAATACCGTCGTGAGCGCAAAAACCCCGCGGCACGCGCCGGCCGAGCGGACCCGTTCGGCCGGCTCGCCCGGTATGAACGACTGGATCTTCGCGTCCCAGGCCAGCTTCCCGCGCGACTGCGAAAACAGGTGTACGGTCGGCGTGAAGCCACCCGACATCAACAACAGGTCGCACGGCATGATCTGCGTTCCGTCGAGCACGGTGCCGTGCGCGTCGACCCGGGCAAGCCGGACGTTGTCGATCCGTAGCCAGCCGCCAGTTCCAACGATCGTGGTGCCGGTTTGCACGGGGAGCCCGGCGTGCCGGGCCTGATCGACCAGCGGACCTTTG
>DASZVD010000513.1:0-2158 GCA_035547375.1 Steroidobacteraceae bacterium
AGCCCCGCAGCGATGCTCGAGGCCAACGCGCACCCGGTGCCCCTGCTGGAGCCCGTCACGCGGCTTGACATAATTCGCACGACGGCCTGCGGAGCAACTTCCGCACGGGCGATCAATAAATCCGTCGCCTCCGCGCCGCTCCAATGCCCCCCTTTGAGCAGAACCGCGCGGGCGCCCCGCTCCACCAGCCGCCGCCCCTGCTGAATGAGGCCTGCCTCGTCCTGGGCCACCGGCTCTTCCAGAAGCGCCGCCGCCTCCGGGACATTGGGCGTAACGAGCGACACGCGGGGAATGAGGCGCTCCAGGAGCGCGCGCCGGCCCTCCCCATCCAGCAAAACTCCGCCGGACGAAGAAACCAACACGGGATCCAGGACGATGGGGATCTCATTTGCAATGGAGACCAGCCCATCCACCACGGCGTCAACGGTGGCACGCGTCCCCAACATGCCGATCTTGATCGCGCTCACCGAGCGTGTCTCGAGCGCAGCGGAGATCTGCGTGCGGATCACATCGGGAGGGACATGGTGAACCGCCAACACTCGAGCGTTCGATTGTGCGGTCACCGCCGTGACCACGCACAGCGCGTCGACCGAGTGATCCGTCAGAACACGAACGTCCCGGATGAGCCCGGCCCCGCCGCTGGAGTCGGTCGCGGCGATCACCAGGACGGCAGGCCGATCAGTCGCCAAAGGCGATGAGGGCGACATTCTGCCGACCCTGCCGTTGCAGCGCGCGAGCCGCTCGCCATGCGCGAACGCCCGTCCGGCAGCAAAGCACTACGCGCGGAGCGCTCGGCAGTTGCTTCCCGGCCTCGCCTTCGACGGCAGCGACATCGATGCGCAATGCCGCAGGGATCGGTGACACCGGCGCCTCGGACAAGCTGCGAAGATCGATGACGAGGTCGGTGGTATCCACCTGGTCGACGGCGATGAAGGGCAAGGCCGTGCCGCCCGGCTCTTCCGCGGCCGCGAAGGAAAAACCGCCGAAACGCAGCGTGCGGAAATCGATCGTCGTGAGTTGACCGAGTACCGCGGGTTGCAAGTCCAGCAGCAGCGACAGGACGAGGTGCGCCTGCAACGTGCCCATGACACCCACGGCCGTGCCCAGAACGCCCGATTGCGCACAGGAGCCCGCCTGCCGGGGCATCTCGGGAAACACCGCCCGATAGCTTGGTGCGCCACCACAAAAGGCACCCACATAGCCCGACAGGCCGAGGACCGAGGCGCTGATCAGCGCCTTGCGGGCGCGCTGGCACTCGTCGCTCAGGACATAGGTCACCGCAAAGCTATCGGCCGCATCGACGACGATGTCCGCGGCGGCAACCAGCCGGGCCGCGTTGAGCGGCGTCAGGCGCTCACAGACGGCCTCGATCGCGATCTCGGGATTTGCGTGCCGTAAGGCTTCGCGGGCCGCCTGCGCCTTGAGACGCCCGATATCGGTCATGCTGTAGATGGGCTGGCGGTGCAGGTTCGACTCTTCGACCCGGTCCTGGTCGACGATGATCAGCCGTCCGACGCCCGCGGCCGCGAGGTATTCCAGCACCGCGGACCCGAGCCCGCCCGCGCCGATGACGAGGATCCGGCTCGCGCGCAGGCGCTCCTGTCCGGCGGCGCCCACCTCCGGCAGGATGGTTTGACGAGAATACCGATCACTCGTGCTTTGCTGCGACTGTGGACTCATGGATACGGCAGACTTCCGGGCTCAGGAGTAGCGAGCCGCGACGGCCAGCCAGTCTCGCGCGCGCTGCTCAGGGTCCTTGTTGCTGACAATGTCGTTGACGACCGCGGCGGAATCCGCTCCGGCGGCAAACACACCCGGCAGACGCTCCAACGTCAGTCCGCCGATGGCCACCAGGGGAATCGGGCTCACGCGCTGCCGCCACTCGGTAATGCGCTCGAGACCTTGCGGCGCCCAAGGCATGACCTTGAGGACCGTGGGATAGATCGGCCCCAGGGCCACGTAGTCCGGATCGAGCTCCAGCGCGCGGGCCAGCTCGGCAGGACTGTGGGTGCTGATGCCGATCTTCACTCCCGCCGTGCGCAGCGCGGAGACATCCGCCGTGTCGAGGTCACCCTGTCCCAGGTGAACGTAGTCGCAACCTTCCGCCAGCGCCAACATCCAGTGATCGTTGACGATCAATTGCGCGCCGGCGCGCTCG
>DASZVD010000514.1:0-9388 GCA_035547375.1 Steroidobacteraceae bacterium
GTCGCGCGACGGTGCTCCGAATCGTAGGCCCGCAGGAGGGGTGCCGCACCGATGTCACGGCCGTCATGCCACGCCGCAGAGATCAACCGTGCCAGAGTGTCTTGGCTGCGCAATCCGAAGTTGAATCCGTGCGCGGTGACCGGGTGCATTCCAACGGCGGCATCTCCGATCACTGCGTATCGCGTAGTCGTGAATCGCTCGGGGTAGACCGCAACCAAGGGGTAAGCGAAGCGCTCGCCGGCGAGCGTCATTCGGCCGAGCCTGCCGAGAAGACGGCGCTGCATGTCCTGCTCGAATCTGCCTGCCGGCAGCCGGCGCAACCGCTCGATTTCCGCATGAGGCAGCGTGAGCACGACGGAGGAGCGATCGCCGTTCATCGGTAGCAGAGCGAGCGTCTGCCGATGCCCGAACCATTCCACCGCGACGTGCCCGTGCGGGATCTCATGTTGCATGCAGCAAACGAGCATTGTTCGACCGAAGTCGTGATGGCGAGCAGCGACTCCCATGGCGCGGCGTGTTTCGGAGAAGCGCGAATCAGCCGCGACGATCAACCTGGCTTCGAGGGAGCGGCCGTCCGAGAGCGTGACGTACCCTGCGTTTTGATCGGTGTGCAGCGCCGTCACAGCCGTGTGCGCCAGCACCGTCACTCCGGGTTGCTCGCGTACGACGTCGTAGGCGGCACGGCGAATGAGGTGGTTCGAGACCAGGTAGCCGAGCTGGCCGAGGGCGCCGTGGCCTGGAGTCAATTCGAGGCCTTCCGTCGCATTGCCGTTCAGAACGCGGGCCGACCGCAAGGTCGACACGCCCTCCGCGGGCAGATGCTGCCAGATCGCCAGCTCGCGCAGCAGCCGCGCAGAGCCGTGTGTCAGTGCGATTTCGCGGCCGTCATACGGCGGGTCGGCGAGTCGGATGGCATCCAGCCTCTCGACGATGGCGATGCGCAGCGTGGTGTCGCGCAGCGACCCCGCAAAGCACAGCCCTGCGGGCCCGGCGCCAATTATCACGATGTCGTATTCAGAGGGACTGTCGCTCACACCTGGCCCCGCGTAGCAGCCCGCTGCCAATCACGATCTGCCAAGAGGACCATCAGTGGCTCATTGATCACAAGTTGTGGAAGGTACTTATCTCATGGTCTCATGGCCGCGCTGGTGATCGTCACTGAGAATCCCGGGTGCGACTCATGCCGAATGCGAGAGCGCGAAGCGCTCGCGGATCGCCGCGAGCCGCGCCGTGAGCTCCGCGCCTAGCGGTTGCGGATGATGGCTCTCCAGTATCTGCCGCAGATCGCTGTCGATGCGCATCTCGAGATCGGTGTCAGCGCTGCCGAGCGGCATCCTGGCTCCAAAGTAGCGGCTCTGCCACAGATGCTCGCGACAATGATCGGCCGTGTGCTGATGGGCCAGGTAGTTGCCGCGCGGCCCCACGGTGCGGGCGAGATCCAAGGCGAGTGTGCTCTCATCGATCTGTACGCCTTCCCACATCGTGCGCAACAGTCCGGCGAGGTCGTGACAGAGCAGCAAGCCGTGCAGTGAATAGGTCAGTCCCTGGTCGAGCGAGCCGAGGTAGTCGAGTGTCGCAGGACGGCTGAAGAAGCTCTGCAGCATGCCCGCCGTGAGCTCGGCGACGGCATCCTGATTGAAGCGGGCGGAGCTGGAATAGCCGGCGGCACCCGTGAAGGAGGGCAACCCGAGCCTGCGCCTCACCTGGCACATGATCAGGTCGGCGAGCGAGGTCTGGGCGAAGTTGCCGATGCTGCCGGTCGCCGGCTCCATGAAGCACACGTCGGAGCTGCCGATGCAGAAGGAGCCGCGGCGCACGATCTGCGCCAGCACCATGGCGGCGAAGTCCGTCGCCAGGCTGTTGACGATGCTGCCGGCGGTCGTGATCGGGGTCGAGGCACCGCCGATCGGTAAGGTGCCCACGCTCACCGGGATTCCGGCGCGTACGGCTTGAATGAGCTGATCGGTGTGAATCGCGTGGTAGTTGAGCGGCAGCGGCGTGACGAGCTGCAGGAAGTAGGGCTTGTCGAACAGCTCCTGACTGCCCCCGCGGATCGCCGCCGCCATCTCGATGGCGGCGCCCAGTGACCTCGGCTGCTCGCACAGGTACTCGAGAGGCTTGGACGTGTTGGCCGCCATGATCGAGAACTCCTCGATCTCGCCGTGAATGTCCGAGCGCGCGACGTTCTTGCAGGCGATGCAGACCGCATCGATGTTGGGGAGCGCATCGGCTACGCGGGTGACCGTCGCAAGGTCCTCCCCGGTGCTGTCGCGCGGCTCGCCGCTTTCCAGATCATAAACCCTGATGCACGTCATTCCGGGGATGAACCAGGTATGGTGGCAATCGAGATCGATGCCGTGCGTACCGCTGCGGTCCCATAGCCGCACGCTCTTGGCCACGGAATCGAGCGCGTCGCGGACGCGCTCCGGCTGGAAGCGGACCACGCCGTCGTCGCTCGCAGTACAGGAGGCCGCCTTCAGGATCGAGAGTGCCTCCGAGCCCGGTTCGAAGGCGACCCCGGAGTCGCGCATCAGGACCAGCGCGGAGTCGATCAGTTGCTGCGCCTGCTCGCCGTTGATCGGCTCGTAGGGCGCGGTCGCACCGTCATGAAGACCCACATCGACTATCGCCTGAGTTTTGGGGCTCGCTGGTCGGGGGCGCCGGCCCGGTCGTGATGAGCGTTGCATGTTTGCTGCCTGCGGGTTATTGCGAGTTGCGCAACTCGTTTGGGAGCTGCAGCATACCCCTGTCGGATCGCGTTGGATGGATCTGCAAATGAGAATCGAATCGCGTTACGCGCCGCTCTTCGAGCCGCTGAGACTCGGTCCAGTCGTCGCACCGAATCGCTTTTACCAGGTACCGCATTGCACGGGCATGGGCCATGCGTTGCCACGCACTCTCGCCGCGATGCGCGCCATGAAGGCGGAAGGCGGCTGGGGCGTCGTGTGCACCGAATACTGTTCTATCCACCCGACCTCGGACGATCACCCGTATCCCTTTGCATCGCTCTGGGACGAGGGTGACGTGGCGAACCTTGCAGCGATGGCGGACGCAGTGCACGCGCACGGCGCACTCGCTGGCGTCGAGCTCTGGCACGGTGGCAGCTACGTCGGTAACCTCGCGAGCCGCGTGCCCCCGATCGGGGTGCGCTCCATGCCGGGTCGCGAGGAGCCCTATCAGTCGCAGCGCATGGACAAGAGAGACATCCGCGCGTTTCGTGCCTGGCACCTCTCGGCGGCAAAGCGGGCGCGCCAGGCCGGGTTCGATGTCGTCTACGTTTACCCGACGCACGGGTATCTCATCTCCGAGTTCTTGTCGCGCAGCCTGAACGATCGCAGCGACGAGTACGGTGGGTCGCTTCAGAATCGTGCGCGACTCCTGCGTGAGCTGCTGGAAGAGACGCGCGCGGCCGTGGGCGACCGCTGCGCAATTGCCGTGCGCTTTTCCGCCGACGGGCATGGTGACGATCACCTGAGCGTGGGCGAGGCGCACGATCTCATCGGCATGCTCGGGGATCTGCCCGACCTGTGGGATCTGGTGGTCGGCGATTACTACGGGGAGGAAATGGCCACCTCACGCTTCGTGCCCGAAGGATCGCTCGAATCGCGCGTCGCCAAGATCCGCGGCCTCACCAGCAAACCCATCGTCAGCGTCGGGCGATTCACTTCGCCCGACACGATGCTGCGGCAGATCCGTGCCGGTGTGCTCGATCTGATCGGAGCCGCGCGCCCCTCGATTGCCGACCCGTTTCTGCCGGCCAAGATTCGCGCAGGCCGGTTCGAGGAGATCCGCGAGTGCATCGGCTGCAACATCTGTTACGCCTCGAATTTCCGCGGCGTGCCGCTGCGCTGTACGCAGAATCCCACCATGGGAGAGGAGTGGCGCCGCGGCTGGCACCCCGAGCACGTGCCGCCAGGGAAGGGGGGATCGGTGCTCATCGTTGGGGCAGGCCCCGCCGGGCTCGAGGCGGCGCACATCCTCGGCAAGCGCGGGTATACGGTAACTATCGCCGAAGCATCGGATGAGCCCGGGGGCCGGGTCACCCTGGAGAGCCGCCTGCCAGGCCTCGCCGAATGGGGGCGCGTGCGCGACTACCGCCTGACGCAGCTGCAAGCGCTGCCAGGGGTGTCGATGTATCTCGGAAACCGCCTGACCGCCGCCGAGGTGCGCGAGTTCGGCGCCGATCACATCCTGATCGCAACCGGCGCCCGCTGGCGCCGGAACGGCATCGGCCGCTCACAGGCCCGCGCGCTCGATGGGCTCGCCTCGACGGCGGTGCTGACGCCCGACGACATCCTGCGTGGTGCGCGACCGTCCGGGCGTGTCACGGTCTTTGACGATGATCATTACTACATGGCGCCGGAAATTGCGGTGCTCCTCGCTCGCGCCGGCGCTGAGGTCACCTACGTGACGACTGCTGGGTATGTTGCCGAATGGACTCATCACACCGGTGAACAGGATCGCACGCATCGGCAGCTCATCGAGTGTGGCGTGCAGATCGTCTTCAACACCGTGCTGGCGGGCTTCGACGGAGCGGCCGTTACTCTTTCGTCCGCCTACTCGGAGAAGCGCTGGGATCATGCCTGCGAGTCGCTCGTGCTGGTGACTTCGCGCGAGCCCGAGGATCGGCTCTATTACGAGCTCGTGGGGAGCGACGGCACCGCGACCGATCTCAGAGTGCAGCGCATCGGCGATTGCCGCCAGCCGGGGCTCATCGCGCACGCGGTGTACGCCGGCCACGAGGCCGCGCGCGAGTTGGATGAAGTCAACGAGCGCAACCTGAATCGGGATCGTGTCGTTGTTGGCGGTTGAGCCGGGGGACTGGGGCTCGTGACCTCGATGACGGGCGAACCCACAGCCGGGCCGATCGCATGCGGAAGCTTGGGGCTGGGAGCGGCCCGGGAAGTAATTCTTTCGCACCGTCATTACCCCATTAATTTCAATGCCTTACATGATTAAGGGTGGTTTCGCCCATAGTAGCGCGATAGCGGACTTGTGCAGCAAACATCTAGGCTTTACACTTTGAACAGTGCACAAAAACCGGCTTGGTGCACGCCCGCCTCGCAAGAGGTCCCGCCCCGGTGGCAGGTAAGTGGATCCGGAATGACGAAACCCCGCTTCAAGCGGGGTTTCGCGTTTTTGAACCCGCGATCGGCGCGTTATGGCGGTCGCCGCGGGGTTGTTCCGCGGAGTACGTGCCCGACCAGCGCGTGGAAATGTATCCGGCCCCTGCCTGGTGCTGGCTTGTCAGGGTCCAGCACGTACGCCGATTGCACCATCAGCTGGACCGCGTTTGCCCCCACCGTCTTTAGACGACGTAGCTCAAAGAAGGCTGCGTACCGATCGCCATCCGCCGTCTCCACGGTCACGTAGTTGACTAGACCGCTCATGCCGCCCGCGAACTCGCAGCGACGTGCTTCGAGGGTGCGAATGATAGTTGGTAGCTCGAACGATCTCTCGTATCGCGATGGGCAAAAGGTGCGCTTCTCGCGGTTGTCTCGATAGAACTGCTGATGCCCGTCGCCGGGCTCAATCGCTCTCGTGAACGTGTGCAGGCCAAAACAGACATACAGCTCCACGACGAGGGCTGGGCGCTTGTTTACGGCGGCAAGTTCGAGCCGCCGTCGGAACGGATGGAGATGCGAGAGCGAGTAGCGTTCGGCGACGCTAGGAGCGTGATCCTTCCAGAAAAGCACTCCCGAATCCCAATTGACCCCCATCTCGCGACGTTCCCTCGTGTGCGTCCGCTCAGTCTATCTGAGTATTCACTCAATGTTGTATTTACAATAACAAATTGTTATCTGATGAACAACACGTCTAGAAACAACAAACACGTCGTCGAGGAACGTAGCGATAAGCCGATTTTTACCGTCCCTGCATTCCGGCGTTGCTGATCGTTAGGTAATTTCCACGGTGTCGATAGTGGATCGGTAGACAGATGAGCTGCCGCGCTAAAGCCGACGGGTTCTAACATGACTGCTCGCCATCGTGGTTGTGCGATCCGTGCACGCACGGATCGCGGGCGAACTCTCGCGTCCACAAAGGCGCAGCGAATGCACGTCGAGCGCTCCCGCGCTTCGCCCGCCACTATTGATACGCCCGCTGTCCGGTGCCCGTGTACAGCTCGAACTGATCGCAGCTGTCGCGGCGGTAGCGCACGTCGCGCTTGGCTGCCAAGCAGCGGATGTGGATCGGGACGTTGCCTTCCTGATTCAGCGTTGCATTGCCGATGAGATCGGTCGCCAGATTGAGGAAATTGATGCAATCATCGCAATCCGCAGCATCGTCCGCAGGAAGTCGCCGTCCTTGCGGGATGCGCGATGAGCTACGGCGGTTCCCTTGTCAGGGCGATGGTGCCAAGATGGCCTAAGCAGGATGATGCTGGTGGGAATGGGGGGAGTCCGTGAACACAACAACTCGAGTCTTGTTCGCAGGGTTGAGCATGCTGACGGCCGTCATCGCGGCTGCGGATGAGATGCTACCCAAGTCACGGGCCGAGGCGCTCGCCATGGAGGCGCAAGACGCCTTGCCGCTCACGAGTTTCTATGATCCGCCTGAGTCGCTCGACGAGCGTCCTCCGGGTACGCTGATCCGCTCGGAGGCTTTCGCGGGATACAGCCTGCCGCCGGGAGCGCACGCGGTGCGCATCCTGTATGTGTCGCGCGCGCTCAATGGCACGCCCGTTGCTGCCTCGGGGGTCGTGCTGATCCCCGCGGGACGGCGACCTCATCGCGGCTGGCCGGTTATCGTCTGGGCGCACGGTACGAGCGGGGTTGCCCGCATGTGCGCGCCGTCGCTCATGAAGGACGTGGAATATGGCAGCGAGGGTCTCATGCCCATGGTGGCCGCAGGCTTCGCCGTGGTGGCGACCGACTACGCCGGTCTCGGGACACCTGGCGCTCATCAGTACGACAATAAGATTGCCCAGGCCAACGATGTCGTCTACTCGGTTCCCGCCGCTCGCGCTGCGGTCCCGGCGCTCGGTCGACGCTGGGTCGCCATCGGACATTCCCAGGGCGGAGTTGCCGTGTGGGGCGTTGCGGAGCTCGAGGCCAGACAGAAGGACCCGGGCTACCGCGGCGCGATCTCAGTCGCGGGCGACATGAGCTACGAGAGCTTTGAAGCGCACGATGCAGTCACCTTCAGCACGATCACGAACCTGTACTGGCCCTTGACGGCGTTTGGCGTGAAGGCGAGCTATCCCTCGTTCGACGTCGAGAAAATGCTCACGCCGAGCATGTTCGAGCGCTACGCGGATGTGACCTCGAAAGGATGCTGGTACTACGCCTACGCCGCGGCCGCCGAGATCGGAGAGCAGGCGGCAGTGCGGCCTGGCTGGAACGAGCTGCCTGAGCTCGCGCGCTACAATCGGGACAGCCTCAGCACCGACAAGCCCATCAGTGGACCTCTCATGGTGCTCGCAGGTGACGACGACGCCTCCGTGAATTTTGCCAACATCCAGGCTGGCGTCGTGCAGGCGTGCCGCAACCGCTTGCCGATCGAATTCGTGCACCGGCCGGGACTCGACCACGATCCGCTGATGGAGAAGACCATCGGCCTGCAGCTCGATTGGGTGCGCGCGCGGCTTGATGGCAAGCCGTGGAGCAGCAATTGCGAATCGGTGCCGCATTGAGTAGAGCAGCACGACCCGCGCGATGGTGAGCGCGCGCCAATCGGACCCCCCACACTGGAACCCGGGATGCGCTGCAACGCACCCCATTCGCACAGCTGGGAAAAATTTTCCGCGCGGCGCTGCTGCAACAGCGGCATGCACGGCTGAAGGCGTGCATAGCGCCTATATCAATCTTTCATTCGACCGGGCAAGGTGCCGGATATAACGTTGTGCCTTCGAGTGTCAGTCACCAGGAGGCAGGGTGTTATCCGAAGCCGAGCGCGTCAAGGCGAGTGAGCTGCTGCTGCAGGCCGAGCGCGACCGCAAGCAGATGCAGCAGCTGTCCGCAATCTGGCCGGACATCGGCTTCGAGGACGCCTATGCCATCCAAAGTCTCGTGCAGGGGCGCAAGATCCGGGCGGGCCGCAAGCTCATCGGCCACAAGGTCGGGCTGACCTCCAAGGCGATGCAGCGCTCATCGCAGATCGATGAGCCCGACTACGGACATCTGCTCGAGGACATGATGCTCGCCGACGGGGCGAGGGTGCCGCACGGCAACTACTGCATGCCTCGAGTGGAGATCGAGCTCGCGTTCCTGCTGGGCGAGCCGCTTCGGGGACCGGGTGTCCGACTCACTGACGTCCTGCGGGCGACCGAGTACGTCATTCCTGCTCTGGAGATCGTGGACGCCCGGGTGCAGAATCCCCGCAAGATCTTCGACACGATCGCGGACAACGGAGCGGCCGCGAGCATAGTGACCGGGGGGCGGCCCATAACACCGCTGGAGGTCGATCTGCGCTGGGTGGGTGGCATCATGTCCGTCAACGGCCAGATCGAGGAGACCGGGCTGGCCGCCGGAGTGCTCGGCCATCCGGCGCTCGGCGTCGCGTGGCTGGCGAACAAGCTTCACGAGCACGGTGTCGGCCTGGATGCCGGGCACCTGGTGCTCGCGGGCTCGTTCACACGGGTTGTCTTTGCCAACAAGGGCGACACCATCCAGGGTGACTTCGGTCCGCTCGGCTCGGTCGCGGTGCAGTTCATCTGAAGGGCTCCCGCGTGGAGATGATCCGCAACGAATTCAAGCAGGCCCTGCGACAGCGCAAGCTGCAGATCGGCCTGTGGAGCACGCTCTGCAGCGCTATCGGGGCCGAGATCATCGCCCAGGCGGGCTTCGACTGGATCCTGCTCGACACCGAGCATTCGCCCAACGAGCTTCCCGACCTGGTGGCGCAACTGCAGGCGATGGAGCGCCGCGGCGCCAGCCCCGTGGTGCGGGTCGCCTGGAACGATCCGGTGCTCATCAAGCGTGTATTGGACATCGGCGCGCAGTCGATCCTGCTGCCCTATGTCCAATCGGCGCAGGAGGCGCAACGCGCCGTCCAGGCCGTGCGGTATCCGCCGAGAGGGATTCGGGGCGTCTCCGCCGGGAGCCGCGCGAGCCAATACGGCCGCATCCAAGATTACCTGCGCCGGGCGGACGAGGAGATCGGCCTGCTCGTGCAGATCGAGACCCGCGCCGCGCTGGAGCAGCTCGAGGCCATCGGCGAGGTGGAGGGAGTCGACGGAGTATTCATCGGGCCCGCCGACCTGTCCGCATCACTCGGGCATCTCGGCAACCCCCACCATCCCGAAACCCAGGCCGCGCTCGAGGATGCGGCACGGCGGCTGGGCCGGCTCGGCAAGGCTGCCGGGATCCTGACCGTCGTGGAGGCCGATGCCCGGCGGTACATCGAGTGGGGCTATACCTTCGTGGCGGTTGGTGTTGATACGACGCTG
>DASZVD010000515.1:0-8715 GCA_035547375.1 Steroidobacteraceae bacterium
GGGGACCATTGAGCTTCTCGAGATGCAGCGTAGTGGGCATTCTGTAACCGACTATACGAAAGGGTGCTCCGCCTGTCACCGCAGGACGTGGCCGTCGGTGTCCAGCACCCGCACCTCACCCAGATCCAGCTTGCGCACCCCATCCTCGATGACGGACAGATCGCCGACCACGATCCACGTCAACGCCTGCGGATGCACCAGCTCCACGCCGGCAGCCTCCACCTGCGCCGGCGTGAGCGCTTCGACCTGACCCACGAAATCATTCAGGTACGTATCCGGCAAGCCGTACGTGAGAATGTCCGCGTAGGAGCTCGCGACCTGGCTCGACGTCTCGTTCTCTCCCGGCAACGCCCGCACCAGCGTGTCCTTCGCAAAACGGATCTCCTTCTCGGTCGGCCGCCGCGTCGTGGTGATCTCGCTCAACTCCTTCAACAGCTCCCGGATCGACTCGGCCGTCTTGTCCGTCTGCACGAGGGCACTGGCCACGAACGGTCGTTGACCCTTGGCGTCGATCAGGCCGCTGCCGGCACCATAGGACCAGTGCTTGTCCTCGCGCAGATTCATGTTGATGCGGGAGACGAAGCTGCCTCCCAGCAGGGTGTTGATCGTCTCCAGGGCCGCATTGTCCGGGTCGGCGCGCGGCGGCGCCAACTCGACCGCCATCACCAGCGACTGCTCGGACCCTGTGTGGTTCACGAGGAACACACGTGGCTTGGAGGGCTGCGGCACCACTCCGAGCTGCTTCACGGGCAGCGGCTCCGCAGGTGCCTTCCAGGCTCCCATACGCCGTTCCAGTAGCGACCGGATCTGCGCGAGAGTGGTATCGCCGACAATGAGCAACGTGGCATTGTCAGGCCTCACCCAGCGTCGATAGAACGTCCGCAGCTCGTCCGTCGTCATCGAGCTCACCGTCGCCTCGGTACCGATTCCGGAGAACGGGTTCGAATAGGCATGTCCCTCGCCATAGAGAAGGCGCGGGAACAGGCGAGAGGCAATGCCGCGCGGCTGGGATTTTTGCTGTTGGATCGCGGCCAGCGTCTGTGCCTTGAGACGAATCAGCTCCTTGTCGGGGAAAGTCGGATTCAGGAGCACGTCACTGAAGAGCTCGAGCGACTCCGGCAGCCGGCTCGTGATGGCGCTGATGGAGATGAACGAGGTGTCGAGCGTGGAGCCCGCACCCAGGTGCGCGCCCAGCTCCTCCGCGCGGGCCGCAATTTGCAGCGAGTCGCGGGTTTTGGTGCCTTCGTTCAGCATCGCCAGAGCCAGATTGGCTGTCCCGGGCTTCGCCAGGCTGTCAGCGGCATGCCCGGCGTCCACGAGCAAGTTCATCTGCACGACCGGAACATCGTGCCGCTGCGCCAGCACGATCTTCAGGCCGTTCGCGAGCGTCGCCCGCTCGAGCGGTGGCAGAGTGAGCGCGGGAGGGGCGCCTACTACCGGAAGCTTGCTCCGGTCGACGTCGCTCGCGCTCGAGTGGTATTCCGGGAAGGGCTGCACTTCCAGCACGAACACGCCGTCCGACAGCCAGGCGCGCGCCGCGTTTTGCACCTCTGCCGGCGTCGCATCCCGCATCCAACGCAAGGACTGTTTGTAGAAGTCGGGCGAGCCGCCATAGAGCTGGCTCTCACCCAGAATCGCCGCCTTGCCGCCAGCGCCGTCGATGCGCTCGACGGCCCGCACGAAGGCCGCGTAATCCACGGTCCTGGCGCGCTCGAGCTCTTCCCGCGTCGGACCGGTGGCCAGCAGCCGCGCCAGCTCCTCGTCGATCGCCTTCTCCACTGCGCGCGGATCGCCGCCCGGCTTCACGGTGGCGGTGATTTGAAACTGCGACCCGATCTCGAACGGCCCCATCTCGGCCGCGACCGCGGTCGCCAGCTGATCGGTGTAGACGAGGCGCTTGTAGAGGCGGCTGTTCTTACCCTGCCCCAACACGTCGGCCGCCAGCTGCAGGATCGTGAAGTCGCGCGTGCTGTAACCCGGGACGTTCCAGGTCTTGTAGATCCGCGCCTGCGGCACACGATCCTGCAAGGTGGCGCGCTTCTCGCCAGTCATCTTCGCCACCCAGGCCTGCGCGTGATTCAACACCGGGCCGGGCGGAACGTCGCCGAAGTAACGCTCGACCTTGGCGACGATGTCCGCCGGGTGCACGTCACCGGCGATGACCAGCACCGTATTCGCGGCGCCGTAGTAGGTCTTGAACCAGTCCTTCACGTCGGCCAGCGAGGCGGCGTTGAGATCCTCCATGGACCCGATCGTCGTCCAGGAATAAGGGTGTCCGGCCGGATAGGTGCTGGCGGCGATGAGGTTGTAGACCTTGCCGTAAGGCTGATTCTCGCCCTGGCGCTTCTCGTTCTGCACCACGCCGCGCTGCTCGTCGAGCTTCTTCTGGTCGATCGCGCCGGCCAGGTGCCCCATGCGGTCCGACTCCAGCCACAACGCGAGATCCAGTGCGTTGGCCGGAACGTTCTCGAAATACGTCGTGCGGTCCAGCCAGGTGTTGCCATTCAACTGCGTGGCCCCGGCGGCCAGCAGCGGGCGCATGAATTCGTCATTGTGATTCTCCGAGCCGTTGAACATGAGATGCTCGAAGAGGTGCGCAAAACCGCTGCGCCCCGGCCGCTCGTCCTTGCTGCCGACGTGGTACCAGACATCGACCGCCACCAGAGGAGCCTTGTGATCCTCGTGGACGATGAGCGTCAGCCCGTTGGGCAGGACGTGCTTTTCAAAAGGGATATCGATGTCCGGCAATGGCGCCGGCGCCGAAGGATGCGCCTGCGCGACCGGGCCGATGAGCAGACATGACATCAGAGCAGCGAGCAGCGCAACGCGCATCACGATTTCCTAAGGGTGAGTTGGTCCAGGGCGGACAACAATGGGCGCGCACGCACGATCGCATCGTCCACGCACGTAATGTCATCGGTATCGAACACGAGGCGCTCTCCGGGCAGCGAGAGCACATCCGCTGTGTATTTTTCAGCCGCAAGCGCCGCATCGCGGTGACCGGAATGCCGCGAAGGATCATTGACACGCGCCTGTAGACGCGCAACACGCACAGCCTCGGCGGCGCGGCAGACAACTTGGGTGATTCTCGGGCCGGTCAGCCCCTCGAACAGCGAGAGTACGGACGCCTCGTGTTCCCCCGGCCTGAAATTCCCTTCGAGAACCAGCCCAGCGCCCGAGGCAAGGCACTCTCGCGCGATCGAGAACAGGACGGCGAAGCTCGCATCGCTGAGACGGCGTGACTCCGCACGATCGTTCGCGCCGATGACATCGAGCAACGGCTCCTTGACGGCATCCTTGCGAAGGAGCGCGAAGCCGTAACGCGCGGCGATCAGGCGGGCCAGGGTGGACTTACCCGTGGCTGGAAGACCCATGACCAGTATGAGCTGAGCTTGGCGCATCCTGACGAGTGTGCCACTCTTCGAGGCCGATGCCACGATTCGTGTCCCTCGATCCGCACCATGAAGCCTGAAAAGCAAACCGTCCGGTTCCGCGGCCGCGTCATCACGCTGACCACCGACGAAGTCATTCTCCCGAATGGTCATCGAGCGGAGCTCGAAGTGGTTCACCATCCCGGCGGCGCGGCCGTCGTGGCACTGGACGCCGAACATCGCGTGTGCCTGCTGCGACAGTACCGCTACGTGGCGGAAGGCTGGATCTGGGAGCTTCCGGCAGGGAAGCTCGAGCCGAACGAGCCACCCCTCGTCACGGCGCAGCGGGAGCTCATCGAGGAGGCGGGGGTGAGCGCACGCGAGTGGCACAGCCTCGACTCCTATCTGAGCTCACCGGGGGTTTTCTCGGAAGTCCTGCACCTCTACCTCGCCTTCGGACTCGAGCCGGCCCAGAGGGCCCTGGAGAGCGCCGAGGTCATCGAAGTGCACTGGATGCCGTTCGCCGAGGCGATCGAGTGGGCCTTGAGCGGGAAGATCCGGGACGGCAAGACCGCACTGGGCCTGCTGCGCGCGCAGCACTTCATCAAGACGCACGGGCTTTGACATATCCATCCCGGGCGGTGTTAGGTCGCAGCCCCCGGACTCTTCGGTCGATCCGTGACACACTTCTCGGCGGCGACGCTGCCGAGGCGGTTAACGTGCCACCCGGGGAAGTAGCTGTTGCTGACGATCAACATAATCATGGACATTCCGCGTAAAAAGCCACAGGTCTCCACGAGCCGCAGCGATGCGACCGGCGAGCGCCGGCGCATCGGCCGGATCGTGCACGATGACCGGGGCAATGCGAGCGTGGACTGGCTGGACGCGCCCGCCGACTACCCGCGCGACGTGCTGGAGATAGAAGGCGAGCAGCCGGCCGCGCTGTCGATTCAAACGGCACCGCGGACATTCAATCCCTACGAGCGCAACACGTTGCCCGAGTCGAAGGGGACGGGCACGACACGCAAGGATCTGAAGAAGCTCTCGGAGTGGATCAAGATGATGCGGGAGCTCGAGGAAAAGAAGCGCAAGGGCGAAGTGGGCTGACGCCACGCGCGCGGCACGGCACGGCACGGGCCCACCCGACATGGGCCCACCCGACATGGGCCCGCCCAACATGGGCCAGCCCGACATGGGCCAGCCGTATTACGCCGTCCGCTCGATGTGGGCCCGCTTGCGGGCGTTCGTCAGTCTGTAGAAACGCCGCAGCTCCGCGAGGACCGCTCCGGCGCAATCACCACGGTCGTCCCGTAACGACTGCGCCAGGCGCCGGCAGAACTTCTCGGCATAGCGGCTTGCCTCCCGATACAGGCTCTCACGCCCGCGAGCCAGCCGGGAGTCGATGCGGGTCCGCTCGAACAACAGTCGCAGCAGCTCGGCGGGAAAGCGTCCCGGCCACTGCTCGCGCAGGAGCCAGTAGCTGGCCACGTACTTGTCGACTTCGGCCTGCATCTCCAGCTCCAGCAGGGACACCGGCCGGTCATGCCCGGCATTCCAGGCGAGGTACAGAAAGTGGCTCACGCCTTCCAACGCGGTGCAATAGTCCGCGACATTGCCATCGTCTAGCCGAACCATGGGATCCGCAACGGCGAGTCGCGCGAGCAACGCCGGATCGAGGTAGAGCGACATGCCGACCTCGCCACCGTCATCCCCCGCCGGCTGCGCCACGATGAGTTCCTCATCCGCCTCGCCCGAGCGGGCCGCGGCGGGAAGATGGCCACGATCGGTCACCAGGAAATCGTAAACGTTGTGGGCGATGCTCACATCGTAGATGCCGCTGATCAGGTCCTGCAGCCGTGTCAGGAGCATGGGGGGAAGGCTCGCAAGTCAGTGTGCGACCGCCCCACCACCGGTGGCGGTAGGCTCCACGCCCAGGCGCTTCAGTATGTCGTAGCAGCGCCGGCTGCCCGTCTTCAGCCAGATCTCGTACAACCGCAGGATGTCCTTGTCCGAGTGGGAATAGGAGGTCTCACTGACTTCGTTCAGCGCATCCACCATGGGTTGGAAGTTCTTCGACAGCTCCGCGAACACCTGCCCGAGCACCCGGCCCTTGCCCCGCGCGAGTGCCTCGGCCAGCGCGGCGTAGGCGCGGCCTCCCATCGCGATGTGATAGTCGATGTCGATCAGCTTGCGGGCAAAACTCTGTGCGAAGAAGCCCGCGACGAACAACGAGACATCGCCCAGCCGCTGCAGCCCCCGGTTCCGATCTCCCTCCGAGCGTGCCTCGAAGGCCTCTGACAGCATCACCACGAGAGGCTTCAGGCGGGTTCCTTCTGGAGTCGAGTCGTAGAGCGCTTCGGAGCGGGAAAACAGCGTGAGCAGGTTGACCACATAGTGCTCGGTCTGGTCTTCGACCGCGAGCTGCCGTTTCTCGAGCGCGCCGTGCAAGGCGTCCTTGAAGAACTCCCGCAGATTCACCACCGGCAGAACCCGATTCGAGGCTTCACCCTCATGCATGGCTCAGCACCTCCTCTATCTACTAGAACGGCGCCCCCCGTCCAAAGTTCAGCGCCACGGCCGTACTATTTGCGTGACGCAATCCACTCCTCCCGGGCGAAATGGACTCGTGTTTGAAAAAATGAGGCACAGGCGGTGTTTTGGGCTTGGCAGCGAAACCGGTAGAGTGCTGACACATGGCCCCGACCCCATGGTGCAAACGTTCCCCACTGAGCAGCGCGCCGACCGGCGGCCTGTCCGCTTATCACTGGCTGGTGATTGCCGCGGCCTGGGCCGGCTGGGGATTCGACGTCTTCGACGCGCTGCTCTTCAATTTCGTTGCCCCCAACTGCATCCCCGTGCTGCTGCACCTCCCGCTGGGATCTCCCGCAGCTCGGGAAGGCACGGCGTTTTGGACGGGAGCGATCACGTCCATCCTCCTGGTGGGTTGGGCCGCGGGAGGAGTGATATTCGGATGGGTATGTGATCGCATAGGACGCAAGCGCGCATTATTCCTGACGATAGCGCTCTACGCTGTCGGTACAGCACTTTGCGCATTCGCCACCAACATCTGGGAATTGGTTCTGTTCCGTACACTCGCCAGCCTGGGAATCGGCGGTGAGTGGGGCATCGGGGCAACCTTGGTTGCCGAGGCCGTGCCGGAAAACAGGCGTGTGGAGGCGGGCGTGATCCTTCAAACCGCCTCCCCGCTGGGCCTCATGCTCGCCACCGTCGTCAACTATGAAGTGGCGGGAGTCTGGTTGGCAGGCTCCCCCGAAATCTCCTGGCGCTATGTGTTCCTCGCCGGACTCGCTCCGGTGATCGTGGCATTCGGCGTTCGCCTCTTCGTCGAAGAAAGCGCTCACTGGGTGCCCGCGGCATCCCCAGCCGCTCGTCCCACCCCTCGCGAGCTGTTTCGGCCCGAGCTGGTCAAACGCACCACGAGCGGCATCGTGGTGGCAGTTACCGCCGTGGTGACCTGGTGGGCCAGTAACGCTTTCCTCCCGCTGCTGGGCGGAACCCTCGCCGCCGAGCACGCCACACAGGCGCACATGGCGCCCGATGCGGCACGCCTGCTGATGGAAGCATGGAAGGCTAAAGCGGCCAACGCCTTCAACATCGGCGGGCTGGCGGGAGCGCTCGCCGCGGTACCGCTCGCCAGGCTCCTGGGACGCCGGCGAATGTATGTCGTGTATTTCCTGTTCGCCGCAGGAGCCCTGTTCGCGACGTTCGGAGCAGACCTCGCGCCGCAGACCCGGCTGACAATGCTGCATCTGGTGGGCGCCGGGGTTTACGGCGTCTTCGGCACCTTCCCGTTCTACCTCCCCGAGTTGTTTCCCGCACGGCTGCGCGGCACCGGGTCGGGGCTGTGTTACAACATCGGCCGCGTGTTCGCGGCCGCAGGACCCTTCCTGGTGGGAATCATCACGGCCGCGGCAGGCGGCTCGAGCGCGGTCATCATCCACACGTTGTTCTGGCTCGGACTCATCCCGCTGGCGGCGGCCATCAGCGCGCGTTGGCTGATCGTGGAGACGCGGCACACGGTTTTGCCGCCGTGAGATAGACAGCGCCTGACAAAAGAAGTCCTTCCCGGGGGCTTGCGCGGTCGGGAACCGCGCCAGAGCCTACAGGGATGTATTTACGGCGTCCCCCGGGAAGGACTTCTTTTGTCAGGCGCTGTCCACGACACCGAGAGCGTCAGCGAGCTGCGTGCAGTTCGTCACCACGATATCGGCCGGGGCGATCGTGTCCGGCCACCGTTGGCCGAAGCGGTTCACCCAAGCCGTCAACAGCCCGGCCGCTCGCGCCGCCGCCACATCCAGCACCGGATCATCCCCCACATACACGATCTCGGCAGGCGCGACCCGCAGGTCGACCGCCAGCCGCTCGAAGCAGCGCGGGTGAGGCTTTCCCACGCCGATCTGGCGCGCATTCAACGACAGCGAAAAGAGATCCGCCAGTCCGATGCGGGCGAGATCGGCATTTCCGTTGCTCAACGTGGCGAGCACGTAACGCGCGCGAAGCCGTGCCAACGCGGGCCGGACGTCGGCGAATACATCGAGCTCGTTCCGCGCAGCAAAGAAAACGTCGAACGCCCGCCGCGCCACTTCATCATCGTAGCCGCACTCCCGCGCATGGCGGACGAGACCCGTCAGACGCAGGTAGGTAAAATCGTGAGCGTTGTGCGGTTCCTCGCGCGCGAGTAACTCACGCGCGGCGCGCATGTCCTCGATGGAGACACGCTGCGGAATACGCGGGCAATGCTGATGGAGCCACTCATACAAACGCAGTTCCGCTCGCTCGATCACCGGGTTGACATCCCACAGGGTATTATCGAGATCGAAAGCTACGGCGCGTACTTGTGCGAGCATGGGACTTCAATGCCTCGAACTACAGCGGGGCTCTCACTGCAGGTCATCATCTTATGTCGGACCTCACTCTGTATATCGGGAACAAGAACTATTCCTCCTGGTCCTTGCGCCCCTGGATGGCGCTGAAGCATCTCGGCCTCGAGTTCCGGGAGGTGCTGATTCCCCTGAATCAGCCCGGCACCCGCGAGGACCTCGGCAAGCGCAGCCCCAGTGGGCGCGTGCCCGTGCTGCAGCGGGGCGACCTCTGCGTGTGGGAATCCATAGCCATCTGTGAATACCTCGCAGAGCTGACGGGACGCGGCTGGCCGAAGGAGGCGCCCGCACGCGCGGTGGCGCGGTCCGTGAGCGCCGAAATGCACTCGGGGTTCATGAGCCTGCGCTCACAATGGCCCATGAATGCACGCGCCCGCAACCGCCGCACCCCGATGACACCGAATCTCGCGGCCGACCTCGACCGGATCGACACACTGTGGAAT
>DASZVD010000516.1:0-6068 GCA_035547375.1 Steroidobacteraceae bacterium
TCTCCATGTTCCCCGTGGAGTGCCAGGTGGTTCCGGAGCTCAGTGAGGCGCGCTCCAGCACGACGACGTCGCGGCAGCCGAGGGCGGCCAGATGGTAGGCCACGCTGCACCCGGCGATACCGCCGCCAATGACGACGACCCGGGCAACGGCAGGCAGAGGCGTTTTCATACATTAGATCATAACATTATTTTATGATCACAGAACGCCACCGGCTTGCCGACTATCGCGACGGGGCATAGTCTTGCGAACCCGCCAGCAGGAGCCCCTCTCACGTGCAAGCGTCCAAGGTCCACAAAACTCCGGCCGGCAAGGCCGCGACGCCGGGAGCCCGCCGGCGTGCCGCGGGGACGGGATCGGACGCGGTACGTGCGGCACCGGGGGAAGCGGCGCATGCCCGTGCCTACGCGGTGCTGAAGGAAGCCGTGCTCGCCGGTAACTTCCGCCCGGGCGAGGTCGTGACCCTGCGGTCGCTCGCGAAGCAGCTGGGGATTGGAGAGATGCCGGTGCGCGAGGCGCTGCGGCGGCTCACGTCGGAAGGCGCGTTCGAGTCCCTGCCGAACCGGTCCGCTCGCGTGCCGGTCCTGACACGCCGCCAGGTGGAACAGCTCCTCGAGCTGCGCGAGGACCTCGAAGGAAAGGCCGCCGCCCTGGCCGCCCGCAATATCACACTGGTACAGATCGAGCACCTGCGTGCCCTGCAACAAGGCATCGAGCAGAGCCTTGCGCGCTCCGACTCACGGGCTCACACGTCGCTGAACATGGCGTTCCACTTCGAGATCTACCGGATCGCCGACAACCCCATCCTGATCCCGCTCATCCAGATGCTGTGGCTGCGCATGGCGCCGCTGGTGGCCAACACAGTGCCCCTGTTGACCAGCAAGCCCGGCGTCTTCCGCAAGACGGCCACCGAGAATCACGAGCGCCTGCTCGCCGCCTTCCAGGCCCGCGACCCGGTGGCGGCGCAGGAAGCGATGCGGCGCGATCTGCTGGGGCTCACCAAGGTTCCCGGGTACTGGGAGAGCCTGGAACTGACGACGGACTAAAGCGGGTCGGGGCGCGAATCGAGCCTCCCGAGGCCGCGCAGCCCGACGAACCACACGGCGCAGCCCAGCAGCCCCCAGACTCCCAACAGGCGCCACTCCAGCGGCACGCCGCCCCGCGCCGACCCGAATGGCGCCAGGAAAGCGCAGGCAGCCATCAACGCGCTGCCCGCTACCCCGGCCTTTATCAGCCATTCGCCCCCCGGAACCCGATAAGGTCCCCGTGTTCCGCTGCGCCGCAGGCGCAGAACAGTGACGCAGCACAGTACGTAGGTGAGAGTGAGCACCATCGCGCTCATGTCAGTAATGGGCTCGATCGCGCCCTTCCCGAAAAATACCCCAGCCACCGTGCAGCTGCCCACGGCGCAGATCGCGAGCGCCGGGGACTCGTAGCGCGGGTGCAGGCGGGCGAGCGCGCCAGGGACGAAGCCGGCGCGCGCCATCGCCACGACGAGTCGCGTAGCCATCATGAATACGCCGTTCCAGGCTTTGAAGAGCGACGCGGCCGTTGCAATCAACAGAATCACCGTGACGACATTCCCGTAAGGAAGCGCCGCGACCGCGGCAACCGTCGGCAGCGGCGCGTCGACCAAGCCACGCCAAGGCACGATCGAGCTCGCCGCAAGCACCACGAGGCAGTAAAAGAGCGCCGCCGCGCCGATGGCGCTCACCAGGATCACGCCAATCCTGTGCAGGCTCACGCCCGGAGAGCGCTCCTCGACGGCGTGCGGAATCGACTGAAAGCCGTTCAACCCGTAAGCGCAGAAAGCAAAGATGGCACCGCTACCGGTCCACCACGGCCGCCCCCTTACGTTCGCCAATAGCGGCGTCCAGTTGTCACTGCGGCCATTCACCAGCAGCGCGACCAGGATACAGAGCACGATAACCAGAAAGCCGGACGTCAGAATGGCATGGGACACGACAGCGACCCGGGCGCCGCGATAGTTGAGCGCAATGATCCCGAGCGCGCCGCCAATCCCGACGAGCAGCGTCTCGCGCGAGATTCCCGTGCCGAACGCGGAATACAACACCCGGGAATGCCAGGTGGGCACCAGGGTCTCCACGACCCAGGCACAAGCCAACGCCTCGAAAACAGTCACACTCAGGAGATAGAGAATGAGGAACCAGCCCACGACGAAGGCGAGCCCCCGCCCATAGATCCGATGAGCGTAGACGAACTCGCTGCCGGCCTCGGGGATATAGCCGGTGAGCTCGGCATAACAGGCGCCGACGATCATCACGACGACGCCGCCGGCGAGGAAGCCGAGAACCGCCCCGCCGGGACCGGCCTCACCGAGCCAGTCACCGAGCAGAATGACCCACGCGGAGCCGATCATCGTGCCGAACCCCAGCGCCAGATACTGAAGCGGCCCGATGTTGCCGCGCAGCCGAGGCGCCCCGCTCATGGGATGTCCCTAGTGGACGCCCGCGCGCGGCAGAAGGTCGGCATGACGCGCCAGGAAGTCCCCGACCGTGGCCACGAAGCCGGCCAGCTCACGCTCCTCGACCGGCAGGGACAAGTTGATCATGCCGCGCAGCGCCGTGAAATAGCCGCGTTCCATCAGCTCGAGCTGGAACAGCTTCCGCACGGGAGCGGCAACCGGCACCACCTGCCCGGGGTGAGAAAGGGGCCCGTCGTTCCAATGAGTGTTCAGCACGCCCCCGACACCGGTCGCCTGGAACGAGACGCCCTCTGCCCGGCCAACCTCGTTCAACCGCTCGCGCAGCCAATCGCCCCGGGCGTTGAGGGCGACACAGGCTTCGGGTGTATAGACATCGCGGGCGCCTACCAGGCCGGCGCTCATGGTCACGACGTTGTTGTTGAAGGTTCCCCCCTGCGACAACTGGCCCCCGCTGCGCAGGTCCAGATGCTTCATCAGTTCGCGTGCGCCCCCGAAGGCGCCGAACGCGAATCCACCGCCCCAGAACTTCCCCAGCGTGGTGAGATCCGGCCGGATGCCGCGCAACCCCTGCACACCTCCCGGGCCCAACCGGGACGTCATCACTTCGTCGAATACGAGCAGAATGCCGAGGCGTCGCGTTTCCTCCCGCAGCATGTTCAGGAAGTCCGGCGTGCCCGGAATGACTCCTCCCGCTCCCATGACGGGCTCGACGAACACGGCCGCCAGATCGGACGCATTCGCGCGCAACAGCGCGCGCGTGCCTTCGACGTCGTTGTATGTCGCCTTGATCAAGGGGTACGGCATGCTCAACGGCGGATCATTCGCGCCGTAAATCATGAACCCCCCATGGTAGCAGCCGTTGAACACCAGCAGCTTGGGCCGGCCGGTCGCATGGCGCACGAGCTGGGCCGCGTACAAGCAAGCCTCCGTGCCGGAGTTACAGAATCGGACCTGCTCCATGGACGGGATGCGCCGCGAGATCACCTCGGCCAACTCCTTCTCGCTGGTATTCAACCCGCTCAGGAAGATGCCGGACCGCAGCGTCTCGGTCACGGTACGTTGAATCGGCTCGCAGGTGCTGCCGAACACGCCCGCCGCGAAATCGCCGACAAGATTGAGGTAATCGTGACCATCCAGGTCCACGACGTGCGCACCGTAGCCTCGCCCCATGGTCAGGGGGAACGGCGAGAAATACAGCGTCTGACGCGAATGCCCCGCGGGTAACACACCGCACGCCTCCTCATGACGCGTCTGGCTACGGGGATTGGCCGCAACGAAGCGCGCCTCCGCCGCCGCCACCGCCGCTTCGAGGCTCGAATACTGCCCACTCACCTTCTTCATTCGGACATCCGCTCCGGATCTGCGCAGACTGAAAGCCCTCGAGGATCGCCGTGGCCCTATCGTGCCGGCTTCGCCGGCAGCCCGAGCAGGGCCCGCGTCTCGGCGGGCGTCGCGATAGCGCGATTCAACTCCCCGGCGATACGCACCACCCGCTTCACGGCCTCGGCGTTATCGACGAACTTGCGGCCGCGGCTGTAGTAAAGATTGTCTTCGAGGCCCACGCGCGCGTGGCCCCCCATGCTCAGGGCCAGCGTCGTCAACGGCAGTTGGAAGGGACCGATGCCCGAGCACAACCACACCGTGTCATCGGGGAGCTCCCGCACCAACGCCAGCACGTGCTCGGGAGTCGGGTAGCTCGAGGTCTGCGAGCCCATGACCGTCTGGATCAGGTAAGGCGGCGCGACGAGCTTGCGATCGATGAGATCGCGCATCACCCAGGCCCCTCCCGAGTGATAGGTCTCCATCTCGGGCTTGATGCCGCGCTTCTGCATTTCCGAGGCGAAACGCTCCACCAGTCCGTAGGTGAAGGGAATACAGGCGTCCACCTCCGTCTCCGCCCGCGGGTGCGGCAGCGGCGCCCGGCGCGCCTTCATGACGAACCGGCTCATGTCGGGAGTCAGGTTCAGCGAGGCGACGTCCGGCCCGGCGTCCAGGCAGGACAAGCGCTCCGCCATGCTCATGGTGAGATCGCCTCCCGTCGTGTTGTTGATCACGATATCCGGACAACGCTTGCGGATCAGGCTGTTGACCTCGAGCCATTCGTCCACGCGGCGCGCCCCCTGCGTGAAATCGCGGGAGTCACGCGCATGGACGTGCACCATGCTCGCGCCGGCCTCGTAGGCCGCCTGCACCGACTCCGCGATCTCCTCCGGGGTCTCGGGGAGGCCCGCGTGGGTCTCCTTTCCCTGGATGCCGCCATTGCAGGCCACGCAGATCATGGCCGGCGGAAACCCGGCCCGCGTGTGCTCCATGTATTCGAAAGTGTCGGCGTAACGCCAGGTGGTCATGGCCATGGATTGATTCTCCCGTTCCGTGATCACAACATTATACTGTGATCACGTCAAGTCAGGATCGCCTTCGAGAATGATCCGCCGGCGCGCGGCCGGGCCGAGCCCGGCGCGCGAGCGCGCCGATCCCACCCACAACAGCCAGCCCAACACCCCAACGCCCAGGATCAACAGCCATTCGGGCGGCAGCTTGTTGCCCGCGTCGAACCACTGCTGCAGCAACGACAGCCCGATCAGATATAGCGAGAAAAGCGCCGCGGTCCATACGAGCACCCGTCCTCCCGGCACGCGATAGCCGGCGCTGCGGCCGCCCGACGCGCGGCGCTGCGCAAGGACACCGAAGCTCACTATGGCGTACATCAGCGCAAACAACGTGGAAGTGACGTTCACGACCGGCACGAGCGCCCCCTTGCCGAGGAACAACCCGGCGACGCTCAATAGCGTCACCAGAACAATGGCCTTGGTGGGAGCCGCACGGGCGGAGCCGAGGCTACCGAGCGCCGGGTGCAACAAATGGCTGCGGCCGAGCGCGTACAGCACGCGGGTCGCCGCGAAGAAAAGCGCATTCCAGACCGCCAGCAGCCCCAGCACACCGCCGATCAGCACCACATCCGTAATGACCTCGGAATGAAACGCTGCCCGGAATGCCTGCGCCACCGGCAGATCGAATCCCAACAGCTCCTGCCGCGACAGCACCATCGACACTGCTAACAGCACGAGGCAATAGAAGAGCAGCGACGTCACGATGCACCCGGTCAGGATGCCGGCGACGCGGCGCCTGTCGTCCGCAACCTCCAGCTCCGCCACCGCCTGCGGAATCGTATTGAAACCGCCAAAGAAATAAGGCGTCACGGCCAGGGCCGCCAAAATCCCTCCGTATCCCCACGCCCACCCCGATGGCGCGATGAGGGGGTGGAGGTTCTCGGCGTGTCCGCGATAGATGCCGATTCCGACAAAGACACAGGTCGCCGCCAGCAACAGGTAGGTCGCGACATCCTGCAACCGGGCCGCATCCTTCGCGCCCCGCCAATGAGCCGCAGCCAGGCCCAAGGACCCCACTACGCCCGTGATGATGTCACCAAGGTGCACGGCCGACCCCAACACGGAATACAGCACCGGTCCCTCGATTCCCGGAATCAGCTCGTTGAGCAGCCAGCCGACCGAGATAGCGAAAAAAACGCAGTTGATGGTGTAGATGAAGGCGAGGCTGATGCCGGCCACGTACGCCCAGCGGATCCCGAACAGACAGAAGGCGTACACGATCTCACCGCCGGCG
>DASZVD010000517.1:0-4066 GCA_035547375.1 Steroidobacteraceae bacterium
CACACAGGCCCTTCCCGGGGGCTGTTTGTTAAACGCTACCGGGATGACTCGCTCCCCTGAAAGCCGTTCTGCCGCCACGCCTCGTAAACGACCAGCGCCACGGCGTTGGACAGGTTGAGGCTGCGGTTGCCGGCGCGCATCGGGATGGTGAGCTGCCGCTCGGGCGGAATCGAATCCAACACCCTGCCGGGCAACCCGCGCCGCTCCGAGCCGAAGATCAGGGCATCGCCGGGCTGGAACGCTGCCTCCGAATAGAGCCGCGTCCCGCTCGTCTCGACCGTGAACAGGCGCGCCCCCGCCAGCGCCTCGAGGCAGGCGTCCAAGCCCTGATGTAATCTCACTGTCGCCAGGTCGTCGTAGTCGAGACCCGCGCGGCGCGCATTCTTGTGATGGAGATCGAACCCGAGAGGCTTCACCAGGTGGAGGGTGCTCCCCGTGTTGGCGCACAGACGGATCGCATTGCCGGTGTTGGGTGGGATCTCGGGTTGGAACAGAACGATATGGAACATCACGCCTCGTGAGTAACCTCGGCGCTCACGGCCGTCCCTGGCGGGACTCCTAACGCCTGGCGCCCAACGCCTCTTCGAGAACGCTGGTCAGCGGTTTGAGAAAGAAAGACTCTTCAGGCATGACACGCGCCTGGACCCCGTGCTTGTGGAGGGTCTCGGCCACGACAGGACCCACGGCGGCAACGACAGTCTTGCCGAGCGCTTCGATCACGACCGGCTCGGGCGCTACGGAAAAAAGGCGCTCGACCTGCGGCGTGCTCGTGAAGGCGATGGCGTCCACGCCGCCGCTTCGGAGCCGCTCCAGCAGTGACAAAACCGCCGCATCGTCCGCCGCGTCGGCATAAACGTAAGGCGCGACAGTGTCCACTGAGGCACCGGCGGACTGCAGGAACCAGACGAGCGGTAGATTGGGCTCCGTTCCGTAGAGTTGGACACCGAAACGATGCCCCTTGAGATCGAAGGCGCGCAGGCCGGCGATCACCCCTTCGGTCGTCGGCCGTTCCGCAGCAATGTCGGGCTTCATGCCGAGCTCGCGTAACGCGCGGGCCGGCTTCGGACCGCGCGTGATCTTTCGCAAGGACGACAAGGCCGCTACGAATCGCTCCCGCAGTGCGGGCTCATGGCGGTCGATGCACGAGAGGATGCGACGCAGCCCTTCACCCGTGAGCAGGATCAGGTCATCGAACGCCCCCGCGGCTAGCTCACGACTCCACTGCAATACAGGACCCGGATCCGGCGCATCCCGGATCGTGACCAGCGGGCAGCGGATGACCTGCGCCCCGCGCCGCTCCAGCATGGCGGCGAAAACCTCGATCTCGCGGGTTTCGGGGACCGCAACGACCCGGCCGGCCAAAGGTTGGGTATCCATAGGGCCGGCATCTTACTACTCCGCGTGCGCGACGGACGGATCGAGCTCGAGCGACTGCTCCTCCCGCGGGAGCGCCCAAGCCAGCCATTGCTGATGCAGCACGGCCACGAGCAGGAAGGCGAGCGACGCCAGGATGCCGAATGTGGCGAATCCCATCTGGTAGCTGCCCGTGCTTTCTTTCGCGATGCCCATGACGACGGGCAGATAGAAGCCGCCGATGCCGCCCGCGGCACCGATGATGCCGGTCATGACACCCGTCCTGCCCTTCCACCGATGTGGCACCAGCTGGAAGGTGGCGCCATTGCCCAGTCCGAAGCAGACATACAGAGCGCCCAGGAGCGCGACTCCACCCGCGAGCGGTGGCATGAGCACGGCAAAGATCGCATTGCAGAAGGCGATGGCGGCCAGCAGGGCCAGAAGCACCGTGACACCGGACAACCGGTCGGCCACCCAGCCGCCGACAGGCCGCACCATTGCGCCCGTGAAGGACAACCCAGCCATGAAGCAGCCCGCATCCAACTTGGAGAGCGCGTACTGAGTCGTCAGGAGCAGGCTCACGTAAGACGACATGCCGACGAAGCCGCCGAAGGTGATGCTGTAAATCAGCATCATGACCCACGTGTCGCGCTCGAGGAGCACGGCCAGGTACTTGCCGGGAAGAACGGCCAATGCCACGGCGGCGCCGAGTACCGGCAACAGCAGCAGGCCCGTCTTGCCGGCGCCGAACAGCCCCGCGTTGACCAGCAACACCAACGCGATCAGGCCGATCAGGGCGAGTGTCGCGCCCGCGAAGGCGCGGCCCGGGTCACCGGACTTCGGGCTGCGATCTTCGGCCCAGTAGAACACCATCACCGCGGCGAGAGCCAGCAGCGGCAACACGGCCATGGTGGCGTGCTGCCAGCCGAAGCCCTGTGCCAATCCCGGAAAGAGGAAGCCATCCAACACGGCGCCGATATTGCCCGCCGCAGCGAGTCCCAACACGAGCCCCTGGACGCGCGGCGGATAACTGCTGCCGGCCATCGGCAGCGCCACGGCGAAGCTCGCACCACCGATGCCGAGGAAAACACCGAGCACGAGCAACAACGGATAGTCGGGGACGATGGGCAGTAACAGCACGAACGCGGGAACGGCGGACAGCGAAATGCTCAGCAGCGCCAGCTTCCGGCCGTCGACCGACTGAAAGAGATTTCCCAGCGTGACACGCACGATGGACGCCGCCAGCACCGGCACGGCCACGAGGAAGCCCGCCTGGGTCGGCGACAGGGTGAGCTGCCTGGAAATGAACGGTGCGAGCGGACCGAGCATCACCCAGGCCGTGAAGCCGGTGTCGAAATAGAGAAAACAGGCCAACAACGTCTTCCAGTTGCCGCTCTTCAAGGAACCGATCAACTGTTTCATGTCTGTGTCCCCGTGACTCCCCAAAACAAAAACGCCGCCAACGGTGCGCGTGCCGGAGAGCAGCGTACGTGTTGGCGGCGTTGCCTTTCGGGAGGCGAGGATGCAACGTCCGTGCCATGGCGTGCCGTCGGGCGTGGAATGCCCGCCATCCAATGACTTAGCGCCCTGGGGACGTGTGAGCGATCAGCCGTCGGCGCAGGGTGTCGCCCGAGTCAGGAGCAGCGAGGAAGCGCGTCGCACGAACCGAGTGCGCCTCGTCCCTGCCGGTGCACCGCTCAAGAGCGGTCGGATAGCGCGTGCGGATCGAAATATCCGCCATCGAAGAAATGCTCGATCTTCAGGTCCGTCTCCGGAATGTCCCCGTCGAGTCGTGCGAGCGCGCTCCGATAAAGATCCGGCCGATAGGAGGAGCGCACGGCATCGAGATGGCCGGCGGCAGCCTCGAGCTGCCCCCAGCGCACCATCTGCGAATAGATCCACAGCGCATGGCTCGTCCAGGGAAAAGTTGCCGCATGACGCGCGGCCACGAAGAAATCCTCCACCGCGACGGGCTCCGCGCCGGGCAACAGCGCGAGGCGATTCGCCAAAGCACGGCGTAGAAGGCCCGAGGAAACCCCGACATAACGCGGCTCCGCCAGCAGCCTGGCGACCTCCGTGTGATTTCCCGGCGCCTCGACCCACTGTGCGGCGCGATACACGGCTCGCAATAGGGCCGCGAGCTGTTGCGGATAGCGTTGAGCCCACTCGAGCCGCAGGCCCAATACTTTCTCGGGACTTCGCGGCCACAGCGCCGTAGTCGGCGTGACGATGGCGCCCACGCCGGCCTCTACGGCCACCGAATTCCAGGGCTCGCCGACGCAGAATCCGTCGATCTGGCCGGTACGCAGCGCGTCCGCCAGGAAGGGCGGCGGAATTACAACGAGCCGCACGTCGCGTTCCGGATCGATACCCGCCGCGGCCAGCCAGTAGCGCAGCTCATAGTTGTGGCAGGAGAACGGGTAAACCATGCCAAACGTGAGGGGCTCGTAACGCGAACGTTCACGGGCTGCTATCACACGTCGCAACGCGTCGCCGGATCCTGGCGTGAAATCTCCCGCACGAGCGCCTTCCCGCTCCATCTGCCGCCAGAGCGGGAGTGATACTGTAATGGCGTTTCCGCCGAGGCCAAGCGAGAGCGGCGCGATAAATGGCGTTTTGATGTGTCCGACGCCGAGGGTGGAGGCGATCGCCATTGGGGCCAGCAGGTGAGCGGCGTCGAAATGCCCAACGATCAGACGGTCGCGGATGTTGG
>DASZVD010000518.1:0-11553 GCA_035547375.1 Steroidobacteraceae bacterium
TCCCTTGAGCCCCAATCATCGTCTCATACGCGATGCCAAAAGTATGGGCATCGAGCTGTCCGAAGGCGCCGCCGCCCGCTTGCAACAGCTGCTGGACGAGCTCGAACGCTGGAACCGGACCTATAACCTGACGGCCATCCGGGATCGGGAGGAGATGGTGACGCATCACCTGCTCGACAGCCTCGCCATTCACGCCGAATTGCACGGGGTCGCTATTGCGGATGTCGGCACGGGCGCCGGCTTTCCCGGCCTTCCTCTGGCCGTGCTGAATCCCGAGCGTCGCTTTACGCTCATCGATTCAGCGGGGAAGAAAATACGCTTCGTGAACCACGCCGCCTACGCGCTGGGGTTGACGAACGTGACCGGCGTGCAAGCTCGAGTGGAGACCCTGCGCCCGGAACAACCTTTCGATACGGTCGTCACCCGCGCGTTTGCACCGATCCCTGACATGTTGGAAAAGGTGTCGTCCCTGTGTGGCCCGCAGACCCGAGTGTTGGCCATGAAGGGTAAGTGGCCTGAAACGGAGCTGGCGGATATTCCGCAAGGCTGGCGCGTGGAGCGCTCTCGTGATCTCAGCGTGCCGGGGCTGAAAGAGTCTCGCTGCGTGATTGTGCTGACACGTCAGTCCTAGGGGACCTCCACGTTGATTTCAGCGTCCGGCGCGGACGGTGGACATCACGTCGTGGCGCGGAATTTCTAAGCAAACGCCCAAGATATTGATCCTGTCGTGACGGATGATGTTGGGATAAAGTGAGATCCAACAGTCATTGCGAAATCCAACCGGGGCGTTAAGATGACGGCGGGTACTCTTTTGTTGTTCGACGTATTGGTGGAGAGGGCTCATCTCGAGCCTCGGGATGCGGCAGTGGTGGCGGAAGCGATTTACGATTGTACGAGAGCGGCTGATCTGGTGACCAAGTCCTTTCTCGAGGAGCGGCTCGCCTCGCTGAAGGCCGAGATGAGGGCTGAGATGAAGGCGGACCTGGCCATCCTCAAGAGCGAGATCCTGCACCACCTGTACTTCGCGCTATTGGGGCAGTTCGGCGTGCTGACGGCGATGATGTATTTCTTCACGTCGCATTTGAAATGACCGCAGCGGATGCCGCTCCAGCCCGACCCAACAACCTACCCCAGCGGCAGCGTCGTGGTCTCCTTGACGATCGCCATGGCGATCGACGAGTTGACCGACTGCACGCCGGGGAAGCGCGACAGGTGATCGAGAAAAAACGCCTCGTAGGCCTTGATGTCGCGGCAGACGATCCGCAGCAGGAAGTCCGTCTCTCCCATCATCGTATAGCACTCGAGGATCTCGGGATGCTCACGCACCGCTTCCTCGAATCGTGCCAGGGCGTCGCGGCCGTGCGCCATGAGCTTCACACGGGAAAACACGGTCACGTTCAGTCCGACTTTCTCCCGGTCGAGTAGCGCAACACGCCGGCGGATGACGCCGAGGTCCTCCAGCCGGCTCAACCGGCGCCAGCACGTGGACGCGGTCATTCCCAGTCGCTCGGCGACATCCGCGGCGGACAGATCGCCGTGCTGCTGAACGAGATCCAGAATCCTCAGGTCGCTGCGGTCGAGCTCTACTTGCATCGCACGTCTCATCTCTTGACTGCACTGTGCAACGAATACTTCACCATGCCGTGCCCGAGGGCAACTTTTGTAACGCTCGCTGGGCCGCTGTCCGCGGTTTCCGGCCGATCCCGCCGCCGGATGGCGAGGCGCGACAGACCTCCCCGGCATTTCCGGGACGCGGACGTGGGCGTGTCATGAAGCAATGGAGAACGGGTGCGGGGATGACGGTGAAGTACACTTGTGCCCATGAAGCGAGTCATTGCCATTGCGAACCAGAAAGGCGGCGTCGGTAAGACCACCACCGCGGTCAATCTCGCGGCCTCGCTTGCAGCCACCAAGCGGCGAGTGCTGCTGGTCGATCTCGATCCCCAGGGCAACGCGACGATGGGGAGCGGGATCGACAAGTCGCAGCTGGAGCGTAGCTCTTGCGACGTCCTGCTCGAAGAGGCCGAGCTCTCCGCGGTCATCGTGGCCATCGACCCGGGCGGCTACCACCTCTTGCCCGCGAATCAGGACCTCACTGCCGCGGAAGTCCGGCTGTTGCAGATGGAATCCGGCCGCGAGACGAAGCTTCGCGACGCGCTCGTTGCAGTGCGGGAGTCCTTCGACGTCGTCATCATCGACTGTCCGCCGGCGCTCAACATGCTGACCGTCAATTCGCTCGTGGCGGCGAACAGCGTCCTGATTCCGATGCAGTGCGAGTATTACGCCCTCGAGGGGCTGTCGGCGCTGCTGGCCACGGTGGAGCAGATCCGGGCCGCCGTGAACCCCGGCCTGGAGATCGAGGGCATTCTGCGCACGATGTTCGACCCTCGAAACAATCTGGCCAACGAGGTGAGCGCGCAGCTCATCACTCACTTCGGCGAAAAGGTCTTCCGTACCATCATTCCGCGCAACATCCGCCTCGCCGAGGCGCCGTCGTTCGGCAAGCCGGTGTTGTTTCACGACAAGGAGTCCCGCGGGGCGCTGTCCTACCTCGCGCTGGCCGGGGAGATGATCCGGCGTGAAGAAGAGGAGGCGGAGAAGGCTGCCGCCGGAGCGAAGGGGGAGAGCCACCAAACACCCTCCCCCGTCGCCGACGCGCAAGCTTCTTAGTTTATTTGGCCGAAAGTCGCCTGGCGGCGCTTTCGGCGAGACCCTACGCGTCGACCGCCAGCAAAAGGCGCGACTTTTGCTGGCTACCGCGTCAGGAGGCGCCGGACGGCGCGTTCGGTGCGGCGCTTTCAGCAGACCGACGCTCCAGCTTCGTTCGACGGCCGGCAAAAGGCGTGACTTTTGCCGGCAAAACGCGGCCACTCTGCGTGACGACACCGTTCGAAAGTCGCTGCTGCCCGGGATGGGCCAGCGGTTTCGGCAGACATGACTCCGTCGCCGCCGGCCGGATGGGGCGCGCGCTGCGCCCTGCAACGCACTTTCCTCTATGATCCGCGGCCATGAGCCAAAAGAAACCCGCGCTTCAGAGAGGATTGGCCCAGCTGCTCGGCCAGACGGCGCTGCAGTCGGCGGTCCGCGCTCCCGCGGTTGCCCACCCGGCTGCCGGCGCAGCAACAGCCAAGGCACCGGCTGACCCTGGCGCCGCGTCCGCCGGGTTGAATTCCGGCACCACCGCGCCGGCGGCTCTCGGGCCGGGCGAAGAGCTGGCGCGCCTGCCCCTCGATCTGCTGCAGAAGGGCAAATATCAGCCGCGCGTCGACATGCGGCCGGAGACCCTGCAGGAGCTGGCGGACTCCATCAAAGCGCAGGGCGTCGTGCAGCCCATAGTGGTCCGTCCCCTGGGCACGCCGGGCCCCGGCGAGTCACAGCGCTACGAGATCATCGCCGGCGAGCGCCGCTGGCGCGCCTCGCAGATCGCAGGCCTCAGCGACATTCCGGCGGTGATCCGCCACATTCCCGACGAAGCGGCGATCGCGGTCGCCCTCATCGAGAACATCCAGCGAGAGAATCTCAATCCGCTGGAGGAAGCGCGCGCGCTCGAGCGCCTGATCTCCGAGTTCGACCTCACGCACCAGGAAGCTGCGGACGCGGTCGGCCGCTCCCGCGCCGGTGTCAGCAACCTGCTGCGGCTCCTGGAGCTGGCGCCCGAGGTCTGCGATCGAGTGGAGCGGCGCGAGATCGAGATGGGGCACGCGCGTGCGCTGCTGGCGCTGACGAACCGGAGGCAGCAGATCGAGGTCGCCACGCTCGTCGCGAAGAAGGGCTTGTCCGTCCGGGAAACGGAAGGGCTCGTGCGGCGCCTGCAGCAAGCCGGCGCCGCGGCCGCCACCGCCGAAGCCCAGGAGGCTGCGCGCGATCCGAATGTTCACCGCCTGGAACAGGAGCTCGCGGACAAACTCGGCGCCAAGGTGGCCATCCAACACTCCACCGGCGGCAAGGGCAAGCTGGTGGTGACTTACAACAGCCTCGACGAGCTGGACGGGATTCTGGCGCACATTCAATAGGCTGAAAGTCGCCTGGCGGCCCGGGATGGGCCAGCGCTTTCAGCGGACACCCCTCACTAGCTTCGATCGGGCGGCCGGCAAAAAGCGTGGTTTTTGCCGGCAGAACGCGGCCACTCTGCGTGGCGACACCGATCGGGCATCCCTGTTATCGTGGTTTCATAAGTCGCCTGTGCGGCCCGGGATGGGCCAGCGCTTTCAGCGGACCCCCTCACTAGCTTCGATCGGGCGGCCGGCTACGCGCCCCGGGCAAAGGCGGCGGCTATGCCTGGGGCAAAGGCGCGATTTTACCGCCCCGGGGCGCCGCAACCGATCCCCCGGCGCATTACGTTTAGAAACCTCAACTTTTGCGTTCAGGCGCTGTGGACGGGCCTGCCTGCGCTCTCTATAATCCGCCGGCTTTTTCGCCGGGGCACTGACCCACGGCTTCAGGCGGGTGCGAAAAAATCGACTGTCTGATTGCGAGTCATCGCAGCCATTGCCGGCTCTTCCGCGAGAGGAGCGGTGAGCTGCGAGTTTCGTCGCGGGCGCAGCCCACGAGAGCCGGGGAAAGAACGTGATTGCGATCGAAGCGCCCGGAGGGCCCGCTGGCCAGCCCGGAAGACCCGTGGGCCAGCCCAATATGGGCCAGCCCGATACGGTTCGTCCCGGAGGACCTATGGACCAGCCCAATCCGCGGCGTCTGGCCTTCGGTGTCGCACTGGGCCAGGCGGCTGTCGCCCTGATTGCGGCGCTCCTGAGCTGGGCGCTCGCGGGCGAGCGAGCTGCGCTCTCGGCGGCATTGGGCGGCGGGATCAGCAGCGCAGCGAGCGCGGCCATGGCACTGCTCAGCTTCCCGCGAGGGGCTGCGGCGGATCCGCTGCGTGCGGTACGCGCGTTTTTCATCGGCGAGGCGGTCAAGGTCGCCCTGGTGATCGCGCTGTTCGTGGCGGTGTTGAAGACGATGAAGGTGGCGCCGCTGCCCATGCTCGGCGCGTACATCGCCACCTTCGTCGTGTTCTGGATCGTGTTGGCGAAGGGGTTATCGGCAAGAGGCGGAGCTTGAAACGTTAATGGCAGCAGAACAGCCCACAACCGCGAACGAATACATCCATCACCACCTGACGTTCCTGTCGAACAAGGAGCCGAACGGGGTCCTGGATTTCTCCGTCATCCACTGGGACAGCGTGTTCTTCTCCGTGGTGCTGGCGCTTCTGTTCGGCGGCTCGTTCTATCTCGCCGCCCGCAAGTCGACCGTGGGCGTCCCCGGGAAGTTCCAGAATTTCGTCGAGCTCGTCATCGAGTTCATCGACGCGCAGGTGAAGGACACCTTCCACGGCACGAGCAAGCTCATCCCCGCCCTGGCGCTGACGATCTTCTGCTGGGTCTTCTTGTTCAATGCGATGGACGTGCTGCCGGTCGATCTGCTGCCCTGGATCGCCCACAGCTTCGGTATCGAGCATCTGAAGGTCGTGCCCAGCACCGACGTGAACGTCACGTTCGCACTGTCGCTGAGCGTGTTCGTCCTCATTCTCTACTACAGCGTCAAGATGAAGGGCCTCGGCGGATTCATCGCCGAATTCACGCTGCAGCCCTTCAGCAGCAACAACAAGATCGTGAAGGTGATCCTCATCCCCTTCAACTTCATTCTCGAGATCATTCCCTTCCTGGCGCGCCCGATCTCGCTGTCGCTGCGTCTGTACGGCAACCTGTTCGCCGGCGAGATGATCTTCCTGCTGCTGGCCGTGCTGTCCCTGGAAGGGGTGCACCAGCTGTCGCACTTCAGCGGCTGGCTCTTCGTGGTGGTGCAGTTCATCCTGGCGTTCGCCTGGGCCGTGTTCCACCTGCTCGTCATCACGCTGCAGGCCTTCATTTTCATGGTGCTGACGGTCGTCTATCTGTCGATGGCGCACGAGCACCACTGATGCCGCCGGCACCTTCGAGTTTCTTGTCTACTCAGTCTACAAAGCGTTTCGTTTAGGAGGGTTGAATGGAAAATCTCGCACACGTTCAGGCCATGACGGTTCTCGCCGTCGGGATCATCTTCGGTCTGGGCGCGCTCGGTACTGCGATCGGGTTCGGTATTCTCGGTGGTCGCTTCCTGGAGGGTGCGGCGCGCCAGCCCGAGCTCACCCCGATGTTGCAGGTGAAGATGTTCATCGTCGCGGCGCTCGTCGACGCGGTGGCCATGATCGGCATCGGTTTCGCGCTGTTCTTCACGTTCGCGAACCCGTTCACCGCCGGGTTAACGCACTGATTCAATCGGATGAACTCGCCTGCGGCCATTTCATCGGACATTGCTCCGTCGACCGCGTGCAAAAAGCGTGGTTTTTGCCCGCTGCGCATGAGCGTGGCGCCTACGGCGCATCAGCATGACAGTGTACGTATGGTGAGATGTGTATTAGGAGTCAACCGTGAACATTAATCTCACGCTCATCGTGCAGATGCTCGTGTTCATCGTGCTCGTCTGGTTCACGATGAAGTTCGTCTGGCCGATGATCCTCGGGCCGATGGAAGAGCGCTCGAAGAAGATCGCACAAGGCCTGGCCGCCGCCGATCAGGGCGAGCACGCCTTGGTGCAGGCCCGTGACAAGGCCGATGCCATCGTGCGCGAAGCCCGCGAGCGCGCCAGCCAGATCATCGATCACGCGAACCATCAGGCCAACGAGATCGTCGAACAGGCGAAAGGCACTGCGACCTCCGAGGGTCAGCGGATCAAGGCCGCGGCGGTGCAGGAGATCGAGCTCGAGTCGTCGCGTGCGCGCGAGACGCTGCGGCGTGAAGTGGCGCAGATCGCGGTGCAGGCCGCCTCCAAGCTGCTCGAGCGCGAGATCGATGCGAAAGCGCACGCCGATCTCATCAGCAAGCTGGCCACGCAGATCTAAGGGCATTTATCGCAATGGCCGACAAGACCACCATCGCACGACCCTACGCCAAGGCGGCGTTCGAGGAAGCGCGGGGCGAAAGCCGCCTCGGACCCTGGTCCGATGCCTTGCGCGCGGGAGCCGCGGTCGTCACGGATCCGCGGGTCGAGCCCTTGTTGGGTAACCCACGCGTCACCGCCGATGAGCTGGCGGATCTGGTGATCAGCATCGCCGGAGGGCAACTGGGCGACCATGGCGCGAACTTCGTGCGCACGCTCGCCGAGAACCGCCGTCTCGGATACCTCCCCGAGATCGCGGCCTTGTTCGACGAGCTGAAGGACGAAGCGGAGAAGGTCATCGACGTGACCGTGACCTCCGCGGCTCCTTTGGACGATGCGCAGCAAAAGACGCTTGCGGCCGCCCTGGAGCACAAGTTGAAGCGTGGGGTGCGCATGCAGTGCCACACGGATCCGACGCTCATTGGTGGAGCGGTGCTGCAGGCGGGCGACCTCGTCATCGACGGCTCGCTGCGCACGCAGCTCAACAAGATCACTTACGAGCTGACGGCATGATGGCGCCGAATCTCGGTAAGGCTTCTCATGCGCTTCGCGCAGGACTTACTCACTTCGCCAAAGCGCGAAGCTCGGAAATGCAGCCGGCGCGAAATCGCGCCGTGTAAGAGGATTGATTACTATGGCGATTAAAGCGACCGAGATCAGCGACCTCATCAAGCAGCGGATCGAGCACTTCAAGTCCGTCACTGAGGCCCGCAACATCGGCACGATCGTCTCCGTGACCGACGGCATCTGCCGCATTCATGGTCTCGCGGATGCCCGCTACGGCGAGATGCTCGAGTTCCCCGGCAACACGTACGGCCTGGCGCTGAACCTCGAGCAGGACTCGGTCGGCGCGGTCGTGCTGGGCGAGTACAAGCACCTGCGCGAAGGCGACACGGTCAAGACCACGAATCGCATTTTGGAAGTGCCGGTCGGTCCCGAGCTGCTCGGCCGCGTCGTCGACGCGCTGGGCCAGCCGATCGACGGCAAGGGCCCGATCCCGACGACCCGCACCGCTCCGATCGAGCGTGTGGCCCCGGGCGTGATCTACCGTAAGTCGGTCAGCCAGCCGGTGCAGACGGGCTACAAGGCCGTCGACGCGATGGTTCCGATCGGCCGCGGGCAGCGCGAGCTGATCATCGGCGACCGCCAGACCGGCAAGACCGCGCTCGCCGTCGACACGATCATCAACCAGAAGTCCTCGGGCATTAAGTGCATCTACGTCGCGATCGGTCAGAAGCAGTCGACCATCGCCAACGTCGTGCGCAAGCTCGAAGAGCACGGCGCTCTCGCGCACACGATCGTTGTTGCCGCGTCGGCTTCCACGCCGGCCGCCCTGCAGTACATCGCCGCGTATTCGGGCGTGACCATGGGCGAGTACTTCATGGACAACGGTCAGGACGCGCTGATCATTTACGACGATCTCTCGAAACAGGCCGTCGCGTATCGTCAGATCTCGCTGCTGCTGCGTCGCCCCCCGGGTCGCGAAGCGTTCCCTGGCGACGTGTTCTATCTCCACAGCCGTCTGCTCGAGCGTAGCGCTCGCGTGAACGAAGAATATGTGGAAATGGTGACGAAGGGCGCCGTGAAGGGTAAGACCGGGTCACTTACCGGCCTACCCATCATCGAGACGCAGGCGGGTGACGTGACGGCATTCGTGCCCACGAACGTCATCTCCATCACCGATGGTCAGATCTTCCTCGAGACCGATCTGTTCAACGCCGGTATCCGTCCCGCGATGAACGCCGGTATCTCGGTGTCTCGCGTCGGTGGCGCTGCGCAGACCGACATCATCAAGAAGCTCGGTGGCGGTATCCGTCTCGCCCTCGCGCAGTATCGCGAGCTGGCCGCGTTCTCGCAGTTCGCTTCCGACCTCGACGAGGCGACCCGCAAGCAGCTCGAGCGGGGCCAGCGCACGACCGAGGTCATGAAGCAGAAGCAGTACGCCCCGATGTCGGTTGCGGAGATGGCACTGAGCATCTACGCGGTCAACAATGGCTACATGGACAAGGTGGAGCTGAAGAAGGTCACGGACTTCGAGGCGGCCCTGCAGGCGTTCGCGAAGACGAACTACAAGTCCCTCATCGATGGCATCAACGCCACGCCGAAGCTCAGCAAGGAGAACGAGGCGGGCTTGAAGAAGTGCATCGAGGACTTCATCGCCACGGGCACGTACTGAGGCGGACCCGCAGCCATGCCCGGCACAAAGGAAATCCGCACCAAGATCGCGAGTGTGAAGAGCACTCAGAAGATCACGAAGGCCATGCAGATGGTGGCCACGAGCAAGATGCGCCGCGCGCAGGACCGGATGCGTCTCGCCCGGCCGTATGCGCAGAAGATGCGCAACGTCATCGGCCACCTCACCCAGGCGAATCCGGATTACCGCCATCCGTTCCTGCACGAGCGCGAAGCGAAGGGTGTCGGCATCATCGTCATTTCGACGGACCGCGGCCTCGCCGGCGGCCTGAACGCCAACACCTTCAAGCAGACGTTGCTGCTGATGAAGGAGTGGCAGGGCAAGGGCGCGAAGGTGAGCCTGTGCATCATCGGCTCGAAGGGCCTCGCGTTCTTCAGGCGCCTCGACGTCAAGATCCTCGCCAACGTGTCCGGTCTCGGTGACCGCCCGCACGTGAAGGACCTGATCGGCACCGTGAAGGTGATGCTGGATGCGTACAGGAATGGCGAGCTGGATCGCCTGTTCCTGGTGAATGCGCAGTTCGTCAACACCATGACCCAGAAGCCCGTGGTCGAGCAGCTGTTGCCCGTGCAGCCGGTGGATACGGAAGGGCTGGCCGAGCACTGGGACTACATTTACGAGCCGGATGCGAAGACGATCCTCGAGGGTCTGCTCATGCGCTACATCGAATCGCAGGTGTATCGCGGCGCCGTCGAGAACGTCGCCTCCGAAATGGCCGCGCGCATGGTCGCCATGAAGGCGGCCTCGGACAACGCCGGGAAGCTCATCAGCGAATTGCAATTGATCTACAACAAGGCCCGCCAGGCCGCGATCACGAAAGAGCTCTCGGAAATAGTCGGCGGGGCTGCGGCGGTATAGGTTTTCCGTTGGCGCGCGCAGCGCGCCCTATATGTTCGGGGTCGCTTCGACCCCGAGGTAAGTTGGCCGCAGGCCATGAGAATGGCAGCGGTACTGTGAAGGAAAAATTCAGCATGACCACTCAGGCCGAAGGCAAAATCACCCAGATCATCGGTGCCGTCATTGACGTGCAGTTCCCGCGGGAGTCCATTCCGCGGGTGTACGAGGCGCTGAAGCTGAAAGAAGTCGGGCTCACGCTCGAAGTGCAGCAGCAGCTTGGCGACGGCGTCGTGCGCACGATTGCGATGGGTACCTCCGAAGGCCTGAAGCGCGGTCTGGCGGTGGTCGCTACGGGCGCCCCGATCTCCGTGCCGGTGGGCAAGGGCACCCTGGGCCGCATCATGGACGTGCTCGGCGACCCGCAGGACAACCGCGGCGCGGTGCAGGCGAAAGAGCATCTGCCGATCCATCGTCCGCCGCCGCCGTTCGACGAACAGGCCGGTGGCCAGGACCTGCTCGTCACGGGCATCAAGGTCATCGACCTCCTCGTGCCGTTCGCGAAGGGTGGTAAGGTCGGTCTGTTCGGTGGCGCCGGCGTCGGCAAGACCGTCAACATGCTCGAGCTGATCAACAACATCGCCAAGCAGTACAGCGGCCTGTCCGTGTTCGCGGGTGTTGGCGAGCGTACTCGCGAAGGAAATGACTTCTATCACGAGATGATCGAGTCGGGCGTTATCGACAAGGACAACCTGCCGAACTCGAAAGTGGCGATGGTGTACGGCCAGATGAACGAGCCGCCGGGTAACCGCCTGCGCGTGGCGCTCACCGGCCTCACCATGGCCGAATACTTCCGCGACGAAGTGCGTGAAGACGGCGGTAAGGGCCGCGACGTGCTGTTCTTCGTCGATAACATCTACCGTTACACGCTCGCCGGAACCGAAGTGTCGGCGCTGCTCGGCCGTATGCCTTCCGCGGTGGGTTATCAGCCGACGTTGGCGGAAGAGATGGGCGTTCTGCAGGAGCGCATCACCTCTACGAAGACCGGCTCGATCACGTCGATTCAGGCGGTGTATGTGCCCGCGGACGACTTGACCGATCCGTCGCCCGCCACGACGTTCGCGCACTTGGACGCGACGGTCGTGTTGTCGCGTCAGATTGCATCGCTGGGCATCTACCCCGCGGTGGACCCGCTCGACTCCACGAGCCGCCAGCTCGATCCTCTCGTCGTCGGCGAAGAGCACTACAACACCGCCCGCGGCGTGCAGGCGGTGCTGCAGCGTTACAAAGAGCTGCAGGACATCATCGCGATTCTGGGTATGGACGAGTTGTCCGAAGAGGACAAGCTGGTCGTGTTCCGCGCGCGTAAGGTGCAGCGCTTCCTGTCGCAACCCTTCAACGTCGCGAAGGTGTTCACCGGTCAGGACGGCAAGATCGTTTCGCTCAAGGACACCATCCGCGGGTTCAAGGGCATCATCAGCGGCGAGTTCGACTCGCTGCCGGAGCAGGCCTTCTACATGGTCGGCTCCATCGATGAGGCGGCCGCGAAGGCGAAGACACTGCAGTAAGGGGAGCTACAATGGCCGAGCCGAGCACGATCCAGGTGGACATCG
>DASZVD010000519.1:0-10812 GCA_035547375.1 Steroidobacteraceae bacterium
ACTCGCATGCCGGTGGTCTTTCGCCACGCAGTGTGCAGCGACGCCTCTCGGCCGTCCGCAGCTTCTATGAGTTCCTGATTCGCCACAATCGCGCTTCCCCCACAGCGTCGGGCGAGACCGTGCCGGCGAGCGGCGTCCATCGCAACCCCGGCCACGACATTCGCGCCCCGAAAGCCGCGCGCCGCTTGCCGGAGACTCTCGATCCAGATCAGATGGCACGGCTGCTGGCCATGCCTCGAGACGATGAGCTTGCCGCCCGGGATCACGCCGTCATGGAGCTGCTCTATTCCTCGGGCTTGCGGCTCGCCGAGCTGGTGGGACTGGACCTTGCCCACCTCGATCTTGCGGACCGCACCGTCCGGGTCCTTGGCAAGGGTCGCAAGGAGCGCATCGTGCCGGTCGGGAGCGTGGCCGCGCGCGTGCTGGAAAAGTGGCTCCCGGTGCGTGCCGCCCTGGCAAAGCCCGGGGAGCTGGCGCTCTTCGTCGGCCGCAATGGACGGCGGCTCGGCCCGCGATCGGTCCAGAAGCGAGTGGCGTACTGGGCCCGGCGGCAGGGGGTGAGCCTGCGCGTGTACCCGCACCTGTTCCGCCATTCGTTCGCGACCCACCTGCTCGAGTCGAGCCGGGAGCTGCGGGGAGTCCAGGAGCTTCTCGGTCACGCCGATATCTCGACCACCCAGGTGTACACCCACCTTGACTTCCAGCACCTGGCCCGCATCTACGAATCCTCTCATCCCCGGGCTCGGGTGCGTAAGAAGGGTTAGCATGAGCGACAGGTTCGAATTCGATCCCCACGGCACGACGATCCTGGCGGTGCGGCGCGGCGGCGGCGTCGCCATGGCCGGCGACGGCCAGGTCACGCTCGGGAATACCGTCATGAAGGGCAACGCACGCAAGGTGCGCCGGCTCTACAACGACAAGGTGCTGGCGGGCTTTGCCGGCGGCACGGCGGATGCCTTCACGCTGTTCGAGCGGTTCGAGGGCAAGCTCGAGAAATACGGAAACCTGACCCGTGCCGCCATCGAGTTGGCGAAGGACTGGCGCTCGGACCGTTATCTGCGCCGCCTGGAGGCACTGCTTCTGGTGGCGGATCCGGAAAAGATCTTCGTCGTCTCCGGTAACGGGGACGTGATCGAGCCCGATCACGACGCCGCGGCCATCGGGTCCGGCGGTCCGTTCGCGCTCGCCGCCGCACGCGCCCTTCTCGAAGGCTCGCAGCTCGACGCGCGCAGCATCGCGGAGCGCGCGCTCAATATCGCCGCCGACATTTGCATCTACACCAACCGCAACCTCGTGATCGAGGAGCTGCGGCAGGCCGCGGCCTGATACTTGCGCGAGCTTCCCATGTCATCATCCCTGACTCCCCGTGAAATCGTCCAGGAGCTCGACAAACACATCGTCGGGCAGACCGCCGCCAAGCGCGCCGTGGCCATTGCCCTGCGCAACCGTTGGCGGCGGATGCAGGTCGGCGAGCCGCTGCGCCAGGAAATCACGCCGAAAAACATTCTCATGATCGGGCCGACGGGTGTCGGCAAGACGGAGATCGCACGGCGGCTGGCGAAGCTGGCGAATGCGCCGTTCGTGAAGGTCGAAGCCACGAAGTTCACTGAAGTCGGTTACGTCGGGCGCGACGTGGATTCGATCGTGAAGGAGCTCGCCGATGTCGCGGTGAAGATGATGCGTGAGCAGGAGGTACTGAAAGTCCGGCAGCGTGCCCAGGATGCCGCGGAGGAGCGCGTGCTGGATGCGCTGTTGCCGAAGCCGCGCATGATGGGTTTCTCGACGGATGAGCCGGTGCAGCCGCGCGACGCCGAGACCCGGCAGAAGTTCCGCAAGATGCTGCGGGAAAAGGAGCTCGACGAACGCGAAATCGAGATCGAGCTGCGCTCGCTGCCCATGGGCGTGGAGATCATGGCGCCTCCGGGGATGGAGGAAATGCAGCAGCAGCTGCAGTCGATGTTCGCCAACCTGGGTGGCAATCGCACCCGTACCCGCAAGGTGCGGGTGAAAGAGGCCCTGACGCTGTTGACCGACGAGGAGGCGGCGAAGCTGATCAACGAGGACGAGCTGAAGATCCGCGCCTTGTCGAACGCCGAGCAGAACGGCATCGTGTTCATCGACGAGATCGACAAGGTCACCCGCCGGCAGGAGACGCTGGGCGCCGATGTCTCACGCGAAGGCGTACAGCGTGATCTGTTGCCGCTGATCGAAGGCTCGACGGTGGCGACCAAGTACGGGCCCATCAAGACCGATCACGTTCTCTTCATCGCCTCGGGCGCCTTCAGCCTGTCGAAGCCGTCCGATCTCATTCCCGAGCTGCAGGGACGGTTGCCCATCCGCGTGGAATTGGACTCGCTGAAGGTCGAGGATTTCGTGCGCATTCTCACCGAGCCGGATGCGTCGCTCACCGCGCAGTACAAGGCGCTGTTGGCGACCGAAGGAGTGTCCGTTGAGTTCCAGCCGGACGGCGTACGCCGGATCGCGGAGATCGCGGCTCACGTGAACGAGCGCACCGAGAACATCGGCGCTCGCCGTCTGCACACGGTGATGGAACGGCTGTTGGAGGCCGTGTCCTACGGTGCTTCGGAACTGAATGGGCAGCCGCTGGTCGTCGACGCGAAGTATGTGGAGGCGAGTCTCGGCAATCTCGTGAAGGACGAGGACCTGAGCCGGTACATTCTGTAAGGGTACAAGCGCGCCTGACGGGAGCCGGCACTGTGTGTACGGCGGCTGCAGATGCAAACTCGGGGCAGAGGGTCGTACCCGCTCGGGCGAGTAACGGTGGTGGCTGATCCGGTGGGGGCGATCCCTGATCGGCACAGGCTTGCCGGCGTCGATGTGCTTCGTGGCATCAGCGTTTTGTTGGTGACCCTGCATCACATCCACTTGCGGTTCTGGATCAATGACTATGACGTCGATGGCGTCTTGCCCAAGACGCTGAATCAGGTGCTCTTCTGGTCCGGCTACTATGCCGTGATCGTTTTCTTCGTGATCTCGGGGTTCCTCATCACGAGTCTCTCGATCCGGCGGTGGGGCGAGCTCGGCCATGTGCACGCCGGGCGGTTTTACCTCATGAGAGCCGCGCGCATCCTCCCGTGCCTGCTGTTGGTCCTGCTCGTCCTCAGTGCCCTACACCTGGCGGGCATCCACGACTTCGTCATCGACCCCGCTCGTGCCTTCCTGGGCCAGGCCGTCTGGTCGGCGCTCACCTTCAACTTCAATCTCCTGGAGGGCCATCATGGCTACCTGCCCGGGGACTGGGATGTCCTGTGGTCTCTCTCGGTGGAGGAAGCCTTCTATGTGCTTTTTCCTCTGGCCTGTCTCCTCCTGCGCCGCGAGTCAATGCTACTGATCCCATTGGTGTGTCTGCTGATCCTGGGTCCGGTCAATCGGACGCTGCTGGCGGATCAGGACCCGTGGGGACAATACGCCTACCTGTGCTGCACGGACGGAATCGCCTTCGGCTGTCTGACGGCATTGGCGTGTGCGCACTGGCGCCTGAGCCGCAATGTGCTGCGTTGGGCCTTGGTGGCCGGAACAGTAATCGCAGTCTTCGTTATCGTCACCTGTAACGAGGACTCGCACGTGGAGCTGGCCCGGTATGGTCTCAATGTCACGTTGCTGGAAGGCGGTGTGGCGCTCATGCTGCTGGCTCTGGGCAGCGGCGTTGGCAATCGACTGCTGGCGACCGGGACCGGCTGGCTACGACGGATCGGTCGCAACAGTTACGAAATCTACTTGGTTCACATGCTCGTGGTCCTGGGCCTGATGAACCTCTTCAGAGAGCTCAAGCCCCCGGTCGTGACGATCCCCTTGTGGTACGCCGCCATGCTTTTGCCGAGCCTGCTGCTCGGATATCTATTATCGCGATACTACTCAGAGCCGCTCAATGAACGCCTACGCCGTCGAGGCCGGTGGGCCCGTGAAGTGCCCGATGCGTCCAGTGCCCGGGAGAGCGGCTGACCGGTCCTCGTCCAACCCTCGGTGAACGCCAGGGGCTTGCGCGTTTCGAGCAGGTCAGATGCGAAAACGGTCGCGCAGCTCGCCGGCCATGCGCCGGCTGACCTGCAGTGGCGCGGCGCAGCCGCGCAGCCTCACGAAATACTGCCCATCGTCGCTGCGCTCGATGCGCTCCAGATAGCGTACGCTCACCAGCGCATTGCGATGGATGCGGACGAAATCGTCGCCGAGCTCCTCCTCGAGCGACCTCAGCGAATCCTCGATGAGGTCTTCGCCGCTGACATGACGGACGGTCGTGTACTTTTGCTCGGCCAGGAAGAACTGCACGTCCTCGACCGGAATGAGCCGCAAGCCTTCGCGCCGGCGTGCGGCGATGTGGGTGCGGCGTTTGCCGTTGCTAGCAGCCGCGGCGACCTTCTGGAGCTGCGGCCGGGTCAACCGGCTCGCGCGCACCAAGGCGGCCGCCAGCTTCTCCTTGCGAATCGGCTTGAGGAGGTAGCCGACCGCATGAGCCTCGAATGCATTCACGGCGTACTCGTCGAATGCCGTGGTGAAGATAACGGCCGGAGGCTCGTCGAGTGCGTTCAAATGCCGCGCGACCTCTATCCCGTCCATTCCGGGCATGCGGACGTCGAGTAACACGACGTCCGGGACCAGTTCATGTGTGCGGTCGAGTGACTGTTGGCCGTTGACGGCTTCACCGACGACCTCCGTGTCTGGAATCTCACTGAGCAGGCTCTTGAGCCGCTCCCGCGCCGGAGGCTCGTCGTCGACGATGAGGACCTTAAGTGTCACGTAACGAGCCTTTCCCGCTTCTCCACGTATGGGAATCTCAAGGTGACGATGTACTCGGCATCGAAGCGGCCCGATTTTACGAGCGCGCTCTCTTCGTACATGAGGGTCAGCCGCTCACGGATGTTGGCGAGCGCCAGCTGGTTCCCTCCCCGCTCGGAGGTCGATTCTCCGACCGGGTTGCGCACGACGATGGTGATGAGGCCATTGGCAATCTCGCCGGTCACCGTGACGGTTCCGCCTTCGGGTCGCGGCTCGATACCGTGATAGATGGCGTTTTCCAGCAGCGGCTGGAGCATGAGCCCCGGCACCAGCGCGTCGTTGGGCAGTGCGTCGATCTTCCAGTCGACGCGCAGCCGCTCGCCCAACCGTAGTTGCTCGATGCGCTGGTAGATGTGCGCCACCTCGACCTCCTCCTGCAGGAGGAGGATGTTGCGCTTTTCGTTGAGGTTGGCCCGAAACAGGTCCGCGAGGTCCTGCACCGCCTGCTCGGCGAGCACGGGATTCGTGCGTGTCAGCGAAGCGATGGTATTCATGCTGTTGAACAGGAAATGCGGTCGGATACGCGCCTGTAGCGCATGGACGCGCGCGGCGGCGCGCATCTCGACATTGCGTCGCCACTCGTGCGTGACGAAAAAATAACGTAGCGCGAGAGCGGTGATGATCAACCCGATCAAAACGTTCCGCAGCACGAACGGCCCCGCGTCATGCGGGAAAAGCTCGGCGACACCGAGGTTATTCACGACTTCCGTACGTCCGACGTAGATGGCGAAGGCCGAAACGATGGAAATGACGGCCGCAATCAGCGCGAACACCACTGCGGATCCTTGCGTCACGTTGAGCTTGGTGAGGTTCTCGTGGACCAGGCAGAGCAGTCCCGCGGCGGCGAGACCGATCCACAGCAGGAAAAAGGACGTGCGCGCCAGCTCACCCCAGAAATCGATACTGGCATTCTGCCTGGCAAGAGTGAGCACGAGCGCCGTCAGCTCGACGATGAGAATGACGACGAGCGAGGCGCGTGACGTACAGAAATCGGGAAGATAGATGGATCTGCCGGCGCCGGCGGCGTCGGTCTTCATGCGCTGATTCGGATCGTGTGGAGCGGTCGCGGCGGACGCGTCATCGTGCAGGGCTCCTCAAGCCGGCGGAGCGGTCATGACGAGGTATTGGGTGGGTTGCTCTTCTGAGGCAGCTCGAACAGCTCGGTCTTGAGGCGGAATGTGGCCGAGATGTCTTCGTCGCCGTAGCCGCGTGCGACCAGCTCGGCGTATTCGCCGAGCATGCGCTCGACCACCGGCAGTGCAACGCCGAACCGGGCGGCCATATCGCGGCAGATCGTCAGATCCTTCTCGTGGAGGCGCACGCGGAAGCCGGCGGGGAATGTGCCGCGGACCATGTTGGGAGCCCGGTGCACGAAGTACCAGCTCGATCCGGCGCCCTTCCCCAGCGTGTCGACGATCTTGTCCAACGGAAGACCCTGCGCCCGGGCGAAGGCCATGGCCTCGGACACCGCTTCGATGATGCCGGCACACATGATCTGGTTCGTGGCCTTGGCGGCCTGGCCGCTGCCGGTCGGGCCGAAGTGCGTAACCGTCTTCCCCAGGGCGGCGAGGATCGGCTTGGCGCGCTCGAAAGCGTCCTCGCTCCCGCCGGCCATGATGGCGAGTGTAGCGTCGCGTGCACCCTCAACTCCGCCGCTCACCGGACAGTCGAGAAATTCCACGTTGCGGGGGTGGAGCACCTCGGCGGCTTTGCGGGCCGTTTCGGCGCTCACGGTGGAACAATCGATGACGAGACCACCGGAAGGTATGGTTTTCGCGAGCGCCTGAACGACCTCGAGCACGTCCGCATCCGCGGATACACAAGTCACGACGGCATCGACGCCGGCACCCAGGGCCTCTATGGTCGGTGGTGCCTGGACGCCCAGCTCGGCCGCGAGCGTTCGGGCCTTCTCTGTAGTCCGGTTCCAGACTGCGCTCAGCAGCCCGGCACGATGGAGGTTGCGTGCCATGTGCATGCCCATGGCCCCCAGCCCGATAAAGCCCACGCGCATGATGGGTCGCCTTGCGTCTCATGCGGCCATCGTGGCCGCAACGCGACTATAGTGAGCCGCGAGCCGGGCGCAAGAATTGATTTGGGCTCGCAGCGCGGGCCGATCTACGTGGCCGGCCTAAGCGACCGGACCTAGACGGCCGGCCTCGAGAAGTCACTCGGCCGCGGGTGGCGGCGGGGTGCCGCAGGCGTCGGTCACGTCTTTGCGCGCCTGCGCCCGATAGGCGTCGGCCTCTTCATCGGTCATGTAGGTGCGCTCGCCGTCGGGATTGTTGTCCGTCGTCTTGTACAGCCGGCGCGCCTGAATGGCCTTCTGATAACGCTCTTTGGCCTGCTTGCACTGGCCATCGCGGACTGTGGCGACATCCTTATCGACGGCGCGCTGATTCTGTTCCTGCGCCAGCTTGTCGGCGATCTTCTGCTCACCGGCCGGGGTCAGCTTCGGCTGGTCCGACGCGCTGGGGGCGGTCGAATCCTGCGGGTGCGGCCGGTTGGATTTGATGAGCTGAGAGCCCGGAACCCACTTGTCGCTGTAATGCGGCTCACCCTTGTCGTCCACCCAGCGGTAGACGTCTGCGTTAGCGACGCCGATGAGGCCGATCAAGGTCAGGGTGAGGGCGGCAGGTCGCAACATAGCTCTCGGTCGCAACATAGAGCCTCCAGTATGGCGGGTCCTCTGTTCGCGACCTTTGAACTCCGTCACAGCCGCAGCAGTGCGACCCCGCATCGGGGTCACACGGTATCGCAAAAAGGGGGGCTGTGGGCAGGGCCCGAGCCCCCTCGGCTTACATGTGGCTTACATGTCGTAGGCGCGCTCGCCGTGCGACGTGATGTCGAGGCCTTCGCGCTCCTCTTCCTCGGTCACCCGGATACCGACGAGCAGTTTCACCAGGTAGAAGGCAATCGAGGCGACCACCGCCGTCCAGAGCACTACCAGCCCGACCGCTTCAGCCTGGATCTTGAGCTGTGCCCAGATGCCGGGGTAGCCGGTGGTACCTTTGACCCAGTCCTGTACGGAGCCCGGGCCACCCAACGAAGGGGCGTTGAAAATGCCGGTCATCAGGGCACCAAAGATTCCACCCAGGGCGTGGACGCCGAAGACATCGAGCGAATCGTCGGCCTTGATCATCCTCTTCAGGCCCGTAACGCCCCAGAGGCAGACCATGCCGGCGCCGAGGCCGATGACGAAGGCACCGGGAATTCCAACGTTTCCGGCGGCCGGCGTGATGGCCACCAGCCCAGCAACCGCGCCCGAGGCGGCGCCCAGCATGGAGGGCTTACCCTTCAGCAGCCACTCACAGAACATCCACGACAGTACGGCGCAGGCCGTAGCGAGGTAGGTGTTCATGAAGGCTAACGCGGCGGAGCCGTTCGCTTCGAGTGCGGATCCGGCGTTGAAGCCGAACCAGCCGAACCACAGCATGGAAGCACCGATCATGGTCATCGTCAGGCTGTGCGGTGGCATGGGCTCTTTGCCGAAGCCGATGCGCTTGCCGATTACGATTGCGCCAACGAGGCCCGCGATACCTGCATTGATGTGCACGACGGTGCCGCCGGCGAAGTCGAGCGCGCCCCACTGCCATAGCAGACCTGCTGTGGCGGTCACCGCGTCGGCTTTGTCAGCCGAGGTGTACGCATCCGGACCTGCCCAGTACCACACCATGTGCGCGACAGGGATGTAGCTGAAGGTGAACCAGATCACCAGGAACAGCAGGACGCCGGCGAACTTGATGCGCTCCACGATAGAGCCGAGGATCAGGCAGCAGGTGATGGCGGCGAAGGTGGACTGGAATGCGGCGTATACGAGCTCGTACATCGGCGTGCTTTTGCTGAAGGTACCGGCGAGCGAGAACTGGCCCGTCGCGGAATCGAAGGTTCCCGCCAGGAACAGCCTGCTGAAGCCGCCGATGATCGCATTGCCCTGCGTGAAGGCCAGCGAATACCCGTACACGCACCACAATACCGTGATGAGCGAGAACCCGACGAAGACCTGCATCAATACCGACAGCATGTTCTTGGTGCGGACGAGGCCACCGTAGAACAGTCCAAGCGCGGGCACCGACATCAGCAGCACGAGCGCCGTGGACGTCAGCATCCAGGCGGTGTCGCCTTTATTGGGCACGGGCGGCACGTCAGCAGCCCACGCCAGTGTGGGTCCCAGCATCGCGAGCACCAGGCCGGCCAGTCGCCGCAGTGTTGGAGAAGTTCTTGGAGCGGTGCGCATTGTGTCTCCCCGGACGTTCTGATCTCTGGTCGGGCATTTATTGGAATTCGCGCCACATACGTCCACTGCACGCGCGACTCGTACGCGCGTAAGCTAGCGAAGGCGCCCCTGCGAAGTGCAGTTTCCGTGCCATGGTGCGCCGGGGCCGTTTTCAGTGCAGTTTCCGCAGGTTGCGTGCCGCTCCCGCGGGCTCGCGCACTCATTTGGAGCCCTGCACCGTCGTTGCGCCCCGATTTGGGGCGAGTCTCGAGGATCGACAATGGAAGCCTTCCGGATCGATGAAATCGCCCGCCGCCTGATGGATCACCTGCCTCCCGCCTTGCGTGCGACGCAGCGTGATCTCGAGACTAATTTCCGAGCCGTCCTGCGGTCGGGCCTCGGCAAGCTGGATCTCGTGACCCGCGATGAGTTCGACACCCAAACGCGCGTGCTCGAGCGCACTCGCGCCCGCCTCGAAGCGCTCGAGGCCCGGCTGCAAGCGTTGGAGGGCGCGCCACCGCAGGCGGGGCGCAACTCCTGACCCATTGGAGCGCCAGGGATGGCCGAGATCGCCGCAGCTGCCCTCGCCCGGGTTCCTTGCCGGGCCCAGGTTGGATTACACGCTCCACTCGTTCACGTCGAAGTCAGCGTCGCGGACGGGTTGCCGGCTTTCTTCATCGTGGGCCTGCCCGCGACGGTCGTGAAGGAAAGCAAGGAGCGCGTCCGTGCCGCCTTGATCAACTCGGGTTTCCACTTTCCGAACGGCCGGATCACCGTCAGTCTTGCGCCCGCGGACGTCCCCAAGGCGGGCGGCCGCTTCGATCTGCCGATTGCGCTCGGCATTCTCATCGCCTCGAGACAGATCGATCCGGGTGACGGCCGGCGGCGCATGACTCAAGAGTTCTACGGCGAGCTGGGACTGAGTGGCGAGCTGCGCCCCGTTCCCGGTCTGATACTCGCTGCCGCCCACGCGAGTCGCTGCGGTCATGAGTTGATCGTGCCTCGCGCCAGTGCGAGCGAGGCGGTGATGGCTGCGTTGACACCCGTACGGGCCGCCGACCATCTTCTTGATGTTTGTCGTCATCTGGAGGGAAAGAAGCCGCTCGATGCGTTGACTCCCCTCGTCCGGGATGACCTATCCTCAAAAGAAGGCTCGCTCCTCGATCTCACCGATATTCGTGGGCAAAATCACGCGAAATACGCTCTTGTCATTGCGGCGGCGGGCGGGCATAGCCTGTTGCTTATCGGTCCGCCTGGCTCAGGCAAGAGTATGTTGGCGCAGCGTCTGCCCGGTATCCTGCCGCCCTTGTCGAAAAGTGAAGCGCTGGAAGTCGCGTCCATCGCCTCCGCGAGTAGTAGCGGATTCGACGCGACGCAATTTGGACGGAGGCCTTTCCGTAGCCCGCATCACAGTGCGTCGGACGCCGCGCTGGTTGGCGGTGGTGCGCAGGCGAAGCCAGGAGAGGTGAGTCTTGCGCATCACGGTGTGCTCTTTCTGGACGAGTTGCCGGAGTTTGGTCGGCGAGTGTTGGAAGCGTTGCGCGAGCCATTGGAGGCGGGCGTGGTGTCCGTGTCTCGTGCGGCGCGGCAGACGCAATATCCGGCCGGGTTTCAACTCATTGCCGCCATGAATCCGTGTCCCTGTGGCCGGCTGGGCGATCCGTCGGAAGAGTGCCGTTGTTCCCCTGCTGAGATTCAGCGGTATCGGGCGAAGATCTCGGGGCCGCTGCTCGACCGCATCGACATGCACGTGGAGATGCCGCGTGTGGACTTGAGCGAGTTCGACGATGTGGCCGATCGGGGCG
>DASZVD010000520.1:0-6012 GCA_035547375.1 Steroidobacteraceae bacterium
TGTCGAGATAAACGTGCGGATTGAGCAGGGTGAAGCCCGCGGCCTGCCCCAAGGCACGGCCCAACGACAGCGGTTCCGAGCCTCCCGCGGCGTGCAGCGATTGCGGCTGCAGCGAGCGACGCAGGGCGCGAACCCCGTACCACGCCAGAAACGCCGAACCGGCGATCGTCAGCAGCCCCACGAGAACCGGTGAATCGCCGAGAACGCCCGCGAGCCCGGCCACCCCCGCAGCGATCAGCACCAGATCCGCCAGCGCACAGAAGAGAACGATGGGCGCAACGTGCTCCCTGCGAATGCCCTGGCGCAGAACAAAGGCATTCTGCGCGCCGATGGCCACGATGAGGGTGGCGCCCAGTGCAAACCCGGTAGTAAAGGCAGAGCCGAACATGAGGCGCAGTGTGCTGGCCGGGCTTGCCTGATTCCATTTAAACTTCCTCAATCTGCTTAAGTTTTTCTAAATCGCCATGCTGGACTACCCTTCCCTGGCTGCCGTCGCCGCCGTAGTGCGCGAAGGCAGCTTCGAGCGCGCCGCCGGCCTGCTGAACGTCACGCCGTCCGCGGTTTCCCAACGGGTGAAGCAGCTCGAGGACAGGCTCGGCAGCGTGTTGATCGTCCGCGGCCAGCCCTGCACGGCCACCGACTTGGGGCGCCTGCTGTGCAGCCATGTCGACAAGGTGAGCCTCCTGGAACAGGAGCTGCGCGGCGCCCTGCCCCGGCTGGAGCGAACGGATGCGCACGGCGGTCGAGTCACGCTCCGCATTGCGGTGAACGCCGACACGCTCGGCACCTGGCTCGTCGATGCGATCGCGAAATTCATCGCGGGAGAGTCGGCACTCGTCGATGTCGTGTTGGACGACCAGGAGCACACCATCGAGCAGCTTCGCTCGGGCGAAGTATTCGCGGCCGTCACGGGCCACGCGCAACCGGTACAGGGGTGTAACTGCGTGCCGCTCGGCCAGCTCGACTATGTCGCGGTGGCCAGCCCGGCGTTCGTGCGCAAGTACTTTTCCGACGGCGTCACCGCGGCCACCCTGGCGAAAGCGCCCACCCTGCGATTCAACCGCAAGGATCGCCTCCAGGACATCTGGAGCCGGCGCATCTGCCGCAAGACTGTCGAGATGCCGACTCACTGGTTCCCCGCCACCCAGGCGTTCGTGGACGCCAGCATCGCCGGGATCGGCTGGGGCATGAATCCCACGCTCCTGGTGCGGAAGCAGCTCGATTCGGGGGCGCTCGTCGAGTTGGTGCCGGGGCGCACACTGTCCGTCCCCCTGTTCTGGCAACACACACGGCTGCAGGTGCCGATCCTGGGACGATTGACACGCGCCGTCGTCGAGGCCGCGCGGGTTGCGTTGCGCGGCGGCGGCCGTGCCTACCGACAGCACGGAAGAAACGTAAACTGACGGCCGCATGGCATCATAGCCTCACCCTCCAAGCGATCGACGACGATGCGACCCATACAGAAAACCACCGCTTTCGTGCTTCTGGCCGCTCTCGTGGGCGCCGGATACGGGATCTGGGCCACCTACCAACCCCCGCCGCCGGAGCTCGGGCGGCAGGAGGCCATCGCGCATCCGGCCGATCTGGACTCCGCCATCGCGATCGACGAGCGAACCCTGCGGCGGGCGCAGCGTCTGGGGGCGTTGGCGACGACACCGGAAGAAGCGCCCCTCGCCCAGCAGGCGGCGCAGTTGGCGGATCACGAGCTCGATGTGACATTCGCCGCCGCTTTACGGCAGATCGAGGCGCATCCGCCCGTACTGAGCCCTGAAGCGCAGAAGATCTCCGACCGCCTGCAGAAGTCGCAGAAACAGCTGGACGGCGACCAGGCGCAGGTGGAGCAGCTGACGGCGGCCCTGGCGCAGGCTCCCGCCACGCAAAAGAGCGCCCTGCAAGACCGGGTGGACCTGGCCCAATCACAGTTGGAGCTCGACAAGGACGAGGTCGCCGCCGCCAATCGAGACCTGATGCAGGCTGGAGGAAACGTGCATCAGCGTATCCAGAAAATGATGCAGGACCACACCGACGCGGCCAACAGCCGCGCGGCACAAAAGCCGGCCGCCGCGGACCCGCTGGCGAAGTTGCACGGTCTCGCCGAACGCCTGCGCGAATGGCTGGCACTGCGCAAGAAGCAGCGCTACCTGCAGTTCGCCGCGGCGCAAGCGGGCAGCACGGCCGCGGAGCTCATGGCCGAAGGGCAAAAGCTCGCTGCGCAGCTGGAGGCCGGCAAGAGCGCACGCAGCGTCACTGCAGGCGCGCAGGCCACCAGCACGGGCGCCCAGAACGCCGATCTCCTGACGACCACGCGCCAGCTCGTCGCCGATCAGAAGCTGCTGAGCTCGATCGAGGAGCGCGTAGCCGACCGCAAACAGCTGGCCGAGGTCTATGGCAAATGGAACGATGTCGTGGGCTCGCAGGCGACCACCGTATTGCACGCGGGCCTGATGAGCATCACGACGGTGATCGTGATCCTCATCGCGCTGCTGTTCGTCGACCAGTGGCTCGAGCGGATTTTCGGCCGGATGAAGCTCGATCGCCGCCAGGTCGAGACCCTGCGCAGCGTGGCGCGGGTGAGCCTGCAGATCGTGGGAATCGTCGTGATCCTGCTGCTGCTGATCGGCGTGCCGACACAACTCGGCACCATGCTCGGCATCGTCGGCGCCGGCCTCACGGTGGCCTTGAAGGACTTCATCGTAGCCTTCATCGGCTGGCTGGTCCTCATGGGCAAGAACGGCATGCGGCTCGGCGATTGGGTCGAGATCAACGGCGTGAGCGGCGAGGTCGTCGAGCTCGGCATGTTCCACACCGTCCTGTTGGAGACGGGTAACTGGACGGACGCCGGCCATCCGACCGGACGCCGGGTCACCTTCACGAACAGCTTCGCCATCAGCGGCCACTACTTCAACTTCTCGACCTCGGGACAATGGCTGTGGGACGAGGTGCTGGTGTTGGTTCCGTACGAGCGCGACCCTCATCCGATCGCGGACACCATCTACAAAGAGGTCGTGGACGCCACCCGCGAAAGCTCGAAGCAGGCCGAGACGGAGTGGAAAGGCGGCATCTCCGGGAAGCGCGGCGCGGCAATCTCAGCCACACCAGGACTCAGCATCCGGCCCGCGGTCGGGGGCGTAGAGGTGGCGGTGCGCTACGTTACGCGTGCGAGCGAGCGCTTCAACCTGCGCGCCCGACTGTACGAGTCGGCAGTCGAGATCCTCGGCCACCCCACTCAGGCATCCCACGCGCCCGCCGCGAAAACCTGATCCCGGGAGACAGGGTTATACAGGATTGCCGCCGGACCGCCCCTGGATGGACGCGGCCCGGCCGTGTCTCCTACCCTTGCACGTCCGGTCACCACTGAACGCAGCTGTGAACGCGCACCCGCGCCCGTATTACTACTTGGAGAACTTCACGACGGCGCTCGAGTGGCTGCGCGACCGATACCGCGACCTGCTCGAGGAGGACGAGCGGCGGTTCATGACCGACTTTGCCGGACTGCCGGTGGAGTCGGCGGCTCTGGTCGTGCGCATGATCATGCGTCAGGGCGACCTTTTCCGTACCAGCAAGCTCAGCTATTCCGAAATCGGCTGCCCCGTGCGCGCCGCGGCACCCCTGGTCGCGCTCGGCTGGGTCGACCCGCAGCCCGAGGTGAGCTTGCCCGAGCTCGGCCGGCTCTTGCGCAAGGCCGAGCTCTGCGACGCCTTCGGACTGACAGGCAACACGCGGTCCGTACGCAAAGGCGAGCTGCGGCCGCCTCCCGGCCTCGCCGCCGAGGCTCGTATCCTGCGCGAATGGTGGCCGCACGCACCGGATAAGATCTTCCGCGTCCGGATCGCGCCCCTGTGCGAGCGGTTCCGTTTGATGTTCTTCGGCAACTTCCGCCAGACCTGGTCCGAATTCGTGCTGGCCGACTTAGGGGTCTTTCGTTACGAGCAGGTGCCGTTGGACGAATCGGCTCGTGCGTTCCGGACGCGAGAGCAGGTCGAGCATTTCGTCGCCCTGTACTGCTGTCGCGAGTTGCTGCGCGCGGAAGCTGACCTTGACGAGGTGCGCGGGGCCGTACCCGCGCCACTCAGTGATGCCGATGCGAGCTGGCTCCACGCCAGACGCGCCAAGCTGCTGTTCGCCATCGGGCAGTTGTACGAAAAGGCCGGCAGGCTGCCCGATGCCCTCGCCGTCTATCAGGACTGCGCGCACGCGGAAGCCCGCATCCGCACGATCCGTGTGTTGGAGAAGCTGCGGCGGCCGGCGGACGCCGCGGAGCTGCTCGGCAGACTGCAAAGCGCACCGGCCAACGAGTTGGAAATCCAGCTTGGCGCGCGCATCCGGCGCCGGCTCGAGCGCCGGTCGGCGCGCGCCCCACGACCCGACTGGCAGGCTCTCGACCTGGAGCTTCCCGCCACGGACCGGCGAGTCGAGCTTGCCGTACGCGACCATCTCCACACCGAGCAGGCACCGGTGTTGTACGTCGAGAACACCCTCCTAAACTCCCTGTTCGGCCTGCTGTGTTGGAACGCGATTTTTTCGCCGGTAGCAGGCGCCTTCTTTCATTCGTTTCAAGCGGCACCCGCCGACCTCCTCGACACGCATTTCCGGCAGCGGCGCGCCGCGCAATTCGCGCAGTGCCTGGCGGCACTGGAGACCGGCGCCTATCGCGACACTATCCTCGACACGTTCGAGCGCAAGGCGGGCCTGCTGTCGCCCTTCGTCGCATGGGACCTGACACGGCGGGAAATCGAGCTGGCCCTCGACTGCATCCCGGCAACGCACCTGCGCCGGTGCTTCGAGCGCCTGCTGAGCGACATCCGCGGCAATCGCAGCGGCCTCCCGGACCTCATTCAACTGTGGCCACGCGAGCGCGGCTACCGGCTCATCGAGGTGAAAGGACCGGGCGATCGCCTGCAGGACAACCAGCTGCGCTGGCTGCACTTCTGCCTGACACAACAGATCCCCGTCTGCGTCTGCAAGGTCACCTGGCGGGGGAGCCTGCCGTGACCTACACCATTTCGGTGCGCGCGCTGTGCGAATTCACCGCCAAGGAAGGCGATCTCGACCGCCGCTTCACGCCCTCGCCGTCCGCTCAGCAGGGGATGGAGGGCCACTCCATCATCGCCGCTCGCCGGCCCGCCGGTTATGAGAAGGAAATCGCGCTGGAAGCCGAATACGGCGGGCTGCACATCCGCGGCCGGGCCGACGGCTACGATCCCGGCGCGAACCGGATCGAGGAGTTCAAGACTTATCGCGGCAGCCTCGAGCGCCTGCCGCAGAACCACCGTGCCCTGCACTGGGCGCAGCTGAGGATTTACGCGGCCCTCCTGTGCCGCAAGCGGGCGCTGCGGGAAATCCAACTCGCGCTGGTGTACTTCGACATCGGCAGCGAACAGGAGACGATGCTGGTCGAGCAGCACTCCGCCGAAGCCCTGGAGCGCGAGCTCGCCCGGCACTGCGAGCGATTCATGGACTGGGCGAACGCGGAAACCGCCCATCGGGCCGTACGCGATACGGCGCTCAATGAGCTGCGCTTCCCGTTCCCCGAATTCCACAGCGGCCAACGGGATCTGGCGGAAGCCGTCTATAAAGCGATGCGTCGCGGCGGTGCATTGTTGGCGCAAGCCCCCACCGGCATCGGCAAGACTCTCGGTACGATCTTTCCGGTCCTGAAGGCCATGCCGGCCACGGGGCTCGACCGTCTGTTCTTCCTGTCCGCCAAAACTCCAGGGCGACGTCTCGCGCTCGACGCTCTCGAGCATATCGCCCGCGCGTCGTCCCAACCGCCGGTGCGTGTACTAGAGCTCGTCGCACGCGACAAAGCCTGCGAGAATCCTGACAAGGAATGCGCGGGCGACTCATGTCCACTGGCGAGCGGGTTCTACGATCGACTGCCTGCCGCCCGCGCCGAGGCTGTCCAGCGCGGTATGCTCGATCACGCGACTCTGCGTGAGATTGCTCGAGCCCACCGGATCTGTCCGTACTACCTCGCGCAAGAGCTCATGCGGTGGGCCGACATCGTGGTGG
>DASZVD010000521.1:0-5497 GCA_035547375.1 Steroidobacteraceae bacterium
CAACCTTCTGCCGGCCATCGTGTCAGGGCTGCGTGACGCCCTGGGTTACAGCAACGCACAGGCCGGTTACGTTGCGTCGGCGAATATTTATGGCGCGGCGGCGGGTGCCCTGGGGGCGGTCTGGATCGTGAAGCGCTTCCCATGGAAGCGGGTCGAGGCGGCCGCGCTGACGGGCATGATCCTGTTGGACCTGATCTCCATCCGCGTCACCGAGCTGCCGGGCCTCATCATCCTGCGCGCTCTGCACGGCCTGTCCGGGGGAGTCTCGGTCGGGGTGGGCCTTGCGGTCATGGCGCGGACGCGGGTGCCGCAACGAGCCTATGGCGCTCAATTCACCCTCCAGGTCCTGTTGGGAGGGCTCGGTCTCATGTGGCTTCCGGCGTTGGCGGCACGGGCTGGCGCCTACGTGTTGTTTCTTTCGTTGGCGGGTGTCTCGCTCGTGACATTGTTGCTCCTGCCCATGATGGCGGAGTATCCGATAGTGGCGGGTCGGTCGAGCGGGCAGCAATCCTCTACGGCCTTGCGGCCTCTGGTCGCGACGCTCGTGGCGCTCTTCCTCTTTCAGGCCGCCAACATGGCACTGTACGCATTCATTATTCCGCTGGGCCGCGATTATGGCCTGGCGACGCCTTTCGTCAGCTACACGCTGGGCATCGCGGATTGGGTGGCGGCATCGGGCTCCATTCTTGCGATGAGCCTGGGCCTGCGCTTTGGGAGGCTCCGCCCCCTCGCCCTGGCGATGCTCGTGACCATTCCGGCGACCTCGGCATTCCTGCGCAGCGATGTCGGCTTCGTGTTCGTCGTTGCCAATATACTGACCGGAATGGCCTGGTCGTTCGTCGTGCCGTGTCTCTTCGGCATCTGTGCGAGCGTCGATGGGTCGGGGCGCAGTGCCACGCTCGGTGGTTTCGTCTCCAAGATGGGCCTGGCTTCCGGCCCGTTTCTCGCGACGTTCACGGTCGGCAGCGGCAATTACACGCTGTTGGTGTGCGCTTCGGTGATGGCGCTGCTCGTGGTTTTCCTCGCAGCTGCCTGGCCGGCCGCGTTGCTGGACAGGGCGTCAATGAGCCGGGTCACTGTCGGTTGAATCCCGGCCGACGGCCGGACTGTACGCACGGGGCTCGGCCGGCGGCGGTGCGGAGGGGCCCACTTCAGGCCGTCAGCCGACGGCCAGCGTCTCGGCGCTGCCAGGTTCCATCGGCTGGGATGCGCTTCCGATCGACCGGACTGCGTTTTGAGCACGCTGACGCCGCGCGGCTTCGGCAGCCCGCAGTGATTCCGTGCCCTGGCGGCTTCCGTCGTGGCTCCAACCCGGCGGCGCGAAGAGGTACGCCAATCGCTGCCGAAGCGTCAGTCCGGGCTTCACCAGATCTTTCGCGATCGCGATGTATTCGTGTGTAGCAATCCGTATCGGATTGAACGTCGTCAGGTTCTTTACCAGACCGTAACGCGGTGGCTCCGCCCTGTCCTCCGCTACGAAACTGCCGAACAGGTGGTCCCATATCATGAACACACCGGCGTAGTTCGCATCCAGATAACGCGGATTGTTGGCGTGGTGGACCCGATGGTGGGAGGGCGTGTTCAGTAGCGCTTCGAACCAACGTGGCATGCGGTCGATCGCTTCCGTGTGGATCCAGAACTGGTAGAGGAGGTTCACCGAGAACGCCAGACCGATGAGCGCGGGATGGAAGCCGAGCCAGGCGAGCGGCACGTTGAGCAGCGTGAGCCCGCTGAACTGCGAGGTCCAGCTCTGCCGCAGATTGACCGAAAGATTGAAGTGTTGGCTGGAGTGGTGCACGACGTGCGAGGCCCAGAACCAGCGTGAGCGATGGCTGATGCGATGGAACCAGTAGTAACGCAGGTCATCGAGCACGAAGACGATGAGGAACGACCACCACGTGGCAGGAATCTCGAACAGGCGGTGAGCGTAGGCAAACAGGACTCCGGCGACGAACAGCCAGCCGAGGACGCCCCAGAAATAGATGCTGCCGGCGCTCACCAGCACGGTGGCCAGCGTGTCGCGCATTTCGTATTCCGCCTTGATCCGCAGGGTGGCGGCGAGGAAAAGCTCGAGCGGAATGAGCAGCAGGATGGCCAGCTGCGCGAGGTTCACCAGCGTGGCATAGGTTGGGTCAGGCATGGCTGGGACTCGTTTCGGGCCCGCGCACGAGGCTCTGCAAGCGGGCGAGCCATTGGGAACGCTCGTTCGGGTCGGTGAGGAGCAAGGCGGCTCGCGGGCTGCCGTAATCGGTCAGCTTCAGCCGCAGGGTGGCCTCGTTCGCTTGAACGGAAGCGACATCACCGTCGTGCAACACGCGCGCATTCCAACGTCGCCCGTAGCCTTGGAGCAATCCCACGGCCGAGCCATCCGACAGGTCGATCAAGGCGTTACGACCATCCGAAGTCAACGTGATGTTACGTGGGACGCTGTCGGGGAATTGCGCTCGGAAAAGATTCAGTGCCTCGCCCGGGTCCGCGAGTCCGGCCTGGCGCCGCTGTGAGGAAAAGTAAATGAGCAGGGCCGTCACGGCACCGACGAGCAGGTTCACGCCAATGGCGATCAGCAAATCCCGCATACCCTATCCGTACCATAGGGGGCCGGGCGGGGCAAGTCGCGCACGGCCGCCCGATCCCGCGATGGCTATGACGCGGTCGGTCTGACGCCCGTCCCGCTGTGCGACCGCAATGCTCGCCACAGGCGCCCAGGGCACGGAGGGTCTATAGTCGGCCGGTGGCTGCGGGGGCACGTCCATGAAGACGAACCAAAACGAACAGGTCGACTACCGCCATCCCTTGCCGGTCCGGCTGTGGCACTGGGCGAATGCCGCGGCGGTCCTGGTGTTGCTGCTGACCGGCCTCCTGATCTTCGACATCCACCCGCATCTGTACTGGGGCGAGGCGGGGCAGGAGGGGGAGGGCGCCTTCGTGTCGTTCTCGGGGCAGCACCTGGATCAGAAGGTGCCGCGGACCGAGTTGCAGATCGGCAGTGGCCGTTGGAACACCACGGGGAAATTGGGCAGCACGCTCGAAGACGGCTTCGGGGGACGCTATCTGCTCGTCGCTTCACCTCCCGAGGACTGGCAGTTCGGCGCGACGCGCGGCTGGCATTTTGCGTTCGCCTGGCTCCTCGGCCTGAGCCTGCCGCTGTACGCGGTGTACCTGTTGGCGAGCCGCCGCCTCGACCGCACCCTGTTGCCGACTCGCGGCGAGCTGCGGCCGCGCAGCATGGCGCACGAGCTCTGGGAGCACCTGCGTTTGCGCCGGGCGCGGGGTGAAGCGGCGCGTCATTACAACTCGCTGCAGAAGCTCACCTACCTCCTGGTCATCTTCGTCCTCATTCCGGGCATGGTGTTGAGCGGCCTCGCCATGTCCAACACCCTGAGCGCCGCGTGGCCCGCGCTGAGTGAGCTCTTCGGCGGTCATCAGACGGCCCGGTCCATTCACTTCATCACCGCGATGCTGCTGGTGGCCTTCGTGCTGGTGCACGTGTTCCAGGTCTTCGTGGCCGGATTCGTCAACCTGATGCGCTCGATGATCACCGGACGGTTCGTCGTCGAGCGGGAGAGTGCGCCATGAGCGGACCGATCTCCCGACGCGTGGTGTTGAGCGGCCTGGCCGCCACCGGAGCCGTTCTGGCAGGCTGCAGCCGCCTCGATGACAGGACACCGTTCCGCCAGATACTCGGCTTCTCCGACGCCTTCACCCTGCGGGCGCAGCGGGTCCTGCTGGCGAGACGCCCGCTGGTGCGCGAATACTCGCTGTCGCAACTGTCCGGGACGTTTCCCGTGAATGGCACCAACATGCCGCCCGGGGACGCCTACCGGAGGCTCCTGGACGGCGAGTTCCGCGACTGGCGGCTGAAGGTCCACGGATTGGTGAATCGGCCGCTGTCATTGTCGCTTGCGCAGCTGCAGGACATGCCGTCGCGCACACAGATCACGATGCACAACTGCGACGAGGGTTGGAATGCCATCGGCCAGTGGACCGGCGTTCCCTTGGGGCACGTGCTGTCACTCGCGGGGTTGCGTCCCGAGGCGCGCTTCGTCGTGTTTCACTGCCTCGACAGGATCAGCATGGACGGGAACTACTACTACGAGAGCCTGGACCTGCTGGATGCGATTCACCCGCAGACGCTGCTCGCCTACGGGATGAACGGCAAGCCGCTGCCGATCGGCCATGGTGCTCCCCTGCGCCTGCGGATCGAGCTGCAGATCGGCTACAAGAACGCGAAGTTCGTCGATCGCATCGAGGTCGTCGACCGGCTCGACTCCATCGGCAAAGGGCGCGGGGGATGGTGGGAAGACTTCGACCGTGCCGTCTGGTACGCCGGGCAATAACCGAGGCTCCACTCACGGCGTATCGCGCAACTCCACCCAGGTCGGCGCGTGATCGCTGGACTTCTCCCACCCGCGCACATCCTTGTCGACCCCCGCATCGACGAGCCGGTCCGCGACGGCGGGATTCAACAGCAAATGATCGATGCGCAAGCCCGCATCCCGTCCGAACGCGTTACGGAAGTAATCCCAGAACGTATAGATCCGCGCATCAGGATGCTTTGTCCTGATGGCATCCACCCAGCCTTGTTTGGTGAGTCGCGCGAAGGCTTCCCTCACCTCGACCCGGAACAGGGCGTCATCGACCCAACGTTCCGGCTTGTAAACATCGCGCTCGGTCGGTATCACGTTGTAATCGCCGGCTAGGATGACGGGCGTGCTGCTGTGAACGAGTGTCGCAGCGTGGACGAGCAGACGGCCCAGCCAGTGCAGCTTGTAGTCGAACTTCGGCCCCGGCGCGGGGTTGCCATTAGGAAGATACAAGCAGCCGATGATGAGTCCGTGCGTGCGCGCCTCGAGATAGCGGCTATGGAGATCGTCCGGATCCCCAGGCAGGGCGCGCGTGATCTCCACCGGGTCGGCGCCGCGCGCAAGAATGGCAACACCGTTCCAACTCTTCTGGCCATGCCAGACCACGCCGTAGCCGGCCTCGCGAATGGCCGCTTCGGGAAATTTTTCCTGCGGCGCTTTCAGCTCCTGCAGGCACACGACATCCGGCGTGCGCTCGCCGAGCCAGCGCAGGAGATTGGGAAGCCGCGCGTTGATGCTATTGACGTTGTACGTGGCGATTCTGGTCATGGCCCGCGCAGCTTGCATGGAATTTGCAGCCGATGCCAGAGCCCACTAGTATGGCGCAACGTCCCCGGAGTGCCCTCCCTTTGCAGGATCTGAACGTACGCTACCTGTACGAGGCCGCCCGCCTCGGCTCCATGCGCGCCGCCGCCGACCAGCTGGGTGTGGCGGTGTCGTCCATCAGCCGTCAGATCTCGCAACTCGAGGCAGAGCTGGGCATCGCGCTCATCGAGCACGGGCGCCGCAGCGTGCTGCTGACGGAGGCGGGGAAGCTGCTGATCGAGTATTACAGCGAGCAGCTCACGCACCGGGAGACCTTCGAGATCCGGCTCGCCGATCTCAAAGGCCTGCGCACCGGCCGGCTCAGCCTC
>DASZVD010000522.1:0-6761 GCA_035547375.1 Steroidobacteraceae bacterium
GGTGGACATTGTTTCAGTCGCCGTCGCTGGATGACCTCGTGCGGGCGGCGTTGCGCGACAGCCCCACCATCGATGCCGCCAAGGCATCGCTACGCTCGGCGCAGGAGAATTACCGGGCCGAGCTGGGCACGCTGTTCATGCCTGCCGCCGATGCGAGTTTCTCCGGCACCCGGCAGAAGGCGCCGGGCGCCGCCTTCGGGGAGCCCCAATTCGGCTCGAGCGTGTACACGCTGGTGAGTGCGACCGTGAACGTGTCCTACCGGCTCGACATCTTCGGCGGCTCGCGCCGACAGCTCGAGGCGTTGCGCGCGCAGACGGACTACCAGCGTTGGGAGCTCGAGGCGGCCAACCTGTCCTTGACCGGGAACGTCGTCACGACGGCGATCGACGTAGCCTCGTTGCGCGCGCAGATTGCGGCGGTCAACGACATCGTGGCCAGCGAGCAGGACCAACTCAACGTGGTGCAGAAGCAGTTTGCGGCGGGGGGCGCTTCGAAAGCGGACGTGCTCACACAGAACACCCAATTGGCACAGACCCAGGCAACCCTGCCGGCGCTCGAGAAGGCGCTGGCCCAGGCGCAACATCGACTTGCCGTGCTCTCGGGAAGGACTCCCGACAGCGACACGCCGGTTTTCGAGCTCGGCCGCCTCACGCTGCCGACCGAGTTGCCGGTCAGTGTTCCCGTGAAGCTCATCCGGCAGCGTCCGGACGTGCAGGCGGCGGAGGCGACGCTGCACCAGGCCACCGCCCAGGTGGGCGTGGCCACGGCGAATCTGTTGCCGACGCTGAATCTGTCGGCCTCGATCGGCAGCGAGGCGTTGTCGGCGGGCTCGCTCTTCACTGGCGGCACGGGCGCGTGGTCGGCCGGTGGGACACTCACCCAGCCGCTGTTTCACGGCGGTGAGCTGTGGGCGAAGCGGCGTGCCGCACAGGCCGATCTCGAGGGCGCTTACGCGCAATACCGCCAGACGGTGTTGACGGCGATGCAGGATGTTGCCGATACGCTGCGTGCGCTCGAGGCGGACGCTCGCAACCTGAGGGCCGAGGCCGACGCGGAGTCGTTGGCCGCCGCCTCACTCGAGATCACGAAGAAGCAATACGTGGCCGGCGGCGTGAGCCACGTCCAGATGTTGATCGCCGAGCGGCAGTACGCACAGGCCCGGCAGAATCTCGTGCTCGCGCAGGCCGCGCGCTATGCCGACTCCGCCGCCTTGTTCCAGGCGCTGGGCGGTGGCTGGTGGAATCGGAAAGACCAAGAAGACAAGGTGGTTCAGCAGTGAGCAGCTCTTTGCGTGGCCGGCTGATCGGCGTGATAGTGGCGGTGAGTGTGTTGCTGGCCGCCCTGGTCGGCTTCAATCTCTTCAAGGCCAGGATGATCGCGAAGTTCCAGGCGCAGAACGCTTCACCGCCGCAGACGGTGACGACGGCCATCGCCCGGTACGGCGACTGGCAACCCGAGGTGACCTCCGTCGGCAGCATGCGCGCCTTTCGTGGCGTGGACGTGACCACGGAAATCGCGGGGTTGGTGCGCACGGTGAACTTCAAGTCCGGCGATGATGCCAGGAGCGGAGCCGTGCTGGTCGAGTTGAATGCCGACAGCGACATCGCGCAGCTGCACGCCCTGCAGGCGGCCGCCGATTTGTCTCAAACAACATACAACCGTGACAAGGTGCAGCTCGAGGCCCAGGCCATCAGCCAGGCCCAGCTCGACGGCGATGCGGCGGATCTCAAGAACCGGCGCGCGCAGGCCGAGGCGCAGGCGGCCCTGGTGGCGAAGAAGACGTTGCGTGCGCCGTTTGCCGGCAGATTGGGCATCACCACCTTGAACCCCGGCCAGTACCTCAACCCGGGGGACAAAGTGGTCACCCTGCAGGCGATCGATCCCATCCTGGTGGACTTCAACCTGCCGCAGCAGCAGCTGGCGCGCATTGCGGTCGGCCAGGCGCTGCACGTGACCACTGATGCCTTTCCAGGACAGGTCTTCGAGGGGAAGCTCACCGCCATCGATCCGCACGTCGACACGGCGACGCGCAATTTCCAAGTGGAGGCGTCCGTCAACAACTCGTCGCGCCGGCTGCTGCCCGGGATGTTCGCGCACGTCGCCGTCCAGGCGGGCGCAGTGAAGCGCTATCTGACGTTGCCGCAGACGGCGATCACCTACAACCCGTACGGGGCGACCGTGTTCATCGTCCAGAGATCCAAGGACGGCAAGTCACTCATTGCCCGGCAGGTGTTCGTCACGGTCAGTGAGACCCGTGGGGATCAGGCAGCCGTCACCGAGGGGATTAAGGAGGGTGACACTGTGGTGACCAGCGGGCAGCTCAAGTTGAAGAACGGAACGCCGCTCAACGTGGACAACAGCGTGGTTCCCCGCAGCGATCCGCATCCGACGCCGCAGGAAGAGTGAGGCGCGCGCCATGAAGTTCACCGACCTGTTCGTCGAGCGTCCGGTCCTGGCGGCGGTGGTCAGCCTGCTGATCCTCGTGCTGGGCCTGCGTGCCATCTTCGAGTTGCCCGTCTCGCAATATCCGGCAACCGAAAGTGCAACCGTTACCGTGACTACGGCGTATTACGGCGCGGATTCCGCGACCGTCGCCGGCTTCATCACACAGCCGCTCGAGCAGGCGATCGCGCAGGCGCAGGGCATCGACTATCTGTCTTCTTCGAGCACCACCGGCGTCTCCACCATTACCGCGACGCTGCGTCTGAATTACGACTCGAACCGCGCATTGACCGAGATCAACACGAAGGTCAACTCCGTCCGTAACCAGTTGCCACCGCAGGCGCAGCAACCGGTGCTGTCCGTGCAGATTGGGCAGACGACGCCCGCGATGTACATCGGGTATTCGAGCAAGACACTGGCCACGAACGCGCTGACCGATTACCTCGCGCGCGTCGTCAAGCCGCAGCTCGACTCGCTCGAGGGGGTGCAGTCGGCGGACATCCAAGGCGCGCGCCAATACGCTTTGCGTGCCTGGCTGGATCCCGACCGGATGGCCGCGCTGGGAGTAACGGCCGCGGACGTGAATAACGCGCTGGCGGCCAACAATTATCTCACCGCCGTCGGCACCACGAAGGGTCAGGAGGTGACCGTCGATCTCACCGCCTCCACGGACCTGCACTCGCTGGACGAGTTCAAGCATCTCGTCATCCGGCACCAGAACAACGCCATCGTCCGGCTCGAGGACGTGGCGACCGTGGTGCTGGGCGCGGAGAATTACGATTTCGAGATCTCCTACGACGGTCAGAAGGGCGTCTTCATCGCCGTCAATGTGGCGCCGCGCGCGAACGTGCTCGACGTGGTTCGCGAGGTCAACGCCACCTTGCCGGGCGTCGCTGCGCAGCTGCCCTCCGGTGTGACGCAGGAAGTGGTCTACGACGCCACGAAATTCATCAACACCGCGATCCGGGAAGTCATCAAGACTCTCATCGAGGCGCTCCTCATCGTAACGGCGGTGATCTTCCTGTTCCTCGGCAGCCCGCGGGCGGTCCTGGTGCCGGTCGTTGCCATGCCGTTGTCGCTGATCGGCTCGTTCTTCCTGATGCTGGCGCTCGGGTATTCGATCAACCTGCTGACCTTGCTGGCCCTGGTGCTCGCGATCGGCCTGGTCGTGGACGACGCCATCATCGTTGTCGAGAACATCGATCGTCACCTCAAAGAGGGCATGACGCCGTTCGCCGCGGCGATCCAGGGAGCGCGCGAGCTCGGCGGTCCGATCATCGCCATGACGCTGGTGCTGGTGGCCGCTTATATCCCGATCGGCTTCCAGGGAGGACTGACCGGCGCTTTGTTCACGCAGTTCGCCTTCACCCTGGCCGGCGCCGTGACGATCTCCGGCATCATCGCGCTCACGCTGTCGCCGATGATGTGCTCGAAGATATTCCGCCCCGATGTGGAAGAAGGGCGCTTCGTCCACTTCCTCGACCGGATGTTCGCGCGGGTGCGCGATGCCTACAAGCGCGGCCTGACGCGTTGGCTCGAGACCTGGCAGGCGTTGGTCGTGCTGGGGGTGATGCTGTTGGGCGTGACCGTTTATCTGTTCATGACCTCCCAGTCGGAGCTGGCGCCGCAGGAAGACCAGGGCGTGGTGCTCGCCCAGATGGTCGGTCCTCCCAACGCGACCGTGTCGCAGATGGAGGTGTATCAGGACCAGATGTTCAAGTCGATGCGCGCCCTGCCCGAATACCAGGCAACGTTCCAGCTCATCGGCCAGGGCTCCGTGAACCAGGCCTTCGGCGGTGTGCTGCTGAAACCCTGGAACGAGCGCGGCCGCTCGGCCAACGAGCTGCAGCAGCTGCTGCAGAAGGAATGGAACCGGATCGCCGGCGCCCGGGTGCAGGCCTTCCAGTTCCCGGCGCTGCCCGGCTCGATGGGCCTGCCGCTGCAATTCGTGATCACGACGACCGAGCCGATCGAGAACCTGAACGAGGTGTCCACCCGGGTGCTGGACAAGGCGCGCTCGAGCGGCATGTTCTGGGTGATCGACTCGGACCTGAAGGTCGACAAGCCGCAGGCCACGCTGAATGTGGATCGTGACCTGATCGCTGACATGGATCTAACGCAGCAGGACGTCGGCTCTTCGCTGGGCGCGGCGCTGGGCGGCGGCTACGTCAACTATTTCTCCATTGCCGGGCGATCCTACAAGGTCATTCCGCAGGTCCTGCAGAAGGACCGCCTCAATCCGCACCAGGTGCTCGACTACTACGTGCGCGCCGGCAACGGGACTCTCGTGCCGGCGAGCACCGTCGCGCACATCACGACCAGCACCGTCCCGGAGGTCATCAGCCACTTCCAACAGCTCAACTCGGCCACGCTTGCCGGAGTGCCCGGCGTCTCGCAGGATCAGGCGCTGCGCTTCCTGCGCGCCACCCTGAAAGAAGTGGCGCCACGGGGTTACAACGCGGACTACTCGGGCCAGTCACGTCAGTTCATGATCGGCTCCGGCAGCTTCGTCCTGACGCTGGTGTTCGCGCTCATCATCGTGTACCTGGCCCTGGCGGCGCAGTTCGAGAGCTTCCGCGATCCGGCGGTGATCCTGGTATCGGTGCCGATGGCCTTGTTCGGCGCGTTGCTGTTCATCAACCTGGGGGCGGCCACGCTCAATATCTACACGCAGGTGGGGCTCGTCACCCTGCTCGGGCTCGTCAGCAAGCACGGCATTCTGATCGTGCAGTTCGCGAACGAGCTGCAGCGCTCGGGCCGCTCGAAGCTGGAGGCGATCGAGGAGGCGGCAGGCGTGCGCCTGCGCCCGATCCTCATGACGACCGCGGCGATGGTGTTGGGTGTGTTGCCGCTCGTGATCGCCACCGGCGCCGGCGCGGCGGGGCGCCGCTCGATGGGCATCGTGCTCTTCACCGGAATGTCGATCGGTACGTTGTTCACGCTCTTCGTCGTGCCGGCGGTGTATGTCATGATCGGCGCCGATCACGGACATGAGAAGCGGGCGGCGACGTTGACGACCGGGGCGGCTCGACTTTCGCCGGGCTGATCGCGGGGCGCGCCACTGGGAGGAACGGCGGGGCGGTGGGCGCGGGCCGTTCATGACAGAGGACGATGCCCCCTATCTCCAGAAACGATTACTGCGCATTCCGGTGCACCGATACACTGGACTGCAGCAAAGCCCGGGGTGGGTCGGCCGACTGAATGGGGTGCCATCGGCCAGCCGACTGAACGGGGCAACATCGGGCCGGCGGACCGAACGGGCAACATCGGCCCGCACCGGGAGACCGGCAGGAGATACGCCATGGCTATTCTAGGCATTGAAAGCGCGATTTTCGGGGTCGAGGATCTCGACCTGTGTACCCGGTTCTGGGACGACTTTGGCCTGGTGCCGGTCTCCCGCACGGCCGACGAGAGCGTGTTCGAGGTCGCTTCCGGCTCGAGGGTCGTGCTCCGGCGAAAGAGCGACGGACGGCTCCCGGCCGCCTATTTCGCGGGCTCGGGCGTTCGCGAGACGGTTTGGGGCGTGGACACCGAGGAGTCGCTCGAGGCGCTGGTGAACGGGCTGGCCCGTGATCGGGAGGTGCGCCGCGACGCCGACGGAACGGTGCATTTCGCGGCTGACGACGGCATGCCGCTGGCGCTGCGGCTCTGGCGCAAGCGGCCCGTCACCTCGGTGCCGGATCGCGTCAACTCGCCCGGCCGGATCGAGCGCTTCAACCAACACCGCCAATGGCGCATCCGCGCCCGGCCGAAGACGATCAATCATGTCGTCTTCTTCGCCGCCGATTACGTGCGCTCCTTCGAGTTCTTCCGCGACCGGCTGAATTTCCGCTACTCGGATCATTCGAAGGGCGTCGGTGTGTTCGCCAGGGCGGACGGCGCTTTCGAGCACCACAGCATCTTCTGGGTGAACGCCGGGCTGCCGGTGGCTCCGGGCAACAAGCCCGGGTACATGCACATCGCGTTCGGTGTCGATGACATCGACGAGCTCATGCTCGGCGCCAACATCATGGAGCGTCGCGGGTGGCGGAACACCTCGCACAATGCCTCCGGCGGCTTGTCGCGGCACCGGATCTCCTCCGCGCTCTACTACTACATCGATTGCCCGGCCGGCGGTGAGGCGGAGTATCACGCCGACACGGACTACCTCGATGACAACTGGGTGCCGCGCGCCTGGGACTTCAAGTTCGGCTCCCTGTTGTGGGCGCACAAGGTGCCGGCGATCTTTGCGACGGACCGGATCAGTTGGGACGTGAAGCTGGATCCGGACGGCGCCTCGCTGGCGGAGTTTCGGGGGCCGGAGCCGGAAAAGAAGGGT
>DASZVD010000523.1:0-6730 GCA_035547375.1 Steroidobacteraceae bacterium
GCACACGTCATCGGCTTCAACCTGTGGGTGAAGGCGGTGCAGAAGGCCGGCACGACGGACACGGAAAAAGTCATTGCGGCGCTGCCGGGCCTGGAGACGCCGAATCTCACGGGTGGCATCGCGAGAGTTCTCCCGAATCACCACATCACCAAGCCGGTGTTCATCGGCGAAGTGCGCGCGGACGGCCAGTTCGATGTGGTCTGGAAGTCTCCGGGGCTCGTTCCGGGCGATGCGTGGTCCGATTATCTGCCGGGCAGCAAGGACATCGAGGCCGACTGGGTGACCTTGAAGTGCGGCAACTACAACACGAAGACGAAGGTCTGCTCCGGACAGAACTACAAGTGAGGCCGGCCCTGCTGATTCTCGTTCTCGGCCTGCTTCCCGGGAGCGTGAGCGCCGCGGCGGCCGATGAGCCGGTGACGTTGTCCGCCGCGGTGCAGGAGCTGAAGGGGGCCTCCTACGGCCGCAAGGCCGAGCTGGTGCGGGATCTGGCGGCCCTGCACCAGGCCGGCACGAAGGAGCTGCTGCAAGCCCTGTTGGATGGTGAGGTCTACGCGCGTACGCGCGATGGCAAAGTGTTCATCGTCGAGCCCGGTGCGTCCGGGTATGCACTGACGGACCCCTTGACGGGCAAGGGCGCCGGCACGGAACCCGAGGAGGGATTCGAGAAGATCGGTATCAATAACTCGCTGCGCCGGACGCTCCGTGGCGCTCTGGCGCAGTTCGATCTCTCGAGTCCCGACAAGGACACCCGTGTCGCGGCGGTGAAGGAGCTGCTCAAGTCATTCGATGACGGCTCCAGCACCCCGGCGGCGGTGGCGGCGATGGTATTGCTGCGGGAGCAGCTTGCGAAGGAGCACGATGGCAGCGTGCAGCGGGAGATCCGCACAGCGCTGGCCCTGGCGGACCTGGGCGGGGACGCTCCTGCGAAGCGGCTTGCCGCAATCGAGACGCTGGCGTCGAGCCTGAATCCGGCTGTCTACAAGCGACTGGTGGCGCTGACGGATCCGAGCGTGGAAGCGGATGCCGGCGTCCGCAACGCCGCGGCGCGTGCGGTCCGGCATATCGACGGGTGGCGCCAATTCTACAGCGTCGTGGAAATGCTGTTCTTCGGGCTCAGTCTGGGGTCTGTGCTGGTCCTGGCAGCCATTGGGCTCGCGATCACCTTCGGCGTCGTGGGTGTCATCAACATGGCCCATGGCGAGCTCATGATGATCGGGGCTTATACGGCCTACGTCATGCAGCTGTTGCTGCCGAATGCCATCGGCACGTCGATCGTCCTCGCGGTGCCCGCGGCGTTCGTTGTCGCGGGGCTCGTCGGCGTGCTCATCGAGCGGTTCATCGTACGTTATCTCTATGGCAGGCCGCTCGAGACCCTGCTGGCCACCTGCGGCTTGAGCTTGATTCTGCAGCAGATGGTGCGCGATATCTTCACGGCCAACAACCGGCCGGTGCGCTCGCCGCAGTGGATGGCCGGCTCCCTCCAGATCAATGACGTGCTCTCCATTACCTACAACCGCCTCGTCATCGTGTTGTTCACGCTGGCGGTGTTCGCGGTGCTGCAGCTGGTCCTGAAACGGACCCGCCTCGGCCTCGAGGTGCGGGCGGTCGCGCAAAATCGTGCCATGGCAAGGGCCATGGGGGTGCGCACGGACTGGGTCGACGCGCTGACGTTCGGGCTCGGCTCCGGCCTTGCGGGCGTGGCGGGGGTGGCGTTGAGTCAGCTCACCAACGTCGGCCCGAATCTCGGCCAGTCCTACATCGTGGATTCGTTCATGGTGGTGGTCTTCGGCGGGGTCGGCAACCTCTGGGGCACGCTGATCGGCGGAATGTCCCTCGGCGTGGTGAACAAGATCCTGGAGCCCGTCGCCGGTGCGGTGCTGGGCAAGATTGCGGTGCTGACCGGTCTGATTCTGTTCATTCAGCGGCGGCCGCGCGGCTTGTTCCCGCAGCAGGGCCGGGCGGCGGAGAGTTGAGCGCGTGATCCCGTTGATCTTCGACCGGCCCGGTGTGGTCCTGCTCGGCCTGCTCGGCGTCCTGGCCGTTTGCGTGCCGATATTGTGTCTGGGCGTGCCGGAAACATCGGCACTGCACGTCACGACTTACACCGTCGCCTTGCTGGGCAAGTACCTGACCTATGCCTTGTTGGCCCTGGCAGTGGACCTCGTCTGGGGTTATTGCGGAATTCTCAGCCTCGGTCACTCGGCGTTCTTTGCGCTGGGCGGATATGCCATAGGCATGTACCTCATGCGCCAGATCGGGGCGCGCGGGGTATACGGTAATCCGCTGCTGCCCGACTTCATGGTGTTCCTGAACTGGAAGGCGCTGCCCTGGTATTGGCACGGCTTCGACCTGTTCTGGTTCGCCGCCCTCATGGTGCTCGCCGTGCCTGCGCTGTTGGCGCTCGTGTTCGGCTGGCTGGCCTTCCGTTCGCGTGTCACCGGGGTGTATCTCTCCATCATCACGCAGGCGCTGACGTACGCGCTCATGCTGGCCTTCTTCCGCAACGACATGGGCTTCGGGGGCAATAACGGGTTTACCGATTTCAAGGACATCCTGGGCCTGGACCTGCACGCCGCCACCACGCGAGTCTCGTTGTTCGTGGCTTCCGCCTTGGCGCTCGCGCTGGGATACCTGGTTTGCCGCTATGTGGTGATCTCGCGCGCCGGTCGCGTCATCCAGGCGGTCCGGGACGCCGAAAGCCGGGCGCGATTCCTCGGCTACCGTGTCGAGTCGTACAAGTTGTGGGTCTTCGTCTTCTCGGCCGCCCTCGCGGGTCTGGCTGGGGCGCTGTACGTCCCACAGGTTGGAATCATCAATCCCAGCGAATTCGCGCCGCTGAACTCGATCGAGATCGTCATCTGGGTCGCGGTCGGCGGCCGCGGCACTCTCTATGGGGCGGTGTTGGGAGCGTTGCTCGTGAACTATGCGAAGACGTTCCTCACCGGCGCGCTGCCGCAGATGTGGTTGTACGCCCTGGGTGCGTTGTTCGTCCTCGTCACGGTGCTCCTGCCGCGAGGTATCGTCGGCCTGCTGCCGCGCGGTGCCGGGAGAGCCTCGTGAATGTGAGCACTCTGGCTGGAAAGTTAGCGGGCCGTTCGCGTAGCGCAAACCCACCTCGCGCCATTGCACCGCACGGCGCCCGCAGTGGGCAGATCGTGACAGGAGACTTGCTGTCCGCGGGGCCGGACGCCTCGCACGGGCTCATTCTCTATGTCGAAGACATCACGGTGAGCTTCGACGGGTTCAAGGCGCTGAATGCCTTGACGCTGTACATCGAGACCGGTGAGCTTCGCTGCATCATCGGACCGAACGGCGCGGGCAAGACGACCATGATGGATGTGATCACGGGCAAAACGCGGCCGGACGAGGGCTCGGCGTGGTTCGGGCAGACGATCGACCTCCTGGCGCACACCGAGCCCGAGATCGCGCAGGCGGGTATCGGGCGCAAGTTTCAAAAGCCCACGGTGTTCACGCAGCACTCCGTCCGTGAGAATCTCGAGCTGTCCATGGCCGGCAACAAGTCCGTGTGGCGCGGCCTGTTTGCGCGGCTGACGCCGGCGCAGCTCGAGCGGATCGACGGGGTGCTGGAAACGATCGGGCTCGAGGCCTGCCGGCACGCGTTGGCGGGAACGCTCTCGCACGGACAAAAGCAGTGGCTGGAAATCGGGATGCTGCTGATGCAGGCGCCGCGGCTGCTGCTCGTCGATGAGCCGGTCGCGGGGATGACACCACAGGAGACGGAGCGCACCGCGGAGCTGTTGACTTCGCTCGCCGGCGCGCATTCGCTCATCGTGGTTGAGCACGACATGGATTTCGTACGCTCGATCGCGAAGCAGGTGACCGTGCTGCACGAAGGGCGCGTGCTCGCCGAGGGGACCATCGATCAGGTGCAGAGCGATCCCAAGGTCGTCGAGGTTTATCTGGGCGAATAGATGCTGACCCTGAGCCACCTCAATCAGTTCTACGGCGGCAGCCACACCCTCTGGGACCTCGACCTGACGGTTCCGCGAGGGTCCTGCACCTGTCTCATGGGGCGCAACGGCATGGGCAAGACGACCCTGCTGAAGTGCATCATGGGCCTCTTACCGCTGGCCACCGGCGTGATCACCTTCGGTGGCCAGGATCTGCAGGCCTTGCCTGCGCAGGCGCGGGCGCGGCTCGGCATCGGCTACGTGCCCCAGGGCCGCGAGATCTTTTCGCAGCTGACGGTCGAGGAGAATCTGCGGATCGGGCTCGCCGCCCGCAAGGACGGCGCTCGCGCGGTTCCGGAGCCGATCTACGAGCTCTTCCCGGCCCTGAAGAAAATGCTCAACCGGCGCGGCGGCGACCTCTCCGGCGGGCAGCAGCAGCAGCTGGCGATCGGCCGGGCGCTGGTCATCGAGCCGACCCTGCTCATCCTCGATGAGCCCACTGAGGGCATTCAGCCCAACATCGTGCACGAGATCGGCGACGTCATCACGCACTTGCGCGGTGCGGGCCTCACCGTGCTGCTGGTGGAGCAGAAGCTGCCGTTCGCGCGCAGGGTGGCCACCGACGTGCGCATCCTGGACAAGGGGCGCCTGGTGGTCTCCGGCGGCATTGCCGAGCTCACCGACGAGCTGGTGCAGAGGCATCTGACCGTTTGATGGTCTACCATAGGCCCGTCCCAATAACGTGAATGACGGGAGGACCTATGCGACGGGCAATCTGGCTGGCTACCGGTGCGGCCCTGGCGGCCGCGACACTCGTGCAACCGGCTCTGGCGGACAACAGCCAGCAGACGAAGATGACCACCTGCAATGCCGATGCCAAGACGAAGGGGCTCACTGGCGCTGATCGCAAGGCGTTCATGAAGACCTGTCTCTCGGCGGACGCCGGCGCCGACGCGAGCAAGCCTCTCAACAGTCAGCAGGAGAAAATGAAAACCTGCAACGCGGATGCGAAGACCAAGGGGTTGAAAGGCGCCGACCGCAAGAAGTTCATGAGCGACTGTTTGAAGGGCTCCTAGCAGCCTGTCGGACCTGGGTTCGCCTGCGCGGCCCGGCCGACCCGCATCGGCAGCTGGCCGAACAGGCCCGTCCGGCGTCAGGGCGCCATGGCCCCCGCGGCGCGAGGGGCCACGGTCCCGGCGGTGTCAGGGGACTACGGTCCCGGCGGTGTCAGGGGATCATGGTCCCGGCGCCGCCGGGCGGCTCAGCGGAACTTCCGCGTCTTCAGCGGAATCGCCGTCGTGCTTTTCGTTTCCAACAGGGTGACGATGGAGCGCACGTCCTGCACGCCGGGGAGCTTCATGATCACCGAGAACACGAACTCCTGGTACCACACGACATCGGGCGCCACGACCTTCATCATGACGTCCATCTCACCGAACACCGTGTAGCACTCCAGGATTTCGGGAATGCCGTTGATCTGGCGTACCAGCTCGGCGCGCAGCTCGTCCGTGAGGCGCGACATCTTCACCTGCGCGAAGATCTGCATCATGAAACCGAGCTTCTGGCGGTCGACGATGGCGACCGTCGACTTGATGTAACCCGACTCGCGCAATCGCTGGATGCGCCGCCAGCAAGGCGACTGCGAGACGCCGACCCGCTCCGCGAGATCCGCAGTGGACAGCGATGCGTCCTGCTGCAGGAGTGTCAGGATCTTGAGGTCGATGGCGTCGAGGTCTGGGGGCATGCTCTACCGTCCCGTGGCCGGTTCCTGGCACGTAGCATAGCTCCGCGGTATGGAGCGCGCATTTTCAATTCGCCCGGTCCTGCCGTCGAGAATAGACAATTCGTCCAAGGCCGGCGCCGCCGCCCAGAAGGAAAAGAAAAACCCCAGCTCGCCGCTTAGGCTTGGGGCTGCGCAAGAGGTGAGCGGCCGGGGGTTACGTTGCGAAGAACAGTGCCGGGCAAGGTGTTCGTGGGGGCGGCGCTTGCGCTCGTCGGAGTAGGGCTTGCGTCAGGCCACGAGCTTGCGCTGGCCCAAGAGCTTGCGTTGGGCCAGAAGCTCGCGCTCCGGCATGAGCTTGCGCCCGGCCAGGCGCAACCGGGTACCACCGACCAACCGGCTACCACCGACCAACCGGGTACCACCGACACGGTCTCCAGCGAGCCGCTGCTCGGCCCGGTCGTCACGCAACACGAGATGACGAGCGGCGGCACCCGGCTCGCTTACACGGCGACCTTCGCGGAAACGCCGCTGAGCGATGCCTCCGGCACGGTGCGGGCCACGATCTCGGCGACCTCGTACGTGTTGGAGCGCGTGAAGGATCGCAAGCGCCGGCCGGTCATGTTCCTGTTCAATGGCGGGCCGGGGGCGTCCTCGTCGCCGTTGCACTTCAGCGCCTTCGGGCCGCGGCGGCTGACCGATGAGCGGGATCCGGCCCAGCGGAAGCTGGTCGACAACGAATACAGCCTGCTCGATGCCGCCGACCTCGTCTTCATCGACCCGGTTGGAACCGGATTCAGCCGCGAGCGCCCCGGCACGCCAAGTGGCGCGTATTGGAACGTGGAGAGTGACGCGGCGGCCGCACTCCAGCTGATCCACAAGTGGCTGGAGAGCAATGGGTGTAAGGATTCGCCGGTCTTCATCGCGGGCGAGAGCTACGGCGGCTTCCGTCTCGCGACCATGATGGAGCACGCCGAGGACCTGCCGATCGCCGGCCTCATTCTCATCTCTCCCATGCTCGATGCCAGCGCGTCGGTGAGCGCGCCGGGGAATGATCTGCCCTACATCTTCGACTTGCCGTCCATGGCCGTGGCGG
>DASZVD010000524.1:0-3792 GCA_035547375.1 Steroidobacteraceae bacterium
GACTTCATGCAGGGCTCGGATACCAACCAACGCTCCGAGGAGCTGCGTGCGGCTTCCCGTGACGATGCGCCGGTGCGGTGGATCGCGGGAGGCTACTTTTTCGACGAGACGGCCTTCTGGACCACTCTCGCTTCGCGCGCCAACCCGGCGCTCACGAACGTGACCGTGCCCGGGGCGTCGATCCCCGCCGACGGCTTCACTTCATTCATTCCGTTCACCGTCACGCGCCAGATGGATAAGGTTTATTCCGGCTACGGGCAGCTCGAGTTCGAGCCCGTGGAGAAGCTCCGGCTGACGGCGGGCCTGCGCTTCACGTCGGAGAAAAAGTCGGGGGTGGTGCAGGACGGCATCGTCACCCAGACGATGCCCACGGATCCGACGGCCTTCGTGGGTGACGGCACCATCAATCAGTTATTGGTCGGCGCCACTCAGGTTCCGGCCGGGAGCGCGCTGCGACTGGCCTGCCCGGCGCCATTGCCTTTCACCGAGTGCTTCGCCAACACGCCGTACGACCTGGAGAGCAACCTGGTGGGCGGGAAGATCTCGATCGATTATCGCTTCGACGCGCATACCCTCGCGTACGCGAGCGTCTCGCGCGGATTCAAGGCGGGCGGCGTCAGTATCGGTGCATTGGACTACACCGCTCGCGGCGGCAGCGAGGTGTTGCCCGAGCACCTGTTGACCTATGAAGTGGGCCTCAAGGGCCAGTGGTTCGATAACCGGGTCCGGGCGAACAGCGCGATCTTCCTCAATGACTGGCGCAACCAGCAGTTGTTTCTGCCGCTCAATACGCCCGGCACCGGCTTGAATCCGGTTTACACCAACGTCCCGCGCACCCAGTCCTACGGCTTCGAGGAGGAGCTCGAATGGGCGCCCACGGTGGATTGGTACCTCAAGACCTCGCTGGGGCTGCTGCACAGCGAAGTGAAGGAAGTGGGCTCCGCGTTGGCGCAATCCGACGGCGCCCTGGTGGGGAGCGAGCTCATCGCCTCGCCGAAGGTCACCTGGAGCGGGCTCGTGCGCAAGGAATGGGCCGCCCCCGGCGGCACGGTGTCGCTCGAAGGCAACTGGTCCTATACCGGGGCGCAGCACTTCGACCTCGTCAATTCTCCCGACCAGATCGAGCCGGGTTACTGGCTGTTCAACTCCCGCGCCGCCTATCAGTTCGGAGCGACGCGGCAGTACGATCTGTCGGTTTGGGGCAAGAATCTCACGGGCACGCAATACTGCATAGAGCGCGAATCGCAGGCCGGCATCCCGTTCGGCAACACCGCCGTGTGCGTGCCGAACGAGGCGCGTCGGTTCTTCGGTCTCACGTTCAACGCAAGGTTCTGAAATGACAGTCAACACGATTCCCCGGCGTCGTTTCCTGCATACGGCAGCCCTTGGTGCGCTGGCTGCCGGCCTGCGCTGGCGCGTCGCTTCTGCCGGCCTGCAAAAGCCGAACATCCTGTTCATTCTCGCGGACGACATGGGCTACGCCGACTTGAGCGTGTACGGTCAGACGGACTACCGGACGCCGCACATCGATACGCTCGCCACAGATGGAGTCCGGTTGACCCAGGCGTACGCCAACTCAGCGGTCTGCTCGGCGACCCGCTTCGCGCTCATTACCGGGCGGTATCAATACCGGCTCCGCGGTGGACTGGAGGAGCCGATACCGGGGGCGAGCGACACGATCGGTCTGCCGCCTTCGCATCCGACTTTGCCATCCTTACTACGGGCGGCCGGCTATCACACGGCCTTGATCGGCAAGTGGCACCTCGGCTCGTTGCCGAACTTCGGGCCGCTGAAGAGCGGTTACGAGGAGTTCTTCGGCAACTATGGCGGCGACGTCGACTATTTCACACACAAGCCCGAGGCCGACGCCAAAACCCCGGAAGATCTCTACGAAGGTGAAGTGCCGGTTCACCGTGCCGGTTACTACACCACGCTCCTCGGTGACCGGGCGGTGGACTATCTCGAGCGGGTCAATGCGGATGTCCCGTTCTTTCTCTCACTGCATTTCACGGCGCCCCATTGGCCGTGGGAAGGGCCGGATGACGAAGCCGTCTCGCGCGAGCTGAAGGATATCTTCGACTACGATGGCGGCAACCTGGCGGTCTATGGCCGTATGGTGGAGGCGCTCGATGAGCAGGTCGGCCGGGTGTTGGAGACGCTCAGCCGGCGCGGGCTGGCCGACAATACGATAGTCGTGTTCACCAGCGACAACGGCGGGGAGCGCTTCTCGAAGATGTGGCCTTTCACCGGACAGAAGACCGAGCTGTTGGAGGGCGGTATCCGCGTCCCCGCGCTCATCCGCTGGCCACACCAGCTACCTGCCGGCAGCGTCTGTTCCCAGGTCGCGATCAGCATGGACTGGCTGCCCACTTTGTTGGCGGCAGTCGGCGGCGAGCCGGATCCGGCCTATCCTTCCGACGGGATCAACCTGCTGCCCATGCTGCGCGACGCGACGCCTCCCGTGGAGCGCACACTGTACTGGCGCTACAAAGCCAATCATCAGCGGGCGGTACGGTCCGGCGATTGGAAGTATCTGAAGATCAATGACAACGAATTCCTGTTCGATGTCGTCGTCGACCAGCGCGAGCGCGCCAATCTCGCGCAGAAGCACCCGGACATTCTGGCGGACCTCAAGAAAAAGTGGGCCGCGTGGGACAGGCAGATGCTGCCGATTCCGCGCAAGAGCTACAGCCACAGCGTTACCCCCGCGCATCAGGCGGATCATTACCGGCCGCAGGATTGAGGCGCCACGGCGAGTCGTGCGTCGCGGCGAGTCGTGCGTCGCGACGAGTGGCTCGGGTATCCGGCGCGGCGGCTTCAGTGCACGTTCAAGAACGGGATCGGCGCGCCCGCGTACACGTTCTGGGGGAGCTGGCCGTTCCAGCGCTCCGCCTTGGTCTGCTCGACCTGGATGCGTCGCAGCTCGAGAACGTCCTTGCTCTGGGCCAGGGCCTGGTTCTGGATGCGCAGGGCTTCGGCCTGGGCGGTGGCGTCTTTCAGGGTGGCGTACGCGTCGCCGTCGGCTTTGGCCTTGACGGCGTTGGCTTCCGCTTCCGCGACGGCGACTTTCTGCTTCTGCTCGGCTTCGACGGTCTTGAGCCGGTTTTCCGCGGCCAGCCGCAGCTGCTCCTGGGTGACCTTGTCGTTGATGGCGGCCATGTATGAGGCCGAGAAGGAGAAGTTGCGCATGTCGATGTTGATCACCTGCGCGCCATAGATCGCGAGCTTGGCGCGCAGTGCCTGATTGATGTCGGTTGAGACGTCGGCGCGCTTGCTGATGAGGTCTGTTGCGACGTAGCGCGCGGTCACCGCCTTGAAGATTTCCTGGGTCGCCGTCTGGACGTAGGAGGAGAGGTCGCCGTTGTGCGTGTACTTCTCGTAAACCTCGGCGACCTTGTCCGGCATGATGCTGTAGCGGACGGTCATCGATACCTTGACCGGTTGCGTATCGCTGGTGCTGCCGTCGGCATTCTCGATGTCAGCCTGCTCGGCGCGGATGCTGAAGAGCGTGATTCGCTGCCACGGCGGCAGGATCGCGAGCCCCTCGGGCTCGATGCCGACGATCCGGCCGAACTGGGTGACGACGCCGCGGCTGCCGGTCGGCACGGAATTGAAAGGCCAGATGAGCCACAGCAGGATCAAGGCCGCGGCGCCGCCGCTGACGTAGCGCAGAAAACGGGGTTGTGAGGCGAAGCCAGAGAGACTGTCGGACGTCTTGGTGAGGCTGGTCATGATCCCGATCACTCCGTTGTCGGCCCGCGGGCCAAGGTGAACCTGCAGCGTGGCGACTAT
>DASZVD010000525.1:0-9890 GCA_035547375.1 Steroidobacteraceae bacterium
ATACGGCTCGGCGGACAACAGCTCGACCGATTTCCGGTCTAGGACGTAGAAGAAGCCGTTCTTGGGCGCCTGCATCAACACCGGGCGCCGGCTGCCGCCGATGTCCAGATCCGCCAGAATCATGTTCTGGGTCGCGGTGAAATCCCAACTGTCCGCCGGCGTGGTCTGGTAGTACCAGCGCATCCTGCCCGACGTCGCATCCAAGGCCACGATGGAGCTCAGGAAGAGATTGTCGCCGCCGCCGGGACTGCGGCTCCACACCGGGTGCGGACAACCGTTGCCCACACCGATGTACAGGAGGTTGAGATCCGGGTCGTACACCATCGAATCCCACACAGTGCCGCCGCCGCCGAGATCCCACCGCGAGTTGGGGCTCCAGGTGCGGCGAGCCAGCGTGACCTCGGGACTCTCGTCCGGCCCCTTCTTCGGGTCACCCGGAACCGTGAAGAAGCGCCAGGCGAGCTTGCCCGTCTGCAGATCGTAGGCGGACACATAGCCGCGCGCGCCCATTTCCGCGCCGCCATTGCCGATGACGACATACTTCCCGGCGATGCGCGGCGCACCGGTGCTCGAGTAGTTCATCTTCACGCGATCGATGAATGTATCGACGCGCCACAGCAGTCGTCCCTTCTTCGCATCCAGCGCCACCAGATACCCGTCGAGCGTCGCTACATACACGCGCCCTTCCCAGAATGCGACGCCGCGATTGACGACGTCGCAACAGGTTTTACGAGCCCATTGTCCGACAACGGCCGGATCGTACTGCCAAAGGAGCTTACCGGAGCGGGCGTCAACGGCGTACACCACGCTCCACGGCCCGGAAAAATACAACACGCCGTCGACGAGCAACGGCGAAGCTTCGACGCCCCTGTGCGTCCGGCCTCTCACCACGAATCCGTCGAACTCCCACGCGAGCCCGAGCGTCGCCACATTCGACGGACCGATCTGCCGCAGGGGCGAGAAGTGCTCTTCGTGAAACGTGCGCCCGTTCAACGGCCAATCGCTCCCGGCAACCGGCTCCGCGCCGGCGGCTGCGGAGCCGGCCGCCAGCAACGCGAGGCAACCCAGAATCTTGTGACCCGCGGTCATGGCTCTCCCTATTCTCAAAAGCTGGTCTTCACGCTCACCCCGACAGTCCGCGGCCGCAGCGTCGTGGCCTGCGACAGGCCGCTCGCCCGGTCGCGCATAGACCCCTGGAATGGCCACCCCGAGTGCAAACGGCACGGGATCATAACATCCGGCGCCGTGCCGAGGGCTTGCCGGCTGCTCCACCAGCGGGAAGCCGGACGGATCGTCGTCCCGATTGTGTGATCTGAATCCTCATCCCGCCGAGCCGCGGCGCAGTAAGCTGCGAGGGCTTGAAGGAGTGTGACGTGCCACTTTCATCACGCACGGTGAGCTTTGGCTGGCGGGACGCCGTCTGGGCGGGACTGCTCGCCGCGCTCATCCCGATGCCGTCGCACGCCGACGAGGTTTATAAATCGGTCGACGCCCAGGGGCATGTCACTTACTCCGACCGCCCCACCACCAACACGGCGAAGAAGACCGAGGTCGAGGTCCAACAGGCCGACCCCGCCGAAGCGCAGCGCCTCGCCAAGGAGCGGCAGCTGCTGAAGGAAGAGGACAGCCAGCGCAGGAAACAACAGGTCCTCGAGGACCGGGCGAAGCAACAGGAAGCGCACCTGCGCGAGCAGCGCTGCGCGGCCGCGCGCCAGCAATACAACGACATCAAGGACGCCGCGCGGCTCTTCAAGACCGACGCCGACGGCAACCGGACTTACCTGACGGATGCCGAAGCCGACCTGCGGCGCGAAGTGGCCCGGCAGGCGGTCCAGACGGCCTGCGCGCAATAGCCGGTGGCCACGAACGAACCGTGGCGCGCCCCACGAAGCGTCATGGCAACGGCCACGACAACGGCGCTACTGTCGCTGGCGCTCGCCTTGGACAGCGGGGTCTTGCCGGCACAAACCGCCTACAAATACAAGGACGCCAACGGCCAGTGGGTGTTCACCGATAGCGCGCCGCCGGCGGCGCAACGGAATGAGTCCACATCGACCTTTACCCTCGCCCACGAGGACGGCAGCCTCAACCTCACTATCGAACGAGCCGACCACCAGGGCGTCACTGACTTCACGGCCGTGAATGCCTGCTTGTGCGTCGCCACCTTCAGGTTGACGATCAACGCATCGGACGACCCCAGAATCCCGAGCGGGGCTGAGTATTACAAGGTCCTCCGGCCCAGGAGCCGCGAGCTCCTGATCACTGTCGCGAACGCGGGCCGCGGCAAATCGAGCCTCCGATACAGATGGATGGCCGCCCCGGGAGCACCGGACGCGGAACACCACCCCGATCGTCCCTATCGCGCGCCCTTCGCCATTGGCTCCACGTTCGTCATCTCACAGGCTTACCCATCGACATTCACCCACACCACACCGGATAGTCGGTATGCCGTGGATATCGCACTCCCGGACGGAACTCCCGTCTACGCGGCACGCGAGGGCACGGTGATCGATGCCCGGCACGATAAGTTCCTGGGTGGCGTGTCGCCCGTCATGCTGGACCAGGCGAATCAGGTCACCATCCTGCACGCGGACGGCACCATCGGGCTGTACGGCCACCTCCATTGGGATTCGATCCGGGTACACATCGGAGAGCACGTCGGCCGGGGCCAGTACATCGCCAACTCCGGCAGCACCGGCTTCAGCTCGGGCCCGCACCTGCACTTTGCGGTCATCCGCAACGACGGCATGACCGTGTTGTCCGTGCCGATCGTGTTCGCGGGTCCAAGTGGCCTGCCGGTGACTCCCGAAACTCACAAGGAGCTGACCGCCTACTAGGTGCGCGGCAGCGGTACGCTCTTCGGCCACAACAGCCACAGGCTGCCTTGCTGCCGCAGCTTCCCCGCAAGCTCCGCCGCCTGCGGCCCGCTGCCACAGAAATAGTCGGCGCGCGGCGCGCCCGCGATCGCGCCACCCGTGTCCTGTGCAATGACCAACCGCTGCAACGGAGCATTCGAGTCCGGCAGGGTCGTTGCCAGAAACACGGGTGTACCAAGCGGGATCCACGCCGGATCGACGGCGATCGAGCGGCCCGCCGTCAGCGCAATGCCTTGTGCTCCCTTCGGCCCCAACTTGGGGTCCCCGAGCGGCGCCTCGCTGAAGAACACGACGCTGGGATTGGCATTCAACACCTCGTGCAACCGCCCGGGATGGGCGACGAGCCAGGCACGGATCCCCGGCAGGGTCGCCTCCTCCACCGTCAGCGCGCCGATCGCGACGAGATAGCGGCCGATGGAATGATAGGGCTGACCGTTCTGGTCGGCGTATTGCAAGCGGATCACTTTGCCGTCGGGCAGCTGCACCCGGCCTGATCCCTGCACCTCCAACATCAAGGCATCGAAGGCGTTGTCGACCCAGACGATCTCGTGCCCCCGCAGTGTAGGATCCGCAGGCAGCTCGGCGCGCGTGTAGTACGGAATGACCTTGTTACCGTCGAGGCGCCCGCGCACCCGCTTGCCTTGCAGCTCAGGATAGAGCGAAGCAAGATCCACGATCAGCAGGTCGGGCGGTGGCGCATAGAGCGGGGCCATGTACCGGATGGAGGCCGTGCGCGCGCCGTGAAGAAGCGGCTCGAAGTATCCCGTGATGAGCCCGGTCGCCTCTTCCGTCATTCCCGTGCGCTTTACGACCCTGTATGGCTCGAAGTAGGTCTCGAAATAAGCGCGCACGACCGTCGCGGACGTGGCCGTGAGTGTCTGCGCCGCGTTGCAGGGAGTCGCCCATTCCGCACGAAAGCGAAGCGCCCGGCAGCTTTCAAGAAAAGCCTGCCAGCCTTCCTGCATGGCGTCCGTCTCCCAGCCGGGCAGGTCGCCCCACCGACCTCGCTCGTAGAGCGTCGCCGGCGCGGCCGGCCGGGCGGTCGGCGGCGCAGTCGTGCGGCAGCCCACGAGCATCAGGCAGAACAGATACAGCGGAACCAGGCAACGCGGCATCGGCATCACTGCGGCGGCGCACTCTCAAGGTGAAGGGGCCAGTATGGACTTCCAGTTGATGATAGCGTTCCACAGCAGCCGTTGATCGCCGCGATTGAGATCCCGGTGCAGCGGATTGAAATTGAACGCCACCACGTGCCCCGATCCTTCCGGCAGATCCAGGATGGCGGGGCGCCCGATGAGATTGTCCTCTCCCCAGGCCTGGCCGCTGATGACGAGCGGCTGGCCGTCACGATCCCCCCACTGCAAAACCACCCCGCTGGGATCGACGGGACCGTCGAGACACGTAGTGCAATAAGCCATCCGCAGCCAACGCCGGGGCGTAGCGTACAAAGGAAAGTTCTGGCGGAAGACGTAAGTGCGCGTCGGGTAACCATAGGCGATCGGATGATTCGGACGCGCAAACGTCACACGCAAATGGGATCCAGGAGTTCTCGTCACGGCATCGTTCGCGGCAGCTCCCGCCGCGGCGCCCCCACCTTGCGCGCTGCGTGGCACGCCGCCGGATTCGCGACGAACACCCCGCACGATGCCGCCTTCGAGCGGGAGCATCGAGCCGCTCCCCAACGTGATCAGCAGGCCGCCCGAGTCCACGAACTTCTGCAGCTCGGCCATCCCGGTCCAGCCGATGCCGCCGGTGATGTCGGCGGATTCCGCGGGTGTCCCGAGGCTCGGGGTTGCCTTCGTCTTCTCGAACGCCATCGGGCCCCAGGCCTTGGGAATTCCCTGGATCTGCTCCGCCAGCTCGAGATCCACGTGGCCGTAGAGCAGCACGTCATACTTTTCGTGCAGCTTCCCGGCCCGGATGTCCTCGTCACGCACGTAGCTGTAAGGGATATGACGCTGGTCGAGTGAATAACGCAGCCAGCCGATCGTGTCGGTGTCGGCCCAAGGCACCCACACGCCCAGTCGGGGCACCGGGGCGAGGTGACTCGCGACCGCCGGCGCCTCGCCCACCGACACGAAGTCCAATCCCAACCGCCGGGCGATGTCCTGCACGGCGGTTTCGCTCCCCGCCTGGGCGGGAATGATCCATGAGCCGGCCGGGTACTCCACGCCGGCCATGTTGAATGATCGCTCGGCGATCGAGACCTTGAAGCGCGCCAGCCGGTAACGCGCCTCCAGCAATCCCTCCTGTCCCGTGTCTTTCAACACGTGAACCGGGCCCGACCCGGACACGTGCCCCTGCGGGTAAGGCGCCGCGGTCAGCTGGGTCAGGCTGGCGGCGCGGACTTGCGGATCCGCTGTCGGCGTCGCGGTGAGATGATAGTGAGCGGGAAACTCCCACGACACATCGTCATAGGGCTCGCCGGCATCCTTGGCGAAGTGCGACGGCGTCAGGAGATCGACCGCATAGTTGCGATAAGGCTGATCGAGTCGGACGACATACGTGCCGGCCGGGTACGAGCCGTCCTTCAATGTCAGGGGCGCTGCGGCACGGTGCACCTCGATACCGAGCGACAGCAGCCGTCCCACCATCTGCGCGACGCGCATCGGGTCCCCCTGATCGTCGGGGATGAGGAATGCGAAGGGCGCCTCGTTCAGGCCCGCCTGCCAGGAGTGCAACCCCTTCAGATAAAAGTTGCGCAAATAGGTCTTCGGCTCCTGCGCCACGCGATCGAGGGCGGACAGCGCGGCGGTCTCCATGTAATTGAGGTTGTCGCGCGCAGACCAACGAAACGGCGTCGCGGGCGCCGGCACGGGCCGGTACCAGTCGACGCTGCTCTCGTCCGGGGGCGTGGTCTGCGTCAAGGTCTCGGCCGTCCCGTTGCCGAACGTCTCGTAACCCCGCCCCATGGAGTTGTGATTGAGGCCGATGGAATCCAGGAACAGGTGCGCGAAGTCATCCCCGAAGTTCCACGTCCACACGCCCGGCATCCCCAGGCCGCCCAACGTCTGCACTTCGTGGAAGCTCAGCTCCAGGCGCTCGCTGTAGGACAGCGGATCGACGTGCTCATTGACCGGCCCCGTGCCGTTCCAGGTCATCAACAGCGCCACGCTCTCGTGCAGGTCGTGCACCGCGATCGGGTGCCAGTCGAAAAACATGCGGTAGACGGCTTTCGTGGTCTCGTGCACCTGTTGGTGCGCATCGCGATTGATGTCCACGAAGGCGTACTTCGACCAGTACGGCGGCGCGCCGCGCGGCAGATTCTCGAGGACCGTCTTCCCCTTCAGGTACCGGTAGAACCACTCCACCTGCTTGTCGCGCCCGTCGGGGTTCGAGACCGGGTTGATCAGCACGACCAGGTTCTCCCGGATCCGCCGGATCTGCGGTTGCTCCGACACCGCCAGGCGGTACGCCATCTCCAGCATGGTCTCGGTCGAGCCGGTCTCGTCGGAGTGCAGCGCGGCGTTGAAATAATAGATCGGCCGCCCCGCCGCGATCAGGCGCTCCGCCGCGGCCGCATCCGTCCTGCGCGGATCGGCCAGCGCCGCGGAGGCCGCCTTCAGCTCCTCCAGGTGTCGTATTCCGGCCTCATCCGCGATGGCCAGGAGAATGATGTCGCGCCCTTCTTCGGAGCGCCCGATGGTGAAGACGCGCACGCGGGGCGATGACGCCGCGAGCGCCCGGCAATACGCATACGCCTGCGCCGATTCGACGAGCTCGCCCGGAGCGCCGGGAATGCGGTGCAAGAAGGCTCGCGGCGAGACCACCGTCGCCGAGGCCGGCAGGTACGACACCCACGGCGACAGAAAACGCGGCTCCGTGGTCGCCTGCGCGATCTCCTCGACCGAGCCGGGCTCGGGCGTGTCAGGCGTGTCGGCGGCGCGTGCCGGCAGGGCCAGCCACGTCAGGAGCGAAGCGAGTACACACAGCAACCGCGCAAGAGGCATGGATTTTTCCTCCGGGTGGATCGGTTCCGGCACACCACTATTGTACAAGTGCTCAATTATTTTGCGCGCCCGTCGTATCTGGATATACTCGGCCGAAATTCGAACGTGGGAGCACCATGTCGCGCAATCCGCGCTACGACGTCTTGTTCGAGCCCGTGCCGATCGGTCCGGTCACGGCGCGAAACCGGTTCTATGCCGTGCCGCACGCGAGCGGGATGACGAACACGATGCCGCGCATGCGCGCCGCCTTTCGTGGCATGAAGGCCGAGGGCGGCTGGGGCGTCGTCTGTTCGGGCTACGTTTCCATCGATCCCAGCTCGGACGATGCGCCGCTCCCCTTCGCAACCCTTTGGGACGACGACGACATTCGTGCCCACGCGCTGATGACCGATGCCGTCCACGAGCACGGCGCGCTCGCCGGTGTCGAGCTCTGGCACGGCGGCGGCTCGGTCATGAACCGCACGAACCGCACTCCGCCGATGTCGCCCTCGGGCATCTCGTGGATGGCCACCCACGTGAACTTCATGGGCAATCAGCGCTCCCGCGCCATGGATGCCCGCGACATCCGCGACCTCATCCGCTGGCAGGCCGAAGCGGCGCGCAAGGCGCGCACCGCGGGATTCGACATCGTCTACGTTTACGCGGGCATGGGTTATCTGCCGTACGAATTCCTGCTGCCCGAGTGGAATCGGCGCACCGATGCGTACGGCGGCCCGGTGCGCAACCGGGTCCGCATCGTGCGCGAGCTGCTCGAGGCGACCGGTGAAGCCGTTGGTGACAAGTGCGCGGTCGCCCTGCGCATCAGCCTGGAAGAGCTGCGCAGCCGTCCGAGCGAAGTCGCCGCATCGGAGGCGCACGAGGTCGTCGAGCTGTTGGCCGACGTACCCGACCTGTGGGACGTGAAAATGGACTCCTCGCCCACCGACTGCGCGCCGTCGCGGTTCACCGCGGAAGGCAGTCACGAGCCGGTCATCGACTTCGTCAAGAAGATCACCCGGAAACCCGTGGTCGGGGTAGGCCGCTTCACCTCGCCCGATACCATGGCCGGCCAGATCCGGCGCGGGGTGCTGGATCTCATCGGCGCCGCGCGCCCGTCGATCGCCGATCCGTTCCTGCCGAACAAGATCGACACGGGCCGGGAGCAGGACATCCGCGAGTGCATCGGCTGCAACATCTGCATCTCGAGCTGGCACGACGGCGTCCCGGTGCGCTGCACGCAAAACCCCACCATCGGCGAGGAATGGCGCCGTGGCTGGCACCCCGAAAAGGTCGCGCCCGCCGGCCGCCCCTCGCCGGTTCTCGTGGTGGGGGCAGGTCCCTCCGGCCTCGACTGCGCCCTGACTCTGGCGCGGCGCGGTTACGAGGTGACTCTCGCGGAAGCCGCCGCGGACATCGGCGGCCGGCTGCGTTTCGAGACCCGCCTGCCGGGCCTGTCGGCCTGGGGCCGTGTGCTCGACTGGCGGCGCGGCCAGCTCGAGAGACTCTCGAGCTTCAATCTCTATCGCGGCAACGAGTTATCCGCGGACGACATCCTGGAGCTGGGCAACACGCACGTCGTGATCGCCACCGGCTCGCACTGGGCCCGCCTGTTGTATTCCCCTCTCGAGGTTCCCGGGGAAGCCCTGGAGGGCCCGAATGTCTTCACACCGGACGACATTGCCCGGGGAGCGCAGCTCGAAGATCCTGTAGTGGTATTCGACTACGACAACTATTACATGGGAAGCGCCCTCGCGGAGTACGTTGCGAAGCGCGGCCACCGGGTGGCCTACGTCACGCCTGCCGGTCACGCGTCCGCCTGGAACATCATGAGCAACGAGCAGCCGCAGACCCACCGCGCGCTCGCCAGCTGTGGAATCGCCCTGCACACCCTGTCGCGCGTTACCGCCTTCGAGCCCGGAGTCCTGACGCTCGCCAGCCAATTCACCGACAAGAAAACCCGCTTGGCGTGTGGCTCGCTCATCATCGTCGGCGCCCGCTTCCCGAATGACGCCCTCTATCACGCCCTCGTCGCGCGGCAGAGCCATCTTGCCGACGTTGGCATCGAGTCCGTCACTCGGATCGGCGACGCCCTCGCGCCCGGTGCGATCGTCCACGCCGTGTACAGCGGCCACCGCTACGCGCAGGAGTTGGATACGAATCCGATCGTCCGACGCGATACGCCCATCCGCACCGCTCCCGGTCTCCTGCAGAGCGCCTGAGCATGGAAACGACCCCCGGCAAGACTCTGGAGCCCACCCTGCCCTCGACCTGGTACAGATCCGAGCGCGTGTACGGCCTGGAGCGCGAGAAGATATTCTTCCGCGAATGGATCTGTGTCGGCCGCGAGGAGGAGCTGGGAGCGCATCAGGTACTGGATGTGCTGGGCGAGAGCGTCATTCTGGTCCGCAACCGCGACAACCAACTCCGGGCGTTCTACAACGTGTGCCGCCACAGGGGAGCCCGCCTGTGCCGTCCAAACACCCCGGGAGGCATCGCCGCGGGCCGCATCGTGTGTCCCTATCACCAGTGGACGTACGACCTCGACGGCCGCTTGCTCGCGGCGCCTCACCTGAGCACTGCGGCCGGCTTCGACAAATCGGGCTTCAGCCTGTATCCCGTTGGGGTCGACACCTGGGGAGGGTTCGTCTTCCTGCACCTGACGCCCGCGGCGGCCAAGCCTTTCCGGGAGCAGGCCGGCGCGGCCCTGGAGCGCGTGCGACGCTACCCGCTGAGTGAGCTGCGCATCGGGCGGACCATCGAATATCAGGTGGCCGCGAACTGGAAAATCATCTGCGAGAACTACAACGAGTGCTATCACTGCGCCGGAGTCCACCCGGAGCTGTGTGCGCTCGTCCCGGCATTCCGCGAGCGAGGCGGCGCCGATCTCGACTGGGAGCGCGGGATCCCACATCGCGCGGGCGCTTACACCTTCACTGCGACCGGCACGACGACGCGCCGCGCCTTTCCAACACTGAACGATGACGAGAAGGTGCGCCACAAGGGCGAGCTCCTCTACCCCAACCTCTTCGTGAGCCTCGCCTGCGATCATGCGGCGGCGTTCATTCTGCGGCCGCGCGCCGCCGAC
>DASZVD010000526.1:0-7551 GCA_035547375.1 Steroidobacteraceae bacterium
CAAGGGGACCCTGGACTATGTCACGCTCGGCAAGCTCGACGTTCAGGAAACGAAGGTCGATGTCGCGCAGCGGACGGTGGACATCGGGAAGGTGAGTCTGACCGGGGGCGAGGTGAACGCCTGGCTCAGCCGGGAGGGGAAGCTCAACTTATTGGAGTTGACGACCCCGGCGCCCGGCTCTACCCCCGCCGGGGGAAGCGCCGGGGTTTCAGCGGCCGGTTCAGCTGGAGCCGCGTCATCGGCGGAGACCGCATCGGCAGCACCGGCGGCGGGCTCCAGTGGTGGAGCCGCATCGGCAGCGTCGCCAGCGGCGGGCTCCGGCGGTGGGAAGGCGGCGCCCGCCTGGGTGGTTTCCGTGCCCGACATCTCGATCGACGGGCTCAAGATCTCGGCCGAGGATCGTCAAACCACCCCTGCGCTGGCTGTTGTCCTGGATCCTCTCGATATCCACGTCGCCGGCTATAACACGAAGCCGGACGCCCGCCTGGATGTCACGGCACAGACGACAATCAACAAGGGCGGAACGCTCAAGGCAACCGCGCAACTGGCGCCGAGTGCCAACAGCGACATCACGGCGCATGTCGATCTGGCACAACTCGATCTCACGATGTTCCAACCTATCATTGCGCAGCGCACGGCGATGACATTGCAGGCTGGGCGCCTCGGTACGCAGCTCGACATCAAGAAAGCAGCGAGTGGCGCGCTTTCGGTGCAAGGGGACGTGGGTGTCGCCGGGCTGCGCACCGTTGACGAGCTGAAGCAGTCGTTCATCAAGTGGAAGGATCTGAAGGTGGCGGGGCTTCAGTACAGCTCCGAGCCGGCGGCGTTGCGAATCAAGACAATTACGGCGCAGGAGCCGTACGCACGCGTCATCATCGCACCGGATCGCACGGTGAATGTGAAGGAAGTATTGGCGGGGCCGAAGAAAGGCGCGCCAAGTATGGCGACGCAGTTGGGTGCGGCCAATGCCCAGGGCGGTGTAGTCAAGGTAGCGCACGCGAACGCGGCCGAGTCTGACGCGAAGAAAGCGTCCGCGGATGTGAACGCGGCAGCCGCGAATGCCAGCGCCAGCGCCGGCACTGGCACTGCAGCCGGTACTGGCACCGCAGCTGGCACTGGCACTGCCGCTGGCATTGGCACTGCCGCTGGCACTGGCACTGCCGCTGGCACTGGCACTGGCACTGGCACTGGCACCGCTGCCGGCACTGCCGCCGGCTCGGGCGCGAAGCATGGACACCGGTCGCACAAGCGGAAGGCGCCCCCCGCGGAGGCGGCAGCACCTGATGCCGCCGCGCAGGACTCCGGGACGAGCATGCCGATCTCCATCGGCAGCGTGAAAGTCATCAACGGGTCCGCGAACTATGCGGACTTCTGGATCCAACCCAACTTTGCCGTCGGCATTCAGATGCTGAACGGGACGATCGACGGCCTGTCCTCCGACCCGAAGTCGCGAGCGAAGGTGAAGCTCGAGGGCAAGGTGGATCGGTACGCGCCGGTGGTCATCGGCGGCGAGATGAACCTGTTGGCCGCGACCGTCTACTCCGATATCAAAATGAGCTTCAAGGGCCTGGAGCTCACCACCATGACGCCGTACTCCGGCCGCTTCGCCGGGTACAAGATCGACAAGGGCAAGTTGTCCGTCGACCTGTCTTACAAGGTGGAGCAGCGCAAGTTGACGGCGGAGCAGCACTTCGTGATCGATCAGTTGCAGCTGGGCGAGAAGGTGGACAGTCCGGATGCGGTGCACCTGCCGTTGAAGCTCGCCATCGCGCTGCTGAAGGATCGCAACGGAGTGATCGATCTCCCGCTGCCCATTACGGGCAGTCTCGACGATCCGCAGTTCAAGGTGGGGCCCATCATCTGGATGGCCTTCGTGCACCTCATCGAAAAGGTGGCCCTGGCGCCGTTTGCCGCGCTCGGGCATCTGTTTGGCGGGCATGGCGAGGAGATGAAGTACGTCGATTTCGACCCGGGCAGCGCGGCGCTCGATGACGCATCGAAGGACAAGCTCAATCAGTTGACGAAAGCGCTTCAGGAAAAAACGCAGTTGGAGCTCGACGTGCCGATCGTGTTCTCGCCTGACCTCGATCGGCCCGTGTTGGCGAAGCGGCGGCTCAACGCGAAGTTGGTGGCGCGCGCGGACAGCGCCAAATCGGGGAAGAAGACGGCGTCAGTTAAGGGAAAGGGCGCGGCCGCAACTGCGGCGGCGGGTACTGAGAATACGGGCGGTGGTAGCGCGGCGGCGCCTGCGGGTGGCGCGGGCACGACGGCGGGTGGCGCGGGCGGGCCGCAGCAGGCGCCGGCTCTGCCGCCGGAGTTGACGGATCCGTTGCAGCACTACCGCTTGCTGCTGGCCGAATATCAGGCGGAGCTGGGCAAGGAGGCGGCGCTGCCCGATTCCGTTCAGGCGATCCAGAACGCGAAGAGCAAGAAGGATACGCCTCCCGTGGAGACGGCCATTCCCGATCTCGAGTCGGCGCTCATCAGCCACACTGACGTTCCGGATGCCGACCTCCAGGAGTTGGGTAAGCGGCGGACGCGGGCGATTCAGGACGTGCTGCTGGCGCAAGGCGGGATCGACGCGTCGCGGGTCTTCATCATCAACGGCACCCCCAAGACCACCGACAGCGGGAAGGTGCGGCTCGAGATGAACCTCAAATAGCCGGATCCTTTTCGGTGATAATGCTCGCGACAGACTTTAGAATTTCCGACCATGATCCATTCAGAAGACGCTTCCGAGCATTCGACGCCCCCAGGCTCCACTCCAGACGGACACACCCCGACCACCGATCGCCGCCGGTTTTTGCAGGGCACCGCCGCGGCTTTGTCTGTCGCCGCCCCGCTGTCGTGGGCAGCCTCCGAGGATGCGGTGGCGGCGCGCCCCGCGCCGCAGCCCCTGCGCCAGCCGTTCGACTACGCACGGTTGAAGGGGATGGCCCGCACGCTCGCCAATGCGCCTTATCAGGCGCCTAACGAGCATCTGCCGCCGGCCATCGAGCACCTCGACTGGGATCACTGGCAGGCGATTCGCTTTCGGGACGAGCATTCACTGTGGGCCGGGGAGGGCCTGCGTTTCCAGGTACGCTTCTTCCATCTCGGCTTCATGATCCGCAAGCCGGTGCGGATGTTCACCGTCGACGGCGGCTTTGCTCAGGAGATCCTGTACGACCCGAGCATGTTCGACTACGGCAACAGTGGCCTGCACGGCAACGACATTCCGACGAGGTTGGGTTTCGCGGGCTTCCGCCTGTTGTTCCATACGGACTGGATACGTGATTTCGCCGCGTTTCAGGGGGCATCCTATTTCCGCGCAGTCGATATCGATCGGCAGTACGGAATGTCTCAGCGGGGCCTGGCCATCGACTGCGGCGCGCCAACCCCCGAGGAGTTCCCGGACTTCGTCGCCTATTATCTGGAAAAGCCGCCCAAGGATTCGAGCGTCCTGACGATCCATGCCCTGTTGGACTCGCCGAGTGTCGCCGGAGCCTATCGCTTCATCATCGACGCGGCCGAGCCGCTCACCATGGATATCGATGCGGCCCTGTACCCGCGCAAGCAGATCGAGCGGCTGGGCATCGCGCCGTGCACGAGCATGTTCCTCGTCGGCAAGAACGACCGGCGCGTGGACAATGACTGGCGCCCGGAGATCCACGACTCCGACGGGTTGCAGATCTGGAGCGGCAGCGGCGAGTGGATCTGGCGGCCGCTCATGAATCCAGCCGGCCTGCGCGTCAATTCCTACACCGACGAGCATCCGCGCGGGTTCGGTCTCATGCAGCGGGAGCGGCGGTTCGAGCAATACCAGGACGACGGCGTGTTCTACGACAAGCGTCCGGACGTCTGGGTGGAGCCGCGGATCGGCTGGGGCAAGGGCGCCGTCATGTTGGTGGAGATCCCGACCGAGGACGAGACCTCGGACAACATCGTGGCCTTCTGGAATCCGGCCGAGAAGCCGCAGAAGGGCCAGGAATTGTTGTTCGCGTACCGGCTGTACTGGTGCCGCGAGAATCCGATCGCCGTGGATCTCGCGCGCGTCTGCGCGACGCGCACCGGCATCGGCGGCATCATCGGCCGCAAGCGCACCTACTTCTCGTGGCGTTTCGTGGTGGACTTCGCCGGCGGAGAGCTCCCGGGGTTGGGCGAAAACCTGAAGCTCGTCCCCATCATCACGGCCTCCCGCGGTCGCATCGAGATCACCTCGGTGAGGCCGCTGCGCTCGATCAACGGGTATCGAGCGATGTTCGATCTCGCGTTGACGGATGAAAGCGTGGAGCCGATCAACCTGCGGCTCTATCTGTCGGCCGACGGCCAGGCATTGTCGGAGACGTGGTTGTATCAATACACGCCGCCCCCGGCGTCGCAGAGAAAATTCTAGACGCCCCAGGCAGGCATGACGTAGGCGTAGAACGTCACGATCAGGCCGATGAGGCAGGCCAACAGGATGCTGTGCTTGAGAGTGAAGCGGAATAGCTTCGCTTCTTCCGAGGGCGGCATGCCTGTGGCGGCGGCGGCGATGGAGATGCTCTGCAGGCTGATCATCTTGCCCATGACGCCGCCGCTCGAGTTGGCGGACGCCATGAGAGCCGGTGACAGGCCGAGCTTGTTGGCCGTCACCACCTGAAGGTTGCCGAACAGGGCATTGGCCGAAGTGTCGCTGCCGGTGAGGAAGACGCCGAGCCACCCGAGCGGGCCGCTGAAGAACGGAAAGAACAGGCCCGTGGCCGCGAACGCGAGTCCCAGCGTAGCCGTGCATCCGGAGTAGTTCATCAGGTACGCGAGCGCCAGAACCGAAGCCATCGTGAGTATGGACAGCGCGAGGTCGCGAGCGGTCCGGCCTATCGTGGCCAGAAAGCGTCCGAGGGGCATGCGCAGGATCAGGCCGGTGCCCAGACAGGCGAACAGCGCTGCCGTGCCGCCGGCCGAGAGAATGTTACAAGTGAACTTCGCGGGATACGGCGCCGCCGTGGCCACGACCGGCGGCAGCCGGCGGATCGCGCCGTCGAGCCCAGGCCAACCCACCACGATGGTGGCTTTGTCCAACACGGCTTTGATGGGTGTCGCGCCCCACAGCAATACGAAGATGACCAACAGGATATAGGGAGACCAAGCCCGCAACAGGACTCCCGTGCTCACGGTCGACGTGCCGCGCGCTGTGGCATCGTCGCGCGGTTTCCAGATACGCAGCAGCAGGACCAGGCACAAGAGCGCTGCAATCGAGGCGAGGATGTCGGTCAGGTAGGGGCCGAGATGGTTCGAGACCAGGAACTGGGTCGAGCCGAACGACAGCCCGCAGACCAGGCAGGCGGGCCAGACCGCGCGCAGGCCCCGTGGTCCGGCCATGACGAGAATGAGGTAGGTCGGGATGAAGAGCGACAGAGGGGCGCAGATCCGGCCGACTCCGGCGCTCAGGGTCGCGAGCGGCAGGCCCGTGACGCCCGCCAGCGTGACCAGCGGGGTCCCGATGGCTCCAAAGGCGACTGGAGCCGTATTGGCCAGGAGGCAGATACCGGCCGCATAGAACGGCGTGAAGCCGAGCCCGGCCAGCATGGCCGCGGCGACCGCGACCGGGGTGCCGAAGCCGGAGGCCCCCTCGACGAAAGCCCCGAAGGCGAAGGCAATGATCAGGGCCTGCAGGCGGTGGTCCGGGGTGAGCTGGCCGACGGAATCCTTGATGACCCGGAACTGCCCGGTCTCGACCGTCAGCCGGTAGAGAGCGACGGCCCAGAAGACGATCCAGGCAATGGGAAACAGCCCGAAAGCCGCCCCGTACAGTGTGGCGCCCGCCAGCAGGGGGAGGGGCATCCCATAGACCGTGCCGGAGACCACGATGACCGTGGCCAGCCCCAGGAGGCCCGATTTCCAGGCGGCGAGCCTGAGCACCCCCAGGGAAAACAGCATGACCACGATCGGCAGTGCCGCAACCAGCGCCGATGCCGCAAGGCTCCCGGCCACCGGCGTGTAGACCTGATCCCACATTGCAGCATTCCCCCGTGCCGAAGCGGATCGACGCCATGGAAGCAGATCGATGCCATGGAAGCGGATCGATGCCATGGAAGCGGATCGATGCCATGGAAGCTTAGCGCTCCTCGTACGTTCTTGTATCGGGCGCTTGTACGGGAAACCATCCAATGATAGGGTTGGTTCATGGTTTCGTTCGCGAACACCCAACTCCTGCCTCTTGCGCGCACCGGCGCGGCTTCGCCGCTGCTGCTTGCGCTTCTGCTCCTGCGCCGCTAGGCGCAACACCCCCCACGCGCCAACGGTCGGCGCCAACAAGACCGGACTTCCCGCGATCGAACCCAAGGCCTCAAGGGCCGGGAGTCGCACGGGCCACGAGCCGCGGATCGCGCTCGAGGGCCGCGGGCGACACGATCGAACCGAACGACGACTCACTGTTTTGCCGTGCGAGATCGAGCCATGTTACGCAACCCTTCCGACAAGTACCGCCCGTTTGCCCCGATCGACATCCCCGACCGGACCTGGCCCAGCCGGGCGCTGACCGCCGCGCCGACGTGGTGCAGCGTGGATCTGCGCGACGGCAACCAGGCGCTGATCGAGCCGATGGATTCGCAACGCAAGCTGCGCATGTTCAAGGAGCTGCTGCGCATCGGGTTCAAGGAGATCGAGATCGGCTTTCCGGCGGCGTCCCAGACGGACTACAACTTCACCCGGCAGCTGATCGACGGGGGGCTCATTCCCGATGACGTCACGGTGCAGGTGCTGACCCAGGCGCGTGCCGACCTCATCACCCGTACGTTCGAGAGCCTCCGCGGCGTGCGTCGGGCGATCGTACACCTCTACAACTCGACCTCGACCTTGCAGCGCCGCGTCGTATTCAAGCTCGATCGCGCCGGCATCGTCGACATCGCCGTGAAAGGCGCCGAGCTGATCAAGCAGCAGGCCGCGCTACAGCCGGAGACGGACTGGCATTTCCAGTACAGTCCCGAGAGCTTCACCGGCACGGAGCTCGACTTCGCGGTCGAGATCTGCGATGCCGTGACGGCCGTGTGGCAGCCCACCCCGGCTCACAAGGCCATCCTCAATCTGCCGGCCACCGTGGAAATGGCGACACCCAACGTGTACGCGGACCAGATCGAATGGTTCTCGCGGCACGTCGCCCGTCGGGACAGTGTCATCATCAGCCTGCACCCGCACAACGATCGCGGCACGGGCGTGGCGGCGGCCGAGCTGGCCATGATGGCCGGCGCCGAGCGCGTGGAAGGGACGCTGTTCGGTAACGGAGAGCGCACGGGCAACGTGGATATCGTCACGCTGGCGTTGAACCTGTACACGCAGGGTGTCGATCCGCAGCTCGATTTCTCCAACATCAATGCGGTCGCGCGCACGGCCGAATTTTGCAATCAGTTGCCGATTCATCCGCGGCACCCTTACGTCGGCGACCTGGTGTTCACGGCGTTCTCCGGCTCGCACCAGGACGCGATCAAGAAGGGCTTCGCGCAGCAGAAGCCCGGCACGCTGTGGGAAGTCCCCTACCTGCCCATCGACCCGGCCGACCTGGGCCGCAGCTACGACGCCGTGATCCGCGTCAAC
>DASZVD010000527.1:0-6649 GCA_035547375.1 Steroidobacteraceae bacterium
CCTGTTCGAGGCGGCACACCGCGGCACGATCTTTCTTGACGAGGTGGCCGACCTGTCGCTGCCGGCGCAGGCGAAGATCCTGCGCGTGTTGCAGAACGGCGAGATCCAGAAGGTCGGCGCCCAGCAGCCCCTGAAAGTCGATGTCCGGGTGCTGTCGGGCACGCACAAAGACCTGAAACAGGCGCTCGCCGACGGCGCCTTCCGCGAGGACCTCTACTACCGGCTGAACGTCGTGCCGATCAGAGTCCCGAGCCTGCGGGAGCGCCCGGAAGACATTCCGCTGCTGGTCAGCACCTTCGCGCGCCGGATCTGCGACAAGAACCACCTGGGACAGAAAACGCTCGACGAGGAGGTGCTCCTGGAGCTGCAGCGTTATCACTGGCCCGGAAACGTACGCGAGCTGCAGAACGTGCTCGAGCGCGTGCTCATCATGAGCGGCGCGACCGTCTCGATCCGCGACCTGCCGGAAGAGCTGTTGCAAGCCGAGCCGGACGGGCGTGCCGCCGTCTGCGCCCTCAAGGAGTTCCGCGATGGCGCAGAGCGCGGTTTCGTGATCGAGACGCTACGGAAAAACAACGGCAACGTGAGCCAATCCGCGGCCGAGCTGGGCGTGCGCCGCACCTATCTCCATCGTCGCATGGCCGTGTTGAAGATCAGCAAGAAGGACTACTTCTTGTAACCCAAAAGGCCGCGAGCGGCGTCGCGCGCCGGGCCCTTCTTCTCATCACCTGGCGGCCGCTGCTGCACGTATTGCGCAGCTCACGAAAATAACCCGGCAGAGCTGCGATAGAGCATGTACGCGGCAACGAGGAAGACGATGACGGCAAAGCAGATGTGCAGCAGTCCGCTGCGTGCGGCGAGTCGTTGCGCCAGCTGGATGCCCACGAGACCACCGAGCATTCCTCCCACGATGAGAGTCGCCGCGAGGGGCCAGTCGACCCAGCCCGAGCGGGCATAGTTGAGGGCAGTCGTGAGCCCGAAGGCCGTGACCGCCACCAGCGACGAGCCGACAGCCTGGAGGATCGGCAGGCGGCCCGCGTACAGCAACCCGGGCACGATCAGAAAGCCGCCGCCAATCCCGAAAAAGCCACACACCGCCCCCGTCAGACCACCGGTCATCGCGAGGCGCGGGATGCTCCGGCGGTCGAGCGGCTCATCGGGGTGGGCCGTTGCGAACCGGAACCTCAACATCATGACACCGACGACGAGCATGAGGACGGCGAAGCAAGCCAACAGGCGCCGGCTGTCGAGCATCTTGCCCGCTTGCGAGCCGAGGGCGGCACCCATGACGCCCGCCGCAGCGAATAGACCCGCGATCTTCCACTTGACCCTGCCGTGGCGCGCGTGTCCGACCATATTGAGCAACGCATTTGCCGCAACCGCCAGTGCGCTCGTGCCGATCGCCAGGTGCGGGTTGCTTACGCCAACGACGTACACGAGCAGGGGCACGGATAGAATGGAGCCGCCACCGCCAACCAACCCCAGCGACAACCCGACGACCCCTCCCGCGAGGGTTCCGGCAAGATACCGCAGAAGATCCGGATGGAGCGTCAAAGCTGTTCCGGGGACGAAGGATGACGCCCGTGATTCGCACTGTTGCCTTCGCCAGACGACGGGCTGTCACGCAATCGCCCCCCTGGCGGCTCGGAATCGCTGCCGAGCACGTGCCCATTCACGCTCAGCCCATACATCCAATCCGGGCCATCGTGAAACTCCGCTCGCGTCTGGGAGACCGATCCCGTGCTGCGCGGGTCCTGGGGCCGCTCCTGGCTGTCCATGTAGAGCGCCACGTCCCAGGCATCCTGATCGCCGAGAGTGCCGCCCCTGCCCAGCGGCATGTTGGCCTTGATGAAGGAAGCCGCGTTGGTGACGCTGCCCATGCCGGCCCCCCAGTTGAAGGAATCGGGTCCCCATAGCGCCGGAAAGACCGGGCTGCCGTCGTTGGCTCGCCGGCCACCCCCGTCGTCGCCGTGACACAGCGCGCAGGTCCGAGCGTAAACCTTGGCGCCACGCTCGTAGTTGGGCGGCAGGACCGGCGGGGCCGGCTTTGGATAGCCACGGCCGGCGATCCCCGGGTCCAGTGGCGCGCCCCGTGCCAGCCAGTATGCGTAGCTCTCGAGCGCCACCAGGACGGGATCACCCAGAGGGGGCAACCTGCCGTTCATGCTGAAGCGGAAGCAGCCCTGCAAACGCTCCGCGAACGTGTTGACACGATGGTTCTTCGCCCGATAAGCCGGATAGGAGACGTAGGCCGCCCAAAGGGGTGCAGAGCCTACGTGCCGCCCGGCGTCCAGGTGACAACTGCTGCAACGTAGATCGTTGCCAACATATGGGCTGGCGTATTTTGCCGGGTTCTCGAATATCTGCTTTCCCAGCTTCACGACCTTGCCGAACTCATCGTCTGGAATGGGCCGGTCGGACGGTGTAAAGACGGCACGCTGCGTTCCGCCAGCTCCTGCTGAGGCAGGCCGCGTATGCGCGCGCGCGGCAGAGTCGGCCGCCTTCGTCTGCTCGCTGTCGGGAGCGTGCACGCGCTGCTGACACGCAGCCGCGGGTTGACATGCGAAGTAGTCCGATACGGCGTGGATGTCCCGCTCGGACAGACGGCCGGCCACTGCCCGCATCAGCCCCAAGGGGTCGTCGTGCCGCGTGCCGACTCTCCAGGCCCGCAGCTGGTTCGCAATGTACAGCGCCGATTGGCCGATCAATGGCGGAAACTTCTCCCCGACACCGCGGCCATCGGGACCGTGACACTGCACACAGGCAGGTATTTCGTCCGACCAGCGGCCGTGCAGGGCCACGCGATCGTCGAGCTCTGCGGCGGGCGCATTACCCGGGGCACTGACGGCAGGCAGTGCCGAGTAATACTCCGCGAGCTGCCGGCGCTGCCGCGCGCTCAGCGACCGGGCTATCGGCCCCATGGTTGGGTTGCGGCGGGTCCCCTCAGCCAGCGCATCCAGCTGCGCGGCCAGGTATGCGGCCGGCAGCCCCGCGAGGTGCGGAACGCCATCTGCGGCATTGCCTTCACCCAACCGGCCGTGACAGCTCGAGCAGGGAAGAACTCCATGCCCGTCACCTTGAGCGGCGAGGTCGGCGGCTGCCGGCCCGGCGGCGGTGGATTCGGCCGGGGCGCCCTTCGCCGGGGATATCGCCAGCGCCGTGATTGCGGCCAGGACGGCGAGCAGCCTGTCAGGGCTCACGACCCGCCTCCGCGGCGACATAAGGCTTGAATCCATAACGTCCAAAGATCTCCAGCCCGCGGGGCGAGCGGATGAAATCCAACCAGCGGCGGGCGGCGGCGGCGTGTGCCGCGCCTTTGACCATGGCCCCGGCGTAGACCGCCGTGCTGTTCTGGTCGGCCGGAATCTCCACCTGCTCGAGAGGATGTCCCACCTCGGCCTGAAAAACGGCTTCCGACTGCCAGGTCACGCCGGCCTGGACTTTGCCCTGCATCAGCCACAAGGGGGTCTGCCGATGATGGATATGAGTGAGCAGCGTGCTGCCGTCGCGGACCTTCGTGTCATAGACCGCCTTCAACAGGTCCGCGCCGCCGGCCTTCTGCAAGGACGCCTGGATCTGGCGCGCGACGCCTTCGAACTGCGGATTGGGCATGGCCAGGCGCACGCCGGGCCGGGCCAGGTCCGCCAGCCCGGTGATGTTCGCGGGGTTGCCCTTGGGCACCATGATGGTGAGGGTGTTGGTGACGTAGGGAACCGCAGGCCCTGCGAGCAATCCTGCGGCGACTTGCGCGCGCACGGCCTGCAAACCCGCCAGGTAGACGTCGGGCTTCACGGTCCAACTCATGTTGCCTACCGTCACGCGCCCACCCGCCTCGATCTGCCGGACCAGCAGTCCCGGAGGCAGGGTCTCCCAGTACAGGCGCCCCCGGTACTGTGGATAACGGGTCTCGAACGCCTGCACCAGCGGCCCCATGGCGAAGAAATAGTTGCCCCCCACGTACAGCACCAGCGCCGGGTTGCCGGGATCACCGTGAAAGTCCGCAAGGTTGTCGGCATCCGCAACGGTGAACTCCAGGCCCCGATCGCTCGCATCGTTGTTGTCGCCGTGCTGCCAGGGCGGATAGACGCTGTCATTCACGGCGGCCGCGGTCTGGGCGAGCGCGGTGGCCTGGGCTAACGCGGTAGCTTGGGACAGCGCGGTGGCTTGGGCTAGCGCGGCCGTCTGGGACAGCGCCGCCAGCACGAGCCACGCCGACACTCGTCGAATCGAAAACACATATCGGGCTGGACGCAGCATGGGGATCTCCTCACAGTGGCATGAGGTGATAACCCTGCTCCTCGAGCGTGGTGAGGGTCGTCAGCGCCGAAAGGGCAACAGTCACGGAGGAGTCGATCCACTCATATTGATAACCGTGCTCCGCAACCGCCTGCCCGCACACGGCGATATCGACACCCGCCCGGCGTAAAGCCGCCACCAGCGGCAGGTTTGGATTCGAGACTCCGTAAGCCGCCTCGTACTGAGCGTCATTCAGTGCAAGCGGCGTGGCCGCGCCATAGGCAACAGCCACGAATCGCAAGTGGCTCAAGGGAACACCCGAGCTCACGTAGAGGTTCACCGTGCGCGCGACGCGCTCCAGCGAGGGACTCACCTCTCCCGGCTTCTGGGATGCCGCAGTCATTGCGAACACAATGCGATACGTCCGGGAGGGATCGGGTTTATAGGCGGCCTGTGGCAGGGGATGGATCCGGCCGTAACCTGCGATGGCCGGCGTCGTCCAGAACCCCTCGGGCGCGGGCGCAGCCGACGCGATCGTGTGGAAGCAGGCCAGCACGCCGGCGGCCGTCAATGAAACAACATGACGCATGCGAGTCTCCAGTTGCCGCCGTCGCGGCGATAAGGCTTCCCGGCTGCTGTGGAGCCGCGGCAAGCACACCACTATGCATCCGGGGCGTGCCATGCTTCGAATACAATTAGATCCACCTTCCCATATCTTTTTTATATATGAACCTGCACCACCTGGAGATCTTCCACACCCTCGCCGCGACCGGCAGCGTTTCCGCCTGCGCCGCGCGCATGCACGTCTCCCAGCCGGCCGTCTCGAGGCAGCTGAAGGAGTTCGAGAATCGCCTGGGCGTCGTGCTGTTCGAGCGAATGCCGCGCGGCGTGCGGCTGACGCAGGCCGGGGAAGTCCTGCGGGATTACGCGAGCCGCCTGTTTGAGATCGCGCACACGGCCCAGGCGGCGGTAAAGGCGCTGGCGGACGCCGAGCAAGGGCAGCTTGCAATCGGCGCCAGCAATACCATCGGCACCTACATTCTGCCGCGGCTGATAGCCCTCTTCCGCAAGCGCCATCCCAACATTCAGATATCGATGTTCGTGGGCAATACCGAGCAGGTTTCCCAGGGAGTCGCCGACATGCGCTTCGTGCTGGGTTTCATAGAAGGCCCGCTGCACGTGGCCGATCTGCAGATCGAGCGCTTCCGCGAGGACGAGATCGTCCCGGTGGTCTTCCCGGAACACCCCTTGACGCGCAAGCTCCGGCCTGTCGCCGCCGATTTCTCGGGGCAGCCGCTGCTGATGCGCGAGCCAGGCTCGGGAACACGCGAGCTCATCGAAGCGGCCCTGCGTCAGCAGGGAGTGCGGCCAGGGGGCGTCGTGGAATTCGGCAACGCCGAGGCGATCAAGCAGGCCGCGATCCATGGAGGGGGCATCGCGTTTCTGCCGCGGGTCAGTATTCCCCGGGAGCTCGAGGCGGGAGACCTCGTGGTCTTACCGGCGCGGGAGCTCACGATACGTAGATCTCTCAGCGTCATTCATCGCGCCACCGGTCATGTTACCCCGCTCGCTACAGCGTTTCTGACGCTGCTGAAGACGCGGAACGGTTGACTGCCGGGCTGTCAGGAAAAGCTCGGCCGCTCGGTTCCGATCGCCAGCGCCGGCTCCGTGAGCCGGCGAGCCAATGCGGACAACAATTTAGCACGCACGGTATCCCGGCTTGCCGCATCCGGCGCGTGCACCCGCAGCTCCAGTACCGCCGCAAGAGCCCCCACTTTTATCAGAAAGCACCCATCTACCGCATTCTCACCCACCGTCTCGGCGGCCACCGTGAGTGCCAATTGTCGCGCGCCTTCGAGATCGGCATCGCGGTTGACACGGATGGCCACCGTGACGGGTCCCGGGACAAACGTCGATCCCAGCTTGATCGACACCTGGCTTGCCGCGAGCGCGTTGGGAACGACCACGAGGCGCCCGTCAGCGGTCCGCAGGGTCGTGTAACCCAGCGAAATCATTTCGATGACACCGATCTCCGTGCCGGTCGGCGCGGCCACTTGAATCGTGTCGCCCAGGCTGAACGGCCGGTAGATGGTGATCGAGACGCCGGCCACCAGGTTGCCCAGTGTGCTTTGCGCGGCAAGGCCGATGACCACCGAGGCGATGCTGGCGCCCGCGAGCAAGGCCGTCCCCATGGAACGCAACACCGGGATCAGATGCGCATAGAGGATGAGGACGATCACCCAGATGAGCGCCGTCCCGAACTGCTGCATGAAGCTGACCGTGGTGCGGTCGATGTGCCCCTGCCGGGTCAGCGCCGCGTGCACCACCGTTCGCAACACTCGCGAGCACACGAGCGCCACGATCAGGAAAAGGGCCAGGTAGACCAAGGCACCGAACAACGTGTCCGGCTTCA
>DASZVD010000528.1:0-16926 GCA_035547375.1 Steroidobacteraceae bacterium
GTCAACGCGGCGCTCGCCCTGGGAGCTTCGACCCCGGTGGCTGCTGCGAACGCAGCCGTGACCGCACCCGCGGACGCAGTACTACGCGGGGGATTCATTTACACGGTCGACGGTCACGACAGCGTCCAGCAGGCGATCGCAATCCGGCAGGGGCGCATCGTTTATGTCGGTGCGGATCGAGGCATCCAGCCTTACATCGGCCCCACGACGAGCGTCATCGAGCTGCACGGCAAGATGGTCCTGCCCGGGCTGGTCGATGCGCACAACCACGCGATCGCCGGCGGCTCGCAGTTACTGGAGTGCGACCTGAAGTATGCGCCGCTGACGGTCGCGCAGTTTCAGCAAAAGATTCAAGCCTGCCTGAACGAGACCCGGACGAAGGAGCCGGACAGCTATCTCATGGTGGTAGGATGGTACCGACAGGCCATGCAACCGTCAGGCACTCAGGTCACGAAAGCCAACCTCGACGGCCTAAAGACGCGCCGTCCGATCCTCGTCGGCTCGACCGATGGGCATACGACCCTCGGCAACTCTCGGGCAATGGCGCTGGCCGGGATCACACGCAATTCGCCCGATCCGCACGCCGGCCGTATCGATCGCGACGGGTCCGGCGAGCCGAGTGGCATCTTCGAAGACACCGCTGAGCAAGTCATCAGCCGTCCGGTGCCACCGCCAACCACGGCTGAGACCCTCAAGGCAGCCGAGGCGGCGCTCGACGCCTTTCGTAAGGATGGCGAGACCGCCTTCATGATGCAGGACTCCACCAAGACCGATATCCAAGCCTGGTCGACCCTGCAGAAACAGGGGCGGCTGACTGCCCGGGCCTACATGGCACCCGACGTCGATCCGGACGCGGCCTCAAAGCCGGGGCTTGCCGTTGCACGCATTCTCGATCTCAAGCGCGAGTTCGATACAGGCCCGATCGGACCGCGTGCAAATCTCTGGGTGCGCAACTCCGGCGAGATCTTTCAGGACGGGGTGCTCCAGTGGCCGGCCCACACCGCCAGCACGTTGGAGCCGTATCTCGTCAACAAGGGTACGAACGAGAAGCCCAACTGGGTGCCGGGACCGACCAGCGGCCCCGATCCCTACATCCCGCTGCCGCAGCTCGAGCCCCTGTTGCTGGCGCTCGCCAATGCCGGGATCGAGCCCGAGGTGCACGCGATCGGCGACCGGGCCGTTCGTCACACCCTCGATGCCTACGCATATGTTCGGCAGCATCTGAACGGACGAGACGTGCGACTCGAGATGGCGCACGCCGAGCTCGTAGATCCGGCCGATGTCCCGCGCTTCAAGGAGCTGAACGTCGTCGCGGACATGGGGTTTCAATGGTCAAAGCCGTCTTTCGACTCGATCGACGCCGCGAAGGACTACCTGGGACCGACGCGATTCAACCGAATGGAGCCCGAGGGCTATCTCTATCAGGCCGGCGCGACGCTCGCCCAGGGCAGCGACTGGCCCGTCGACCCCCTTTCCAACTGGTTCGACATGCAGGTGTTGGTCACGCGCAAAGGGACCATGAGCGGAAAGTATGCCGGGGCCCTCGGCACGGTGCCAGGCGTGCCGGTGAAGGGAGCGATCCGCGCGTTCACGATCAACGGAGCTTACGCACTCCACAGCGAGCAATATTTCGGTTCGCTCGAGCAGGGCAAGCTCGCGGACCTGATCGTGATCAACCAGAATCTGCTGCAGATTCCCACCAGCCGCATAGCCGACACAAAGGTTCTCCTGACCATGCTGGGCGGGGAGATAGTCTTCCGGGATCCCTCCTTGTAGGGCGCGCGCAGAAAGCGCCGCGTCGACTCAGGTCTCCAGCTTCACGGTTGGGATGACGTTGGGGACGATCTGCTCCACCCGGACATTTCCGCCGTCATCGCGCGGCGCTTTCATCTCATACGCATTGACGGGCTGTGAGCGGTTGACCCACAACGTGTAATACAGGTGATCAGCCCGCGGATCATCGGTGTTCGGATGTACGAGAATGGTCAATCCCAGGCTGTTGAGCTGTAGCCAGGGGATCACGACGGGCAACAGGTCGTTGGTAAAGCCGAAGTAGAATGACGGTGTCACATGCGGTCCGCGCGGCGCCAGATTCCAGTCGCCCAACTCTACCGGGAAGCGCTCACCGGCCCAGCGTCGAATGAGCGCAGCCTTCTCGTAGGTGTCGTAATCGAAGTAGAAATGCGCGTGATAGCTCTTGATCTGCGTATAGGCACGCGGCTTGAGCGGCAGTCCTGACTGCGTCCCCGGCCACAGCCCGGCCGGCCGGACCGTAGGCTGCTCCAGGGTATGGTCGCCCCACTCGCTCACAGCCCGGTTCGGAGGTGACACATACGGCGTGAGCTCGCCGTTCAAAGAACGAAACGCGGCCGCGGCGGGAGTGAGCGGTGCGGCTGATGCGGCCGTCTTCGTAGCACCCTGAGCCGTTTCAACCGCTGTCGCACTCCCAACAGCCGCTGCGCCGGCCGCGAGCAGAAAACCGCGCCGCGTGGGGGCGAGCAAATCCGCCCAGTCCTGATCCGTCTGCGCATCGTGAATGGATCGCTCATGCGAAAATTTCGTCGTGTCGGCCACAGGCTCCCTCTTCAATATGTGTTGTGCGCAACCATTGCAGCAAAGCTGCAGGTTATTGCTGTCGGATGGAAGCATATTAACGGCCCGGTAAGCGGTCTGTTATGACTTCCAGTCGAGTGACGTTCCATTCTGTTATGTCACCGGAGGGTTACCCTTCTGATGCGGGCGCGGGATTCAGCGCAACAATTCCCGGTTGATTTTCCGAGCATACTGACATGAATAACGTTCAATTCCCAAGGCAGCCCGGTCCTTGTATCGTCTGCGCATCGGCTCCAGGGAATTCCGGGCCGGATGCGCTGGTGAGATATGGAATTTCGAAAAGATACGCTGCCCATCATGTTCGTACGCCTGAGATTGAACGCAGGCGGTGACTCGAGCTGTCTGCCGCCGCCGGCTCCGACTCACGTTCCCGACGGACGCACCGCTGAAGAAGCGGAAATGATCACCGCCATGTTCCGCTTCAGGAAATACAACAGGGACGTCGAATCGTACCTGAAACGCCTGGAGCAGGCGGCCAGGGCCCGGCGCATCAGCCCTCCGATCCATACGCAAATGCACAACGACATGGTGGATACGTTGCGCAGAGTCGTGGAGCAATTCAATTTCCAGGTGCGCACGTACAAGGCAAGGGAGGCCCTCGGGCGCCGCTCCGCCCGGGCACAACGTCATTGACTCATCTCGGGAATGGTCCGCATGACTCACCGGTGAGTGCGGCTCGGCTTGCGGGAACACTCGGGACGACGCCCGTATTCCCCCGAGGCGGTCGATTGTTACGCAATATTCCCGTCACTGTCCGATAATCCGCGCACTGTCCGATAATCCGCGACCGTTTGGTCGCCACCGCCGGAGAGCTTCGCATTGCGTCCACGCCCTGACGCTGGAGGATTCCGGTCGAAAGGCGCGTCATCACGAGGAGTGCCGTGTCGGATAATCGAATTCCATCACTGAATCTGGGCGAGTTCGCCGCGGACGAAGCGCGGCGCCTGAAGTTTCTTGCCGAGCTGCGCACCGCGGCGCGACAGGTGGGCTTCTTCTACCTGGTCGGACATGGTGTGGACCCGGCACTGCCGCGCGAGCTCATGCACCTGGCGCGCCGGTTCTTCGCTCTGCCGGAAGCCGACAAGCTGGCCATCGAGATGGTGAACTCCCCCCACTTTCGCGGTTACACCCGCCTCGCTTGGGAGCGTACGCGGGGAGAACAGGACTGGCGAGAGCAGATCGATGTGGGAGCCGAGCGAGCCGCAGTTCCCCAAGGCCCCGGCGTACCGGCGTGGACCCGCCTGCAGGGCCCGAACCAATGGCCGGCGGCCTTACCCGAGCTGCGCGACGTGGTTCTGCGCTGGCAGGAGGCGGCCACCGCGGTGCTGATCCGCCTCATGCGCGCGATTTCCGTGGCGCTGGGGCAGGCGCCGGATGCCTTGGCGGCGCTCTATGCGGATGAGCCTCATCAATTGGTCAAGCTCATTCGCTACCCGGGCCGACACGCAACCGGGGGCCAACAGGGGGTGGGCGCGCACAAGGACGCCGACCTGCTGAGTCTGCTTCTGCAGGATGAGCAAAGCGGCTTGCAGGTCGAGACCGCCGAAGGCTGGGTCGACGTGCCGCCGCGTGCCGGCACCTTCGTCGTGAATATCGGTGAGCTGCTCGAGATGGCCTCCGACGGCTACTTGCGCGCGACGCTGCATCGAGTAGTGACGCCTCCCGCCGGCACAGAGCGGATCTCCGCAGCCTTCTTCCTCGGAGCGAGATTGGACGCGGTCGTGCCGATACTGGATCTACCGCCCGAACTGGCGGCACAGGCGCGAGGACCGGAGCGTGACCCCCAAAATCCCCTGTTCCGGGATGTAGGCCGGAACCAACTGAAAGGCCGACTGCGCTCGCACCCCGACGTGGCGCGGCGGCACCACGCCGATCTGATCGATCCCGAAACTCCGGCGACGGCCAGCGGGTACCAGAGATGCGGGCCTCGTTGATCTCGTGGCTGGCGGCAATCAGCGCCACCCCCTTCGTGCCGGCCGTCGCCCCAGCCCAAGTGCGACCCGATTTTTTTATTTAAAATCAATTACATAGACAGCCGTGCCACGCTCCGATTGGAGTCGTTGCAGTGGATTGGCCGGCCGCTCCCGCGACATGGATCGGTTGCTGCTGGGCATGTAACCTAATTAAGATTAGCCTAATGTAAATTAGGTTATTGGAGACCGGTGTGTTCATAGGACGCCGCGCCGAATTGGCCCTCCTACGCGAAGAGCTCGTCTCGCCCCGCGCTTCTCTCGCAGTCATCTACGGCCGGCGGCGTGTCGGGAAATCCACCCTCATCCGGGAAGCGATCAGGGATGCGACACACGTATTCTATCAAGCCACGCGGGTGACCTCCTCTTTGAATCTCGAGGCGTTCAAGCTCGAGATCGCTCGCGCCCTGGGAAATGACGAGCTCCTCACGGGAATCACCGACTGGCTGGCCCTGCTGCACTACCTGGCGCGCGCAGCTGAGCTACGTCCCGGACTGGTCATCGTGTTGGATGAGTTCCCGTATCTGGTTGACGTTGACCCGTCCCTGCCCTCCATTATCCAGAAGTTCTGGGACTCCGCAGCCGCTCGAACGGGAAATCTGAAAGTCCTGCTCTGCGGGTCGATGATCTCCCAGATGGAAGAGTTGCTGGCCGAGCGCAACCCACTTTACGGGCGCAAGACCTTCGTGCTGGATCTGCCGCCGCTGTCCTTTCGCGAGGCAGCGCAATTCGCTCCGCGCCGTACGGCACAGGACAAGCTGCTAACCTGCGGCATATTCGGTGGAATACCGTTCTATCTGCAGCTCCTGGATCGCGGCGCAACGCTCCAGGCCAATATCATCCGACTTCTGCTCACGCAGACGGGCAGCCTGATCGACGAGCCGGTCGTTCTCCTGCAATCCGAGCTGAGAGAAGTCTCGAGATACGCCAGCGTCCTGGCTGCCATCGCCGACGGCTGTACCAAGCATGGAGAGATCATCGGGAGGGTGAGGGAGATCAGCGACTCCCGGGCACTCGGCCCTTACCTGGAGAAATTGGAGCGAATGCGGCTGATCCGCATTGTGAGGTCACTGGATGCCGGCCCGAAAGAACGTGACCGCCGCTACCTCATTGCCGACCCATTGATCGCCTTCTGGTACCGTTTCGTTCAGCCCAACCTTTCCAGTGTCGCCCAGGGGTTCGGCGCCGAGGTCTGGCGGCACCAGATCGCCCCCCACCTCGATGAATTCATGGGCGGGGTATTCGAGGAGATCTGTCGCGAGCACGCCCGGCGATTCTGTCAGGAAACCTTTCGTGTGCCTGCCCAAGAGATCGGCCGGATATGGCAAGCCGATTATGATATCGATATCGCCGGCCGGCTGCTGGACGGATCGATGCTTTACGGGGAGTGCAAGTGGTGGCGAGATCTCGTCGGTGAAAATGTGCTCGACGAGCTCATCCAACGCGCATCTCAAACCGACTACGGCCGCAATAACAGCCAACGGCGATTTGTTCTATATGCCCGAACGGGATTCACCGCATCGCTGCACAGGCGCGCGGCCAGCCAGCCAGGGATCGCGCTTCATACCCCTCAAACCATGCTGCAATCCGCAGCAACGCGAGCACATGCCCCGAAACATCGCGCACGCGCGCACCGTTGAGGAGGCAAGGACGGGGACACGCGCTCTTGCGAATTTCGAAGGAGTATCTTCGGGCCTTGTATTTCAACCATGGAGGGCTCGTATGCACCTTGGCTCGACGTACAGATCTCGATCATCATGGCTGCTTGCGCTCGCGTTGCTGCTGAAATTCGACGTCACTCCCAGCGTCGAGATCAACACCGGATCGGTGCGGGCGCTGACGTTCATTGAAGTCGCCGTCCAGGCGCGGGGGAATGCGAGCGGTGCCTTACGACAACGGACGAGCGCCTTACTCGAGCACCAGATCTCGCCGGGGCAGATCATCCTGATGCAGGAGATCTCCCGCCCGGAGCGGTTCGCGGTGCTAGAGCGAGAGACGCCAGCCGCGTCGACGGCGGACAGATGGAAAACTCATGCTCTGACAGAAAGCCTTACGGACGATTTGACCGCACCGCCTGACCAGCGCTTGAATCGCGAGTTCGACAAGGGTGCTCCCTCGGCGGGCCCGTCGGGCGATGTGCGTGCAAATTTGTACGTCATCACGCACGTGGACATTGCCACCCCGGATCGCTCTCGAGCCGAGACAGCGCTGCATAGACTGGCCACCGCCGCACGTCGGAGCGACGGTAATCTCGGCTTCGAGATCCTGCAGCAAATCGATCGCCCCAACCACTTCAATCTCATCAGCGCATGGCTCAGCGAGTCACCCTTCCGTGCCTTCGCAGTAAGCGCCGAAGCACGGCAGTTCCGGCAGACACTCGGGCCGTTACTCGGCTCTCCATACGACGAGCGACTCTTTCGACGGATCGATTAACCCAATCCTCGACAGCTACTACCGGTACTTCGCTCCCAGAACAGTATGGATGCTCAGGCGGTCCGGCCTGCCCGCGGCAACTCGCCAACCGCACGATAGGCCATATCGATGGCCGCATCGGTATATGCGGCGCCGGCAGCGTCGGCATTCGCGATCACAATTGGACCGAACGGTTGCCGCGCAATCTCATACGGCGCCCTTCCCTTCGGCCAGTCGGGCTCCGAAAGCGAGTCGTATTCGTAGGTATAGCCATGCGCCCAGCGGTTAACGGTAATGGCGGCAATGTCACGTTCGCCGTCGAACCCAGCACCACCCAGCATACGGTGCAGCTGGTCACGAATGTGACCCTCGATCGCGTTGAAGGGGGTCCCCAGGAGCTCAGCCCGACCCGCGCGATGCTGGTCCTTGCGCGGCAGGCCCGGCGCACACAGCGCTCGCAGCATGAAGAGCACCATGGGCTCGTCGGGGCTCCGGGAGCAGCGATATCCGTCACCGTCTACCGGAAACGCGAGCGCGGTATAGGAGTGGTATGCGCCCGGCGCCACAATGTGATGGACGCCGAGCTCGGCAAAGGACCGCCAGTTACGCAAGGCCACGTGCGTGTAAAGGAACGGCACCTTAGGTCCGTAGTGGAGCGCCGTCTTCTGCTCGTCGGGTATCTCAGGGCACAGATACGGAATCATTCCGTGGTAGCACGCGAGCACGCAGTGTCTCGTCGTAACGCGCTCAATTGCCCCGCCGCGCACATAGTTCACGGCGACGGGGTCTCCAGGCTTCGGCCCCAGCCGCTCGACCCCGATAACCGGGCTGCTCAATCGCAGTCGCGTGGCCGCACTGGGCACATCAAGACGATCGTAGTGTACGCGAGCACCAACAATTGCATCCGGGGACGGAGCTGCAATCGCCGCAGGAATGAGCGCCCGCACGAGGAGTCGCGCGATCGACGCGTTTCCGTCCGGAAACATGTAGACGTAGGCCTCCTTGTCGACCGGCTCCAGGCCGAGACCATCGAAGCCCGCATAGGTGAACGACTCGTAGTCGTCTGGATTTTCGTAACAGCTAAGCGCCGACACGGCATCGATGCCGACACCGAAAAGGTCGTGGCTATAGGTCTGGAAGAACTTGACCGTCGCCGGATCCACTTTGCAGTGCTCGACGAGGTAGGTTGCGTAGTTGATCTCTCGCAACCGCTTACGTTTGTCGTGAGGTGAAAGGTGCCCAAGGTAATCCCGCTTCTCAGCGTACAGCCGCACTATGTCTGCCTTCGCCCGATCTGACAGCGGTGAATCACGAAGGAAGTCGGCCCAGGGGCGCGTACCCATGCCGGTCACGACGCGATCCGTTCCGAAGGTCTCCTTGTCGAAGAAACACGCGGTCCCAAGTCCCCGGTAGGCTGCCCGATCGTACCGCCCCGCGAGCCGTCGCATTTCGATGCCGAGCTCGCGCAGGAGCGCCATCGCCACAGGTCGATAGGTCGATGGGCTATCAATGGCCTGAGTACCGCCGTAGCTGAGAAGCGTACGACCATCCACATGAAACTCGTTGCGCTTGGCGTGACCGCCAAAGTCATCGTGATTGTCGACAATCAGAATGCGAGCGTCGGGCCCAAACTTCTTGCGGTAGAAGTAGGCAGACGAGAGCCCACTGATCCCGGCACCGACAACCACGAGGTCGTACTGCTCACCGGTCTCCCTTCGTGTGAGCGCTCCACGGTCAAGCGCGCCGTCGCGTACGAGATGCGGATATGTCTGGCTGCCCTCGTGGTTGCCGCGTAAGCCGACAAGCCCTGGCGGATAGGTCGCGTCACCCACAGGGCCACTCGCGCTCGCGAGGCCGACCGGCCCGGGCGATACGCCCCGAACGATACCCGGGAGCACGGCTCCGCCCACCGCAATCCCCGCGCCGTGAACAAAATCCCGGCGCGTGATCTCGGGCCACGCCCGCCTTCCATCATCCGATCCAGGCATTCCACACCCCGATAGTCATTCTTGTACGCGCACACGCCGCACGCGGCTCTGCGCTCTTCCGGCGGGCAACGTCCCGGAGCTTACAGGTTACACTTGCCGACTCAGGAATATATCAATCGGGGCGTGCTGAACGGCGAGACAGCGACTGCAAAACCGCGCCAAGCAGTACTGGTGATGCGAACTGTACAGTATCGGAGCGGGCACTTCAGCGGGTGCCCGGAATCTCTTCACAGTGATTCATCGTCATCGATCTCCCGTTGCGCCGCTGATTCTCTCGCGAGTTGGAAATCGCGAGTGATGTGATCTGACATCCGAGCGCGCAGCTCCGCATTTACCTCGGTCTTCGCCAGCAAGTCGAGCAAGCGCTCCTCCGAGGTCAGGCCACGCCGAGCAAGCTCGCGAGTGAATACCAGATCCTTCTCACGTCCCGCAGCATATTTCGAAATCGCCAGGTCGTGCGGCTCGAGACACAATCCTCTGACTCCTTCCGTGTCTCCGCACGCCAGATTCACCAACCGTCCCTTCCAACCTTTGGGAAGCGTTGCGGTGCTCAAATCCACCGGGTCGGCGTAGTACCCGAAATTCTCGTGGAATGGCGACAGATGGCCAATGGAATTGAGCCATTCTGTCCGGGTGCCCCGCTTTCCCGCGACGAGATCCACTTCGGCCGACTTCAGAATCTCGTCGGCGACGTCTGGATACTTTCCGTGGAGAGACTGGCTGCCAATGATGATGAACTGTTTCTCGCCGGTGATCCGGCCGGCCGCGCGCAGTACATGATCAACCTGCTGCTTCTTCATTGAGCTTGCTGACTTCCTCGTAGGGAAGCAGCCCTGCATAAGGGGCCGACTGCCGCAGCCTCACCGCTTCTTCGTCACGCCCGAGCATGGCTGCGAAGAGCGCACCGTCATCGCTTCCTTCAGCGATGTCCTGCCACTCGTCAAAAGCGGACACCCACGCGCCCTGCCGTCTCCAGCGGTGCAAGTTAGCGAGAATCTGCGCGCGAATCTGCGCTGGCGTAAAGCTACGTATCACTGCGAGAGCCATTGTTCTTCGCAGCTCGTCCAATTCCTGATGCCGCAGGCCGCCCCGCCGCGGCGGGCGTAGACCCAGCTCGCTAAGCTCGAGTGAATCACCCTCGGACAGCCCCCACGCATCCAGAGTCGGCTTCGGCAGCAAGACACCCAGCGAGTTTCCAATACGCCGAATCGGAACTTTCATAACGTTTATTATAACGCGTTATTACGCCACCGCAACGTTGTGCCGAGATCTGCCGCGAGATCCATGCCGTCTTTAACGCGCTCGAAGCGGAATACTGAACACAAGTCGCCGCCAGGCCCGGGGGAGATAACTATCTGATTACAAAAGGAAATGCCGAGAGACCCCGTTCGATACCGATCTCTGGAAGACTACCGTACGCCTGAATCGGTCGCGCCGAGGATGATGCCTGGCGTTGATCGAGCGGATCAGGCACCGCCGCCGACGCTCATCTCTTACGGAATGCGGGTAACGTGACGGCGGCATGGGGACAGGTCGTCCGCACTCCGCGCCCACAGGATCGAACGGCCAGATCCTTCGTAAGACACACGTGTACTTCGGCAAGCTCGCCGCGGCTGCACGACACGGTCATGGAATGGTCCGGCATTTGCGGATTGGCGCTGCGGAAAAGGTCGATCACCTGCATGGCGGTCAAGGATTGGTCGCTCGGCGGCGCCTCCAGTGGCGGTGGTATCCGCACGCTGGCCGTCGCACGATCGGCGGCTCTCAAGTAGCCGAGCGCATCCAGGCCGCTGCAAGTGCCATGCTCCCGCCACTCGTGCCGCAGCAGCCGCTCGCTCGGATAAATGGTGCGCCCTCGGGAAACGGCTTCGGCAGACAGCTCGAATTGCGACGGGCAATTCTCCGGATAGCCGCCGGCATCGTACTGCGGCCACAAGCCGTGCAGCACGAACCCATAGCCCCGGCCCGAGCACTCTGCACCATCATCGGGATGAGTCAGGCAGTAGGTCGGCGCCCATGAAAGACTCAGCACGTAATAGTCGAATCGTCCCGGCTCGCCGGTCCCGCCCCCGGTGTAATGGTGGCGCGCCTGAGTGCCTGTAGCAGCGAGCGCCAAAGAAATCACGACCAGCGCACGGCGCCACAGCGTCGAGGGCAAACGGGACGGGGGGTGTTCCGGGTGATTCACGCCTCTCTCCCAAACTCTGGAACGGGACCGTAACCCTAGCGCTCGCGGCTCAACGGCTCAAGTCTCTTGCGGGGCACGACCACATCGGAACGACAGGATGGCGATAGCCGCAAGCTGGTTGGATGGCTGCGGAAGTGCTTTTCTCTGGTGACGTCGAATTACCGTGTAGTCACCGACGCGATTCGTAGCGGCCAACTCTTACGTTGAAACAACGCGGTGCGTTGCACGCCCAAACCTATCGCAACTTCAACGTAGTCAGCTCATCCTCCGCGCTGATTTTTCTACTTTGATGAAACGGAAACGACGACTATCATGGCGTCAACTCCCGCCTCGGCCTTCTGACACACTCGTGACGAGCAAACTCGAAATCTCCATTCCGCAGTCGGCCGTGTGGCTGCTCCGGCTCGCCGTCAACCCGGCTCTCTCGCGGACCTTGCAGAAAGATTCAATGGCTTTTGCCGCCTGGTACGCTGCGGCAGGAAGCGCCATCGACTGGCCCGAGCCGGTCACCCGCATTCAGGACGGCGAGCGGGGAAAGCGCCTGCCGCTCGAGCGGATGATGAAACTTCTGTCGCAAGTCAACTATGCCTTCTCCGGCCGCACCAGCGCCGGACACGCGCGGCTGGTGTTGGAAGGATATGCGGTCCATGCGTGGGTGCAGCGCAACCCTGATGAATTCACCGCAATCGCCGCCAGTGCGCACGCCGGGCTTTCCTCCGTTTTGCACGCATCCGCGACAGTCCTCGAGACGCTCTCGCCTTTTGCGGCGCGTGTTGGTGAGCTCGGCCACCTCATCAAGCTGTCGCCCCTCGAGCGGGATATTCTGTCGTTCGCGTTCCTCACGACCGTCTCCGACGAATTGAGCGGCATTTTCGAGCAACTCGCGGCGGATCGCTGGACGGCGCGCGTGTTATGGACGGTGCTCTTTGACACCTCGGCGGAGGAGCTGGCCAGGGCCATGCGGCCTCGCTCCCCCCTGCGACTGAGTGGATTGTTGCAAACCGCCGGGCGCCGGGCCGAACTGGCGAGAGTGCCCGCCTTCTGGGTCGAAGTGCTCGCAAGCTCGGACTCCCTCGCCGATGCGCTACTGGAGCCGCTCGACGATAAGATTGGCTCCGGACGCCCTGCACGGCTGCTCGAGGAGGATCTGGCGCTCGCCATCCGTTTGTTGAAGCACGGCAAGGAGCCCGGGGTCAATTTATTGCTGTATGGCGATGCGTCCCTGGAGAAACGGCAGCTGCTGGGCGATATCGTGGCGGGCGCGGGACGTATGCCCTGGCGGATGCGCCGCTTCGACGATGCGCCACGAGAGGTGCTGCCCTCGTTGACGTTTGTAGCGTTTCAGTTGCTCGCTGCCCAACATCCGTCCGCGGTGCTCGTGATAGAACGCCCGGCGGATGTGCTCCATACCGCTCCATCACAATTCTTTCGCGCCGTCTTTGGTGTCAAGCTTGCGGAAGACGAGGGTCTGCCGTTCGATGAGAACCTGCTGTCGACGAATCCGGTTCCCGCGGTATGGCTCACCTCCAACATCGCGAGCCTGCCCGATGACACGATCGCCCGATTCGTATTTCACGCGCCGCTGAAGAAGGCGCCACGGGAAACCCAGGAGCTCGCCATCCGCAAGCGCCTGAAGAAGCTGCGCCTGAGCAAGGAGGCCACGGCGCAGATCATGAAGCTGGATGGCATCTCGAGCGCGCAGCTCGAATCGGCTGTCAGAGCCTCCCGGCTCGCCGGCACCGCCAGCAGGAGCGAGCGCGATCACGCCATCGTCCAGGCGATTTGGCGCAGCCAGCGCGCCCTGTCCCGGGAGCTGACGGCTTTCAAGCCTGCGGTGACTCACTACTCACTCGAGTACCTGAACACCTCGGGACGATTCAGCCCGCAGCAGATCTTGCAAAGCTTCCGCCGCCGCCCCAAAGGCTCCATGCTGCTATACGGCCCGCCCGGCACCGGAAAGACACAATTCACGGAGCACCTGGCCAGTGAGCTCAATCTCCCGCTGGTCAGCAAGAGCGCGGCGGCCCTGCTCAGCAAATGGCTCGGGGATTCCGAAAAGAACATTGCGGCCGCATTCGCGGAAGCCGCCGCCGACGATGCCATCCTGTTCTTCGACGAAGGGGACAGCTTCCTTCGCAGTCGCGAGCGCGCGCAGCACGGTTGGGAGGTTACACAGACGAACGAGCTGCTGCAGCGAATGGAACGCTTCGAGGGCATCGTCATCGTCGCGACCAACCTCTTCCGCGATCTCGACATGGCGGCACTGCGCCGCTTTACGTTCAAGATCGAGTTTCGCGAGCTGGATTTGAGCCAGCGCTGGAAGATGTTCGTCGCCGAGGCGGGCCTGACGGACACGGCCGCGGCGGCACTCGCTGCCGAAACCCGGGAAAGCTGGGAAAAGCGACTGCTGTTCATGAAATACCTCACACCGGGTGATTTTGCCACCGTCAAACGGCAGGCCCTGCTGTTGGATACCGTCCTCACCCCGGAAGAGTGGTTGGATCAGCTCGAGGTGGAATGTCAGATCAAAAGTGCCGTGCCCCGCCTCGAGGCAGCTCATCGCGCCGCGTAGGCCGCAGGGTAAAACGTCCGCTCCTGGAAGGGGATGCGCATGAAAGCAGTGCCATCGGCCCTAAATGCGTATAATATTAGCCAATAAGATACGCATTGAAAGTAATAAAAGGCTGATATAGATTAAATGCGCAATTAGCGAACCGTAAAGCCACTCATTTCGTTCCAGGCCAGGGGTCGAAGGCATGCTCGATAGAAGAATCCGGTCCATCGGCCCGCCGCGCACCTTTGGCGTCACAGCAGGGGTACGGTTCTGACATGAGCGGCCTGGAGAAAACCATTCGTTGGTGGGACGGCGTGGCGATCACGCTGAGCCTGCCGGCGGCACTGTTCGTAAGCCTCGGCACGTCCGTTGGAACGATCGGCGCCTGGGCGGCGCTGGCACTGTGGGCCCTCATCGCGCTGGCCGCGGCGTTGCACAACTGGATCTACTCCGAGCTGGGCGCAATGTTCGTCGAGAAATCCGGCGGCATCGCGCTCTACGCCAACGAGGCGTGGCGCAGTCGTGTCCCGAGCCTCGGCCCGCTTGCGACCTATGCTTACTGGTTCGCGTGGGCGACCGCACCGGCCATCTGGGGGCTGTCGATCTCACAGATCCTCACCGAGCAGCTCTGGCCCAACAGCACCTTCACTCTCAACCTCGGCATCGCCCACCTGAATCTTCCGCAGCTGGTGGCCCTGGGCGTAGCCTTCTGCTCCTGGGCGCTCAGCATGGTGCAGCTGCGCTTCACCATGGTGATCATCACGGCCGCGGGCATTGTGCTGATGCTGCCGGTGCTCATCTTCAGCACCTGTTTCGTATCGAGCCACTGGAGCGTGGCCTCGTTCAGCTGGCGGCTCGGAGGGGCGCGCACCGCGCTCGCCTGGGGCTTCGTGATGGCTTGGTCCGCCTACGCCGTCGAAGCTGCCGCATCGTTCATCCCCGAGTTCCGCGACACCGTGCGCGACACACGCAAAGCACTGCGCGTCTCGGCGCTCATCCTCGTCCTGGTGTTCACCATCACACCGCTCGGACTGACGGGCCTCCTCGGCGAGAAAGCGATGGGCGCGCACCCCAACGGCTTCCTTCAACTCGGCATGACAGTGTTGTTCGGCGGTGGCGCGGGCCTGGTCACACTGGCCCTCATCGCCGGAATTCTCGTTCTTTCGGTCATGGGTACCGCGGATGCGGGTCGCGCGCTCTATCAGAGCTCCGTGGATGGTCTGACCATCCGGCAATTCGGCCACCTCAACTCTTCGGGAATACCGGCCCGCGCCATCACCCTGCAGCTCGCGATCAACGTCGCCCTCGTCCTCTTTGTCGGCAACGCTCTAGCCGTGATCGTGGCCGGCAACGTCGGTTACATTCTCGCGCACCTTTTGGCCGTGTCGGGCTTCCTCGTTCTCCGCAAGGACCGTCCCGACGCCGCACGCCCCATCCGCCTGTCCAACCGCTGGCTCGGCGTAGCTGCCGCTCTTGCGACGTTCGATGCGCTCATCCTCGCCGTGGGCACCACGAGCGCTTCGATCACAGGCTACGGCGGGAGAAAGGAAGTCTGCATCGCGATCGGGGTGCTCGCGATCTCACAGGTGCTCTACCGGTTGAGGCGCATCCAGGATCAGGGACGGATATCAGCCCCCCATGGCGTGCCCATCCAAGACTCCCAAGCTCGAGGAACATCATGACCTCCGTGGCAAGTCCGACATCGATTCGTTGGCCCGATGGGCAACCGGTCGCCGTTTCGTTGACATTCGACGTTGACGCCGAAGCCGGTCTGCTCGGTGACAGCCCAACGTTCGCCCGCCGCCTCACCAGCCTCTCGGAAGGTCGATTCGGCGTCGTTCGCGGCGTGCCGCGAATTCTGGAGCTGCTGCGGCGCCACGACATCCCGGCCACCTTCTTCGTGCCGGGATATACCGCCGACGAGCACCCGGGGCTCGTCGAGACGCTCCTGAAGGCGGGGCATGAAGTGGGTCACCACGGACACATGCATCTGCGCAGCGACAAGATATCGAGCGAGATGCAGGCTGAGGAAATGCACAAAGGATTGGCAGCATTGGCGCGCGCGGGCGCGCCCCACCCCGCCGGCTACCGCTCGTCGTCGTGGGAGCTGACTCCCGAGACCTTCGAGCTCGTGGCCACGAACGGGTTCACTTACGACTCGAGCTGCATGGGCGATGATCGACCTTACTACGAGCACCACAATGGCCGCGCCATTCTCGAGCTTCCGGTCCACTGGTCGCTGGACGACTGGCCGATGTTCGGTTGGAGCATCGATATCGGCGGCAACTTCACGCGGCCCGAGACGCTCTTCGATACCTGGACGGCGGAGTACGCCTCGGCTCGCAGAGACGGCCGCCACACCACTTTCACCATGCATCCCGAGGTCATTGGCCGGGCCGCACGGTTCGAGCAGTTGGAACGCTTCGTGGAACGGCTCGCGCGCGACGGCGATGTCTGGTTCGCGCGACTCGATGCCGTCGCGAAACATGTCGCGCCGCATCTCTCGAAGGCGTCATAATGACTTCATTCCGCTCCAGCAGCACCGACCCCGCAACACGGGGCCTCGAGTTTGGAGCTACGTTTGCGCGGCAGATCCGTGACAATATCACCCTCTACCGCGCCCTCTTCCAGCGAGTCGCGACGAGGCCGTTCGACCTCGAGTCGCTCGGGGCGAAAGCACTGGAGAAAGTGGCACGGTTCGCTCCTCCCCTGCACGACGAGATGAGAGGCATCGCGCAGGGAGCGGGTGTCGAGCCCGAGCTCGTCGGCGCCATCAACGCGCGTACGGAAATTCTCGCGGCTCTGTATGCGCGAGAGCGCGGCGAGTGCTCGGCGGTCGTGCGGATCGATCCGTTTTCGTCCCGCGCCCTGGCACTGCAGACGTGGGACTGGTATTCGGAGTTCGCCGATCAATGGCTGGTCTGGGAAATTCCGCACGCCGGCGGCAGGCTGACCAGGACCGTCACGGAATTCGGCATCGTCGGCAAAGCGGGCGTGAACAATCGCGGACTCGGTGTTCTATTCAACATTCTGCACCACGAGCGCGACGGACTGGGCGAGATGGGAGTCCCCGTTCACGTCGTAGCACGCTGGGTTCTCGATCGAGCCACTGACCTCGCTCACGCACTGCAGCTCATCAACCCGACTCCCGTCTCCGCCTCCAGCGCGCTCACGCTCGTCGCGGCGGTCGACGGAACGAGT
>DASZVD010000529.1:0-11103 GCA_035547375.1 Steroidobacteraceae bacterium
CGCGGATCATCAGCGCGTTCCAGGAGGTCAGGATCTTGTCATCCCGGCCGGGCCACACGCGCTCGTTCCGAATGGCCAGCAGCTTGCGGCGCGCGGATTCCAACAGAGCCTCGACATCCTCCTGCCGGCGATCCAGGACCGCCGCCAGATCCTCGACGGACGTGAAGACGTGCAGGTGCCAGCGGCCCTCGAAGTTGGGGGCGCGATCGAGTCCGAATCTCGGCGCGAAGGCGCCGTACTCGTCAGCGGTGAGCGCGCCCCGCACTTCCTCGCGGTCCCAAACGTAGAACTTGCCTTCGTGGCCTTCGGAATCCGCGTCATAACTCGAGTAGTAGCCCCCCTCTGGAGATTGCATCTCGCGCATCGTCCATGCAGCGGTTTCGGATGCGATGCGTGCGTAAAACGCGTCACCGCTAGCGGCGGCGGCGTCCGCGTATACGGCGAGGAGCGCGCCATTGTCATACAGCATTTTCTCGAAGTGCGGGATCATCCAGTACTCGTCGACCGAGTAGCGGGCGAAACCGCCGCCCAGCTGATCGTTGATGCCGCCATCGCCCATGCGACGCAGGGTGAGGGTCGCCATGTACAAGGCGTGCAGGTCCGGCTCCAGTTGGTTGGCCGTGGAGTGCCAGTCCCGCAGCAGCCTCTCCAGTGTCCTGGGGTGAGGGAATTTGGGAGCGCCCCCGAAGCCGCCGCTGCGCGGGTCGAAGGTCTTCGCCAGCAGCGCACGGGAGGCTTTCAGCGGCGCGTCGGTGAATTCGGTGTCGGCGGGGGCAACCGGGGGATTCAGCTCGGCGAAAGCCGCCATGAGCGCCGCATTCTGGCTGCGCAGCTCCTTCTCGTGGTCGCGGTAGTACTCCGACACCCGCAGCAGCAGATCGCGGAAGGACGGCAGGCCGTAGCGCGCCTCGTGCGGAAAGTAAGTGCCGCCGAAGAAGGGCTGCTGGTCGTCGTGTGTCAGGAACATGGTGAGCGGCCAGCCACCCCCGCGCTGTGTGAGCATCTGTTGCGCGATCTGATAGATGCGGTCGATGTCGGGCCGCTCCTCGCGATCCACCTTGATGTTGACGAACAGGTCGTTCATGACCTGCGCGGTCGCGGGGTCCTCGAACGACTCGTGGGCCATGACGTGGCACCAGTGGCAGGCCGAATAGCCCACCGACAGCAGGATCGGCTTGTGCTCCGCACGGGCTTTCGCCAGTGCCGCCGGGCCCCACGGGTACCAGTCGACGGGATTGTGCGCGTGCTGGCGCAGGTACGGGCTCGTTTCGTGCGACAGCCGGTTGGCGGGGGCGGGAGCGGCGGGGTCCATAGGGAACTCACGGCGGATCGAGTAGAATGGTCAACTATACCCCCATGGTTTGTCCTATGACCCGCGCCGCCGGGAGCGGCGGGGCACGAGCGCAATGTCACCCGATGTCTCCATTTTGAAGCTCAAGCGCGGCGAGGATCGCCGCATCCGCTCCGGCCACTTGTGGATCTTCAGCAATGAGATCGACAACGCCGCGACGCCGCTGGCCGGTTTTACCGCCGGCGCGCGGGCGCGCGTCCTGTCCGATCGTGATCAGTTCCTGGGTCACGCTTATGTCAATCCGCACGCGTTGATCTGCGCGCGGATCGTGGGCCGCGATGCGGCCCAACCGCTCGACCGGGCGCTCATCGAGCACCGTCTCAAGGTGGCGCTCGCGCTGCGTGAGCGGTTGAGCGCGGCACCCTATTACCGGTTGGTCTTCGGCGAGTCCGATCAGCTGCCGGGCCTCGTGCTCGATCGCTATGGCGATCTGCTCGTGGGGCAGATCGCGACGGCTGGCATGGAGGCCTTGAAGTCGGACGTGGAGGCGGCGGTGCGGGACGTCGTCCGCCCTGAGGCTCTGTTCTGGAAGAACGACTCCGGCGCGCGCGACCTGGAGCATTTATCGCAATCGACCGAGGTTGCCTTCGGGAGCGTGCCGGACGAGATCGAGGTCGTGGAGTCGGGGTTGCACTTCCGGGCTCCCCTGGCCGACGGTCAGAAGACAGGTTGGTTCTATGACCAGACGGCGAACCGGCAACGACTCTTGCGCTACTTGCCGAAAGGGGCGCGCGTGCTCGATGTGTGTAGTTACGTCGGCGCCTGGTCGGTGACCGCGCTCCGCAATGGTGCGTCCACCGCGCGATGCGTCGATTCATCGCAGCTTTCGCTGGACTTTGCGCGCCGTAACGCGGAGGCGAACGGTGTGGCGCTCGACTTGATGCGCGACGATGCGTTCGACGCCCTGAAGGCGCTACACACCCAGGGTGCGCGGTTCGACATCGTGATCCTCGATCCGCCGGCCTTCATCAAGCGCAAGAAAGACATCCCGCAGGGACAGGCGGCTTACCGCAAGCTGAACCAGCTGGCGCTCGAACTGCTCGATGGGGACGGCCTGCTGGTGTCCTGCTCCTGCTCCTATCACATGGGGGCGGACGAGCTGCTCCACGCCATTCAGCAGGCGGCCCGGCACACCGGGCGGTTCGTGCAGATTCTCGAGTCCGGCGGACAGTCGCCCGACCATCCGGTCCATCCCGCCATTCCCGAGACCCGGTACCTCAAGGCGTTCTTCTGCCGCGTGACCCGCGAGCTCGGCTAAACTTCACGCCCCATGCTGCAATACCCCGGCTTCAATCCGATCGCCTTCGAGTTCGGCCCGCTGAAGGTCCACTGGTACGGCATCATGTACCTCATCGGCTTCGCGGGCGCCTGGTGGCTGGCGCGGCTGCGAGCCTCCCGGCCCGGCTCGACCTGGAAGCCGAGCGACGTCGATGACCTGATCTTCTACGACATGCTCGGGGTCATTCTCGGCGGGCGGATCGGGTATGTGCTGTTCTATGGCCTGGGATTCTGGGCGAAGGACGCGCTGTACCCGTTGAGGATCTGGGAGGGCGGCATGTCCTTCCACGGCGGCCTGCTCGGTGTCGTCGTCGCGATGTCGCTCTATGCCTGGAAGCGCCGGCGCAATATCGCCGACGTTTATGATTTCACAGCGCCCCTGCCGGCTTTCGGCTTGTTCTTCGGCCGCATCGGCAACTTCATCAACGGCGAGCTGTGGGGCAAGCCTACGACGCTCCCGTGGGGCTTCAATGTGAACGGCCAGGTGCGCCACCCTTCGCAGCTCTACGAGGCCTGTCTCGAGGGCTTGCTGCTGTTCACGGTCGTCTGGTGGTTCTCCTCGCGGCCGCGGCCGCGGCTGGCGGTGTCCGGCCTCTTCCTCATCGTGTACGGCACGTCGCGGTTCTTGCTCGAATTCGTGCGTTTGCCGGATGAGCACATCGGCTATCTCTGGGGCGGTTGGCTGACCATGGGGCAGGTCCTGTCGTTTCCGATGGTCGTGATCGGCATCGCCTTCCTTCTCTACGCCTACCGCGTGCGGACTCCTTCGGGCAATTTCGCCGTCGCGCAATGAAGCAGTATCTGGACCTGATGCGCCAGATTCGGGATCACGGCGCCCGTAAAGAGGACCGCACGGGGACCGGCACCCTGTCACTCTTCGGGCCGCAGCTGCGCTTTGACCTGCGCGCCGGCTTTCCCCTCGTCACCACGAAGAAGATCCACTTGCGCTCGGTGGTCTATGAGCTGCTCTGGTTCCTGCGAGGCGACACCAACGTCAGCTGGTTGCGCGAGCACGGCGTCACCATCTGGGATGAATGGGCTGACGAGCGGGGCGAGCTCGGGCCCGTGTATGGCAAGCAATGGCGCGCCTGGCTTGCGCCGGACGGCCGCACCATCGATCAGATCACCCAGGCGATCGAGCAGCTGCGCCGTCATCCGGATTCGCGCCGCATCATGGTGAGTGCCTGGAACGTGGGCGAGCTCGACCGTATGAAGCTCATGCCCTGCCACGCCCTGTTCCAGTTCTACGTGGCCAACGGCCGGCTATCCTGTCAGCTTTACCAGCGCAGCGCCGACCTGTTTCTCGGCGTGCCCTTCAACGTTGCGAGCTACGCTCTGCTGACGCACATGTTCGCGCAGCAGTGCGATCTCGAGGTGGGCGAGTTCATCTGGACCGGCGGGGATACGCACCTGTACCTGAATCACCTGGAGCAGGCCGACCTGCAGCTGTCGCGCGCGCCACTGCCGCTGCCGCGGTTGGGAATCAAGCGGCGGCCCGCGACGATTTTCGAATACGCTTACGAGGATTTTGAATTCGTGAACTACCAACATCATGCGGCGATCAAGGCGCCGGTGGCGGTTTGATGCATGCCTGTCACTGAACCCCCCGAGTCACCTCCGATCGAGGTACGCAATTCCGACGTCCACGGGCGAGGTGTGTTCGCGACGCGCGCCATCAAGAAGGGCGACCGCCTCATCGAGTATCTCGGCGAGCGGGTGTCGCACAAAGAGGCCGATCGCCGCTACGAGTCGAAGGACGAGAGCGACAGTCACACTTTCCTCTTCATCGTCGACTCCAAGACGGTGATCGATGCCGGTACCGACGGTAACGATGCCCGGTTCTTCAACCAGTCGTGCGATCCGAACTGCGAGTCGACGGTCGAGAGGCGGCGCGTGTTCATCGATGCGCTGCGGGATATCGCGGTGGGCGAGGAGCTGACGTACGACTATCAGATCTATCGCGAAGCAGGCGATCCGCCGAACATCGACGAGGTGTTCAAGTGCCGCTGCGGCTCGCCGAAGTGCCGCGGCACGATGTTGTGGCCGCCGGAGCCGAAGAAGAAGCGCAAGAAGGCCAAGAAAAAGGGGGGCACCCAGGCCGCGGGCAAGAAGACCGCGGGCAAGAAGACTGCCGGCAGGAAGACTGCGAAGAAGAAGAAAAAGAAGGCGGGGCGCCGCTAACGGCGCTCCATTGCGCGCATGAGCCAAGCCCGCCGCTGGAATCTGGCGACCGTCATCAGTGCGACCGGTATCGTTTATGGCGATATCGGGACCAGCCCCTTGTACGCGTTCGAGCAGTCGCTCAGCGCCGCCGGCACGTTCGACAGCGAAGCGGTGTTTGGCGTGGTGTCGCTGATCTTCTGGACGCTGGCGATCTCCATCACCCTGAAGTACGTGACGATCATCATGCGCGCGGACAACGAAGGCGAGGGCGGCATTCTCGCCCTCTTTGCCCTTGCGAAGCGGCAACTCGTGGGCGGAAATCCGTGGACGCGCACGGTCATCACGTTGGCGCTCGCCGGCACGGCCTTCTTCTTCTGTGACGCCTTGATCACGCCGGCGGTCTCCGTGTTGAGCGCCGTGGAGGGCCTGGAGCTGCTCAGTCCCGATTTCGCGAAGGACGTGATTCCGGCGACGGTTGCGGTGCTGTTTCTGTTGTTCTTCTACCAGAAGCGGGGTACCGCACGGGTGGCGAGCCTGTTCGGTCCGATCATGGTCGTGTGGTTCATCGTGCTGGCCGTGACTGGCGCGCTGGCGATTGGCCGTGCTCCGCAAATCCTGTTGGCCGTGAATCCCGTTTATGGCATCAGCCTGCTCGTGCACCGCTCCGCGTTCTCGTTTGCGGTGATCGGTGCGGTGTTTCTGTCCATCACCGGCGGCGAAGCGCTCTACGCCGACATGGGACATTTCGGGAAGAACCCGGTGCGCGTCGCATGGTTCACCATCGTGTGGCCCGCGCTCATCATCAACTACTTCGGGCAGGGTGCGCTGCTCCTGCAGACCGGGCATCCCGTCACGCACCCGCTCTACCTCCTGGTGCCGCAGTCGCTGCTGCCGTGGATGGTGATTCTGGCGACGGCGGCGACGGTCATCGCCTCGCAGGCCACGATCTCGGGCGCGTTTTCCATGGCCCGCCAGGCGGTGCAGCTCGATCTGTTGCCGCGCATCCGTGTGTTGCAAACGTCGGCGCACGAAGAAGGGCAGATCTACGTTCCGATCGTCAACTGGCTGGTGTTCGTCGCGGTCATTCTGTTCGTCGTCGGCTTTGGATCCTCCGATGCCCTTTCGGGGGCCTACGGCGCCGCGGTCGTGGGCACGATGCTCATTACGACGATCCTGGGCTCCTTCGTGGCCGCTACACAGTGGGGCTGGCCGAAGTGGGCGGTGGCCGTGCCGTTCGGGCTGATGTTCATGCTCGACGGCGTTTTCTTCGTCGGCAACATGACGAAGGTGCCGAATGGTGGCTGGATTCCGCTGACCTTGAGCGCGGCGCTGTTCATGGTGTTTGTCACGTGGCGGAGCGGCCGGCTCGAGCTGCGCGCCGCGCTGGCCAAGATGGCGGTGCCGCGCAGTGAGATGGCGAAGTTGATCGCCGGCGCCTATCGGACGCCCGGCACGGGTGTCTTCCTGGCGAGCGACCCCAATCTGGTGCCGTCTGCAATGATTCGTAACATCGATCACAACGGCGTCGTGCATCAGCGCGTCATCATTCTGCAAATCGAGATCGCGCATACTCCCCGCCTGGATCCTGTACGCCGGGTGAGCATCGAGGAGATCCTGCCCGGGGTGTACTCGATCACGGCGCGCTTCGGCTTCATGGAGACCCCGGATGTGGGCGAGGCGCTGAAGTCCTGTCGTACGCGCGGCTTGCGCGTCTTCACGGAGGACAGCTCCTTCTTCGTGGGCCGACACGTGGTTCGTGCTCGCCCGCTCCCGGGATTGAGAGGGATGCAGCGTCGCCTGTTCGCGCGGATGCAGCAGCACAGCACTCAGGCAGCGGAATTCTTCCGCATGCCGTTCCGCGGCGTGGTGGTGCTGAATACCGTAGTGGAGATTTGACCTGCCGATCGCTGTCGTAAGGTAGCGTGGCTGCGTTCTGCGGGCAAAAACCACGCTTTTTGCCCGCTGCCAGACGAAGGCGGGGCGTTCGTCCGCTGCAAGCGCCGCAGGCGACTTGCGGCCGATCGAAAAGGGGAGGAAGCCGATGAGGAGGGCCATCACCGCGGCCGTATTGGCCGTGTGGGTCGCTGTCGCCATGGGCGCTCTGGCGGCGCGAGCGCAAGCGGCCAGCACCCTTGTCGGGATGACCCCCGGGTCCCTCTCGCCGATTGCACCCGACAAAAGCAGCACCGCTGCACTCAAGCAATTGCTGGCCGACACGAAGAGCGGCGCGGGCGCGAAGCTGGGTCCCTTTCTTTCCATTCTCCAGAAGGCCTACGGCGCTCAGCCTCTATGGCACGACGGCGGCCTGCGAGCGAAGTTGCCGCCTCTGCACGTGCAGGACGGCTATGTGCGGATCAGCGCCTACGGCGATGATGTGAGCTCATTGAAGGCACAGCTCGTCGGCAAAGGCATGCTGGATGCCGTATCGCACGACTATGCGGTGACCGGGCGCGTGCCGGTGACGGCCCTGACCGATATTGCCGGCACGTCGGGTCTGCGCTTCGTCAAACCCGTGTTGGCAACCACCCGGGCCGGTCTCACAATGACGCAGGGTGATCGCTCGATGCGCAGCGATGTGGCCCGGTCACAGTTTGGTGTCGACGGGACGGGTGTTCGTGTCGGCGTGTTGTCAGACAGCTTCGATTGCGCGCCCGGCCCTTTTGCGTCGGGCCAGAATTTCACGCGCGCCGGGCAGGATGCGGTGAACGGTGACCTGCCGCTCGGCGTGCGCGTGCTCGCGGATCTTCATTCGGTGCCCGATGGTGAGTGCACCGACGAGGGGCGCGCCATGATGCAGATCATCCACGACGTGGCGCCCGGCGCGGCACTTTCGTTCAACACGGCATTCAGCGGCGAAGAGGACTTTGCAGCGGGCATCCTTGCCTTGGCGAACGACGGTGCCAAGGTCATCGTGGATGATGTGGAGTATTTCGACGAGCCGATGTTTGAAGACGGTGTGGTCGCGGATGCTGTCGATCAGGTCGTCGCACGCGGCGTGGCGTATTTCTCCGCGGCGGGTAACGAGGGGCGACAGTCGTATCAGTCAGCCTTTCGCTCTTCGGGGCGTAAAGGGCTCTCCGGCGTTCGGCACAACTTCAATCCAGGCGCGGGCGTCGCTGATCTGCAGCACATCGTCGCGCCTCCGGGAACCATCACATTGTTGTCGGTGCAATGGGATCAACCGTCGTTATCCGCAAATGGCGTCCGTGGGTCGCAGAGCGATATCGACGCGATTTTCTACAACATGGACGGCACGCCCATCGCGCCGTGTACGGACAGTCCGGCGCAGCTGGTCTGCCAGGCGCCGGGCACCGCCAACAATGTCGGCGGGGATGCGGTCGAGCTGCCTGTCATCGTCAATCTCTCCACCCAGGAGCTGCCGGTGCAACTGGGGATCGAGCTGGTGTCGGGGCCGCCACCGGGCTTGCTGAAATATGTCTGGTACGACCTCGGGGCGGCTGCTCTCGAAGTGGACAGCTTCGATACGGCGGACGGGACTATCGTCGGACATGCCAATGCGGCTGGTGCCGAAGCTGTGGGCGCCGCGGCGTGGTACCAGACGCAGGCGTGGGGGAGCCCACTGCGGACGCAATGCGTTCCGGCTTGTCTGGATAGTTACTCCTCTGCCGGCGGCAGCCCCATTCTCTTCGACCGGGCCGGGCGGCGGCTGGATACAGCGCTGGTGCGCACAAAGCCCGGGCTGGTGGGACCGGACGCCGGCAACACGAGCTTTTTCTATTTGAAGCTCGGGTTCGACGTGCCGGGCAGCTCGGAGGATGATCCGTTTCCCAATTTCCCCGGTACCTCCGCGGCGGCTCCTCACGTCGCCGGTGTCGCAGCCCTGATGCTCGACAAGCGCGCCCGCGATCTGTCTGCACATCGCGATGTACCGGCGCCTCGCACTTTGACGCCTGCGGCTCTTTACAACGTGCTCCGGCGCACCGCCACGGCAGTGCGTTTGCGAAACGTGGGTGGTCAGCAGGGGCCGCAGTCGCTGACCACGACCGGTAACTTCAATTATGACGCCGGGTACGGGCTGGTGGATGCCGTGAAGGCCGTACAGGCGATCGGCGCGGATTAGTACTCGCGGCGTGCTACGGGAGGCTGGTCAGGCACTCCAAGGCCATGCGCGCCAAGTCGTGAGCGAATTCCGTGGCGCGCCGTGTCCGGGGCTTGAGATAATGGCAGACATGGCTGCTTTAGTTTCCATGATCGTCGCGATGGCCCAGAACGGGGTCATCGGGCGCGACAATTCGTTACCGTGGCGTCTGCCCGAAGACCTGCGGCGTTTCAAGAGCATCACCCTCGGCAAGCCCATCCTCATGGGCCGCAAGACTTTCGAGTCCATCGGCAAGCCTCTGCCCGGGCGGCTGAACTTCGTGCTGACACGCAATCCCAACTGGCGCGCGGACGGCGTGATCGTCGTGGGCTCGGTCGACGAGGCGCTGCGGCAGGTTCGCGAGACCGATGAGCTCATTGCGATCGGTGGCGCGGAGATCTATCGGCTGTTCATGCCCTTCGCCCGGCGGATCTATCTCACTCAGGTGCACGCCGAGGTTCCGGGCGACACGATCTTCCCTGATTTCGATCCCACGCAGTGGGTCGATGCCGAATACAGCGAGCACAAGGCGGATGAGAAGAACGCCTACGACGTGACGTTCGTGACGCTGGAGCGGAAGAACGCGCCCTTGTCGCCCGGGCACTAGCCAGATTGCCCAGGCTGGCGCGGGCGGCGGATTCATCGAGGTCGTAGCCGCGCGAGCCAGGGTCAGGCGGTGCGGCGCCGCCTGCGACTCCATTCCAATGTGACTTCTCTCGTTCCTGACGGTTGCCAAGGGTGCGGCGTACGCGTTATGCGATAACGTCTATTCTCGCGTGGTGCGGGCCGTGCGAAATTGCGTGCGTTAGTAGAGCGTTTGGGTGAAAACGCCCAGTTACTTCCTGTGAGTGATGTTGTGTCTCGGAGAGACTTCAGGTTGAATTCTTTGTGAGCGCAAGGGTGCCGAGTGTGGGTTCTCTTCTCATGATTGACGGTGCTGGCAAGGAAGGTTATGCTTTCAGTTAGATCCGCCCCTGGCAGTACGTCTGCTCTCACCGATTTAGAGCTTGCCGAACCCAGGGGCTTTTCTTTTCTGCGGCACAGTAGCCCCACATTGACTGCCGTGCTCGTCGACGCCGGCTTCTTCATCAAACGCACCGCCCGCATCTATGGCAAACAGACGCCGGAGGCGACTGCGAGACGGTTACATCGCATCGCCCTCGATCATCTCAATGACGATCGCGGACATCGTGTTGCCCGCCTCTATCGTATTTTTGTCTACGACGCGCCTCCGGCGGAATGGCGTGGTCACAGTCCGGTCAGTAAACAGTCCATCAATTACGGATGCTCAGCCGCGGCCGACTGGCGCCGCGGGTTCCATCGGTATCTGAGAAGCCTGCGCAAAGTGGCCCTGCGCCTTGGCCACATTCCGACGACAGACATTCATTGGCAGCTCAGACCGGATGCAGTGAAGGCGCTCATCAACGGACGGCGCGAGTGGAGCGGCATTGGCGACGCTGATTTTCGGCTCGACCTTCGGCAAAAGGGCGTCGACATGCGTATCGGGCTGGATATTGCCTCACTGGCCTACAAGAGACAGATCAACCAGTTGATCTTGATCTCGGGTGACTCGGATTTCGTGCCGGCGGCGAAGCTCGCGCGCCGCGAGGGAATCGATTTCGTGCTGGATCCGATGTGGTCGACGATCCGATCCGATCTGCACGAGCATATCGATGGTCTCAAGAGCGTGTGTCCAAAGCCGACAGGCGCGAGCTGATCAGCCGCCCGGCGAGAGCTTGATCCACGGCACCGGTGGCGGTGCGGTGGGTATCTAACTCGACCAGGATCCCGGCCTGGACGGCGCCGCGGCGCTGGGCTTCGGCGTAGGGGATCTCGGGGTGGAACATCACCATGGAGTATCGAGGAATGAAGCGGTCGGGGTAGCGTCGCTCCAGGTCCATGGCGATTTCCTTGCGGCGTACGAAGCCGGCGTCCAGGACCGTGTCGCGCATTTCGGTGTAGTTCTCGATGGCCATCTCGGCGATGGCGTCGGTGTTGGGGCGGCGGGTCTGCGAGAACTCCCTGAACAGCGGTTCCCAGTCGGTGTGGCGGTCCAGCAGAGCGTCGAGGACGGAGCAATCTTCGAAGGCGGCGTTCATGCCTTGGCCGTGGAAGGGGACGATGGCGTGGGCCGCGTCGCCGAGCAACAACACGCTTCCGCCGAGGTGCCAGGGTGTCAGGTGGACGGTTCCGAGTTGCCCCTGAGGGTGGG
>DASZVD010000530.1:0-7195 GCA_035547375.1 Steroidobacteraceae bacterium
GAGATGCCCTTCCGCCCGGCACGCATGTGCAGCATCGAAGGAGAAGGGATGGTCTGCTTCGCCACGCGCTTGGTCTTCGACTTCACGTAGGTGAAGTCGTCCACCATCACCGGGCGCGCGTAGTCCAGCTTACCCACCACGGTCGCAATCGGCGGCTGCTCTTCGGTGCCGGCGAACTTCGGCCCTGACATCGTCTTGATCTCGACGCCTTGCAACTGCCGCAGGAAATCGATGTGCCAGTAGTCGCGACGAAACTCACCGTCCGTGATCCCCTGCAGGCCGACCGACTCCTGCTTCGCGATGGCCACAGCGATCGCCTCGTCTTCGTTCCTACGCAACTGCGCGGCATCGATCTCTCCACGCTTGAAGCGCGCGCGGGCTTCCACCAGAGAAGCGGGGCGCAGCAGGCTGCCGACCTGGTCGGCTCGGAAAGGGGGACGGCTCACAGGGCTCTCCTCATCATCGTCCTCAAGATCATCCTCGAGCGGTCCTCAAGCGGCCCGCTCGTCGGCCAGGTTCATGACGGCCACCGTGCAGCCGACCGCGAAGATCGGGATCGGCGCATAGAACCACAACTCGCCCGTATGGCCTTCCGCGGCGCCGGCGACCGCGATGAACGTACGGATCTCGAACCCGCCCTGCCCTGCTTCGCGCCAGGTCTCGTCATCCGTGTATGCCAGCATCTCCTCGCGCCGGTTGGCAAGAAATTTCTCGAGGAATGACCGATCCCAGGCCTCATTGATCTTTCCGGAGTCCGGCGTGGCCGGCCAGTGCGAGATGCCGCCCGTGCCGATCACCGCGATGCGCTCGGGACGCGCCGTGCACGCACGCTTCAGGGCGCGACCGAACTCGTAGCAGCGCCGCAGCGGAATGAGCGGGGGCCCCTGGCAATTGATGTTGACCGGAATGATGGGCAGGTCGGCGCGCGGCGTGAGGAAGTGCAGCGGCACCATGATCCCGTGGTCGAACTTCCATTCCTGGGCGTAGGCCAGGTCGATGTCGTTCATCACGTCCTGGATGATCTGCATCGACAGCTTGGGCGCACCGGGGAAGCGCGTGTGCTTGATGCCGAGCCACGCTTCGTCCTCGATCGGCCCCTCGTAGCCGTCACCCATCCCGACACAGATGGCCGGCATGTTGTTCATGAAGAAGTTGGCGAAGTGCTCCGCGCCGATGACAATGAGCGCATCCGGACGCGCCGCTTCGAGCGCCTGGCGCATGCGATCGTACGCGGCGTAGAACCCGTCCCGCAGCACCGGATCGGCCCGATCCTTGCGTCCCGTGATTCCCGGTGCGTGACTGCAGACCCCAGCAAAAACCAAACTCATGACTCGACTCCTCAGCGACCGTCCGCCCGCGTGTACAAGCCCGTGCGCACCGGGCCGTATTTCTTCTCGCCGTCGCGCATGGCCTGGATGTAGGCGCTCCACTCGAACCCGCGCAAGGCGGCGTAGTGCATCAGGATCTGGCCATTGACACCCATGACGTAGAGCAGCCCGATGTCCGGCTCGCGCAGCGCCTGCTGCTCCTCCTCGGTGAGATCGTAGTCCGCCAGCAGTGACTCGAACTCCGCGTCGAAGCGCCGGCGCACGGCCGGATCCCGGTTCAGCTGATACATCAGCTTTTGCACGTTGTAGAGACTCATCGGCTCATTCCCCGGAAGCGCATCACGGCACCCGGCGCCTGCGCACCCGGGCCACCGCTTTGCGACTGGATCGTTGTAAGGATTGCTCGTGCTCGCGCAAGAGGTCATCGAGCGAGTCCTGCAGCTCGTGCAGGAGCGTGAACAGCTGCGCTACGCGCTCCGCCCCGAAGCGCTCGCCGATCTTCGCATAAATGCGCTCGGACTCGGGCGCGTGCTGTCCAATGATGCGCAGCCCCTTGGACCCCAGAGATACCACGCTGCGGCGCAGGTCCGAATCCGCCTGGCACCGGCTCACGAGCTCACGCTTCTCCATGTCCGGCAGGATCCGCGACAGGCTCGGCCCGAGCAGGAAGGTGGCCTCCGCCAGGGCCGAGACGTCCATCGGACCCGAGTGCGCCAGGGCACGCAGGATGCGCCACTGCTGTTCCGTCACGCCACGATTGCGCAATCCCGGCCGGAAGAGGCACATGACCGCCTCCCTGGAACGTAACAACGCCATGGGCAGCGACTCGGAGAAGGCACGCATCGGCAAAGACTGCCGCACCGCGGGCCGCTCCGAGTCATCAGCCGACATCGTTCATCACCGTGTTGCGCAGAATGCCGACACGCGACACCGCCACCTCCACGACGTCCCCGGCGACCAGGTAGCGTGGAGGATCGAACCGCGCACCCGCGCCACTCGGCGTGCCGCTCAGAATGACATCACCCGGCTCCAGGGTACAGAACGTGGACAGATAGCTGATCAGGTACGGAATGCCGAAGATCATCCGATCGCTGGTGTCGTTCTGCCGCTCCTCGCCGTTCACGCGTGTAGTCACGCGCACAGGCTCAGCACCTACCTCGTCCGCGGTGACGATATAGGGACCGATGGAGCCCGAGCGATCGAAGTTCTTTCCCTGCGTCACGTTGAACTTCGAGTGACGCAGCCAGTCGCGCACCGAGCCTTCGTTCGCGCACGAATAGCCGAACACGTGCGACAGCGCCGCCTCCTGCTTGATGCGACGGCCGCCGGCGCCGATCACCACGACGATCTCGCCTTCGTAGTCGAGCTGCTCGGACTCGTGAGGACGCACCAGCGGCTCGCCATGAGCGACGAGTGACGTGTGCGAGCGCATGAAGAGGCTCGGATACTTGGGACGCTCCGCGCCGTCCTTGTATTCCTCGTTCCGGTCCGGATAGTTGACGCCGATGCAGAAGTAGCGCGTATCACGCCCAACGGGCTTCAGGATCCGCACGTCATCGAGCGCGTAGTCGCACTGATCGAGCGATGCGATGCTGCGCGCCGGGCCCATGAGGCCGGAGCGGATGAACGTCAGCGCATCCGTTACTTCATGACCCAGGCGAGCCCCGATGTCGACGATACCGCGCGAACCCAACACGCCAACCGAGTCACGGCCTTCCGCGCGAAAGTTGAGGAGCTTCACGCGCTCACGCTCCCAGCTTCGGCACGCGATGGGTGCCGTGGGCCAGGCAGATGTTCTTCGTTTCCATGTAGAAATCGAAGCTGTAGTCACCGCCGTCGCGGCCTATCCCGCTCGCCTTCATGCCGCCGAACGGGGTCGGAAGGTGCCGGTTGTTCTCGGAGTTCACCCAGACCATGCCCGCCTCGACCGCGTTCGCCATGCGCAGCGCGCGCCCCGAATCGCCCGTCCAGATGTAGGCCGTCAAACCGTACGGCGTGTCATTTGCCACCTTCACGGCCTCGGCTTCGTTCTCGAACGGCAGCGCGGTCAACACCGGCCCGAAAATCTCCTCACGCGCTATGCGCATCGTGCTCTTGGCGTGCGTGAAGAGCGTCGGCTGCACGTAGAAACCCGGTTTGAGCGCCTCGGCGCGCGTGCCGCCCACCTTGATCTGGGCACCATCCTCCCGCGCGATCTTGAAGTAGCTCAACACCTTGTCGAGGTGACGCTGGTGAATGAGAGGCCCGATCTCGGTGGCCGGATCGAGCGGATGCCCAACCTTCAGCCGTGCGACGCGCTCCGCGACCTTCTCGATGAAGCGGTCGTGGATGGAGCTCTGCACCAACAAACGGCTCGACGACGTGCAGCGCTCGCCGTTCAGGCTGTAAATCATGAAAATGACCGCATCGACCGCGCGATCGAGATCGGCGTCGTCGAAGACGATGACCGGATTCTTGCCCCCGAGCTCGAGGTGTACCCGCTTCAGCGTCGGCGCGCCCTGACTCATGATGAGGCTGCCCGTGCGAGACTCGCCAATGAAGGCCGTCGCCTTGATCGCGGGGTGCTCGGTCAACAGCTTGCCGGTGCGCTCGCCGATGCCGTTCACGAGATTCACGACGCCGGCGGGAACGCCAGCTTCCGTCATGATCTCCGCCAGAAGCGTCGCCGTCAGAGGACTCCATTCCGCCGGCTTGTGAACCACGGTACATCCCGCCGCCAGCGCCGGCGCGATCTTCCAGGTCGACAACATGAACGGCGTGTTCCACGGCGTAATGATCGCCACGGGACCGATAGGTTGACGCGTCGTGTAATTCAGGTGTTGGGCGGCGGGCAACGCCAGTCCATCGGCCGCACCTGGCGCGCGATCAGCGAAGAAACGGAAGTTTTCCGCGGCCCGCAGCGCGGCGCCGCTCATGAAGCGCAGGGCCTGGCCGGTGTCCATGCACTCGACGAACGCGATTTCCTCTTTACGCGCTTCGATCGCATCGGCAACCCGATGAAGAATGGCGCGCCGCTCCTCGCCCGTCCGCGCGCGCCAGGCGGGAAATGCGGCTTCGGCCGCCGACGCAGCCGCGTGCACGTCCTGCTCGTCGCCGGAAATGACCTGGTTCAGGACACGCCCGTCGACAGGCGAGACATTGTCGAATACGTCGCGAGCGGCGCCGGGCTCGGCCTTGCCCGCAATGAAGTGACCGAGAGGAGCGTTACGAAAGCGCTCCAGATAGCCCTTGGCCCGGGTGAGATTGGTTTCGAGATTTCCCGTCGTTGCGCCCATGTTCAACTCCGCGAGCCCGCACGCTGTTTGACATGATCGTGCAGGTTGTTTTTCTTGAAACTGAGCACCGGATCGATTTCCTGCATCTCCAGTGCGATCCCCAGCGGCAGCTGCTCGTACAGCGTCGCCAGATGCTCGCAGGCCACGGCAAAAATGGCCGCACCAGCTTTTTTCCGCGTCTCCACGTCCCGCCCGTGGCCGACCCTCAGGCTGATGTGTACGAAGGCGTTATCGGGATGCGCGTCCGCAACCACGTAGTGCCGGGCCTCGTAGGCCCGAGTGCGGATACCCCCGATGGGAAAGACGCCGGTGGCCAGCGCCGCTTCGTGGACGGCCCGCAAAAATCCATCCAGATCCAACCGTCCGGACAGGTTCGCGGAGTACTCGATCACTATGTGCGCCATTCCCGCTCTCTCGACGCCCCCCGGGGGCAGATGCTTAACATCATATCCATCTCCGGGCCGGGGGGCCAGGCCCACGGCGCAACTCCCGGAATTGACGCTATATTCAGTACAATATAGCGCCGCCGATGGGCCGGCGGCGGCTGCTTCGAACGACTTTCACAGGATCGCGCCATGACGAACTCCAACACGACACTCCCGGCCCCGGGTCTTCGCAAGAGCCGCCGCCCCCTGTTGCTCGCTCTCGCCGCAGCGGCACCGATCGCCCTGCCAGGCGCACCGGCCGCGGCCGCGGGCTCGCTCCCCGACACGATCAACGTCCCCGGCGAAAAGATCTTCCCGGAAAGCCTGACCTCCGCGAGCGACGGCTCCGTCATCATCGGCAGCATCGGCCGGAAGAGCATCTACCGCGCCCAGCCGGGTGCGGATACCGCCGCAGTCTGGATCAAGCCGGGCACCGACGGCCTGGCCAGCGTCCTCGGCGTGTTCGCCGACAACAAGACGAAGACCCTGTACGCGTGCTCCAACACCCTGGGACCGCCGGGCGCCGCGCCGGCCAAGAACGCCGAGCTCTTCGCATTCGACCTGCAGACGGGCGCGACGCAGGCTCACTACACCTTTCCGACCGAGAAAGGCGTGTGCAACGACATCGCCGTCGACGCCGACGGCAATATCTACGCCACCGACACCAACAACATGGAGGTCGTCCGCCTCAGGAAAGGCGGCGCGGCGCTCGAAGTCTGGGCAGGCAATGGCGCATTCGGGCCTCCGGGCGGTGTGCTCGACGGCATCTCGGTGCTCGGCAAACGGGTGGTGGTCAACGCTCTGGTCACCAGCAAGCTCTTCAGCGTCCCGATCGAGGCCGACGGCAAGGCGGGCACGGTGGCCGAGGTGAAGCTCGACCGTGAAATCTCCCACCCGGACGGCATGCGCGGCTTCGGTAAGAGCGGCGTGCTCATCATCGAGGGCGGCGGCGGCGGCCGGCTGTCACGTATTGCCCTGCACGGCGACACTGGTAAAGTAACCACGATCAAGGAGGGATACCCCGAGGGCCCTGTCGCGGTCACCGTCGTCGGCACCACCGCTTACGTGCTCGAAGGCCAGCTCATGGCGATGATGCACCCGACGGAGGGCGAGACACCTCCGTTGAAACCGTTCAAAGCCACCGCCGTCACGGTCGGCAAGCCCTGATCCACCTCGAGAACCGGAGTCCGTCATGAACGCGGAAATGCGCCCCCAAGCCGCCAGTGACTACAGCCTGCTGATCAACGGCCGGCTGGTCCCAGGCGCCTCGACATTCGACGTCATCAACCCGGCCACGGAGCAAGTGCTCGCCGCATGCCCCCGCGCCGATCTCGGGCAGCTCAATGAAGCGGTTGCCGCGGCCAAGGCGGCCTTCCCCGCCTGGGCCGCGAAGCCGATCGGAGAGCGCCGGGCGCTGCTGACCAGGCTCGCCGACGCTCTCCAGGCCCGCAGCCAGGAGATCGGCCGCCTCCTCACCCAGGAGCAGGGCAAGCCGCTCGCCGGCGCGGCCTACGAGCTCGGCGGTTCCGTCGCCATGATCCGCGCGTTCACGGCAATGGATCTCCCGCTCAAGACCCTGAAGGAAACGCCGGACGCGAAGATCGTCCTGCAGCGTACTCCGCTGGGTGTCGTGGCCGCGATCACGCCCTGGAACTTCCCGCTGATCCTTCTGATGATGAAGGTGGCGCCCGCACTGTTGGCGGGCAACACCATCGTCATCAAGCCCGCGCCCACGACACCGTTGACGACCCTGCGCTTCGGGGAGCTCTGCGCCAAGCTCTTTCCGGCGGGCGTGGTCAACATCATCACCGACCAGAACGACCTGGGCGGCGCCCTGACCTCGCATCCCGACATTGCAAAAGTCGCGTTCACGGGCTCCACCGCCACCGGCAGGAAGGTGATGGCGAGCGTCTCCAACACTCTCAAGCGCCTCACTCTCGAGTTGGGCGGCAACGATGCCGCGATCGTGCTCGATGACGTGGACCCGAAGGCCGTCGCGCCGAAGATCTTCGGCGGCGCCATGGTCAATACCGGCCAGGTCTGCCTCGCCATCAAGCGTGTCTACGCGCACGACTCGATCTACGATGCCCTGTGCTCCGAGCTGGCAAAGCTGGCGGACGCTGCCGTGATCGGCCACGGCCTCGACGAGGGCACTCAGTACGGCCCG
>DASZVD010000531.1:0-8429 GCA_035547375.1 Steroidobacteraceae bacterium
AGGGGACTGTTCGCGGCGAAGCCGGGCGCGCGCGCGGCGAGGCTCGCGACGCCGGCGGCGGGTCTGATGCGTTCAAAGCGGTAGGCGATCTCCGCTCGCTGCTCGTCGCAGCGAGCGAGCAGTGCGCGGCGGCGCTCTTCCAACTCGGCTCTGCGGCTCATGGGACTCCCCTTGCGCTGCGTTGATCGTGCTCGAGCTGTTGAATGGTGCCGTCGAGCAGGGGAGGACGGCTGCGGAACGTGCGCGCGCTGAGCCAGGCGGCTACCGCAGCGAGCACCAGGAAAAGGACGGTGCCGCCGATCAAGCCCGCCATTCGATGGGTATCCCACAATGCGACGACAATACTCACGAGCCCGAAGACCAGTCCGAGCAACGCGCAGGCGAGAGCAGCGACCGCCAGCAACACCATCTGCACGGCTCGCAGCAAATACAGCTCGATTTCGACGGCGGCGAGATCGAGCCGTGTCTTGACCGCATCGAGTCCCGCAGCGAAGAGGCCACGGATCGCACCCACGTGCGACCCGCCGCTCATCGCCTCGGTATCGGTAGCCGGTGCGCGCTCGTCCACTACTTACTACGTCCCATCAATATCCCGACGAGCAACGCGACACCACCCGCGACCGCCAGTGCCTGCCACGGGTTATCACGCACGTAGCCGTCCACCTGTCTGGCCCGGCCTTTGACGACTTCTTCCAGGCCTTCCAGGCGATTGCGGAGTGCCTGCAGCGACTCCTCGGCGCGCTCGCGCGCCTCAGTGGCTTTCTCACCCGCCTGTCCCGCGGTCGCGCGCAGCAGCGCTTCGGCGTCGCTCACCAACGCCTGCAGATCATCCGCCAGTTTCCCGGCATCAAAAAATTGAGTCATCGGGCGCCCCTCCTAAAGTCTGTCAAGAATGACTGAATGTACGCCTGTCGGCCTCTCAACCGCGAGGCTCGGGCTCGAGTCGCCCATCCCCGCCCTTATCATGGAGGCAAGTGGCGTACCCGCAAGGGGGGGCGTCCTCCCCGCAGGGGGGCCATCCTCCCCGCAGGGAGGCCGCCCTTCCCGCAAGGGGGACGGCCCTCGCGATGGCGATCATGACCCGGACACAGGCTCCTCAGCGGCCGCTCATCACCGTCTCAGCGGCGCGTACCATGACCGTTTCCTCGTCGACCGGAATCACGTGCACGCGCACCTTGCTCCGGCTGGAGTGGATCCGGGCCTCCGCTCCCTGCGCCGCGTCGTTGGCCGCGGCATCCAGCTCTATTCCCGCCCAACTCATCCCGGCGAGCGCCCGGGCCCTGATCTGGGGCGAGTGCTCACCCACGCCGCCGCCGAATACGATGCCGTCGCAACCCCCGAGCACGGCGCAATACGCCCCCAGGTACTTCCGCAGACGATAGCAGTAGAGCTCCACGGCGAACTGGGAGCGCGGGTCCGGGTCCGCGAGCAGCTGCGCCGGGTTGCCGCTCTTGCCGGCAACACCGGCCAGCCCGGCCTGGTGATTCAACAGGTCGATCAATTGCGCGCTCGTTCGGGACAGGCGCTTTTCCAGATACGGCAGGATGGACGGGTCCACGTCGCCCGAGCGGGTGGCCATCACGAGACCCTCCAGGGGCGAGAAGCCCATGGAATTGTCGAGCGGACGTCCCGCATCGAGCGCGGTCACCGAGCAGCCTCCGCCGAGTTGCACCGTGATGAGTCGCCCGCCGCCCGGCAGATCGGGATATAACTCCGACCAGCGGCGCCACATCGCCTCGTGCGCCAGACCGTGAAAGCCGTAGCGCCGCACGCCCTGGTCGGTACCGAGTTGCGGCGGCAGTGCATATTCGGCGGCAACGCGGGGCAATCGCGAGAAATACGCAGTGTCGAAAACCGCCACCTGAGCTACCGTTGGGGGGCAAGCGACGCGCGCTACATTGATCCACTGCACGGCCTGTGGGTTGTGCAGCGGCGCGAGCTCGGACAGCTCATCGAGCTCCGCTATCAGGGCATCGTCGAGACGCACGGGGCCGTGGAAGCGCGAGCCGCCATGGACGACGCGATGAACGACGGCCGCGGGAGGCGCGCCCAGCTTCCGCAAAAAGCCCTCGAGGAGGGCTCGCGGCTCGATTTCGTCGCTGGAATGGTGTTCACTTCGAAGACGAACGGGCGGAGCGCCGCCCGCGGTGTCATACACGCCGAGCTTGATCGAAGTGCTGCCACTGTTGAGGGTCAGGACGATCATCAGAGTGTCGCAATCGTTTCGTACAAGACCGGCAGATCGGCCTCCATCAAGCATACGCTGTCATTGGCGTGGCGTCTGACTGGAAATGGGCCTGTCACTGGAATGGTTCCTGCTGCTGCAGGCTGGCCGCACCCGCAACCAGGAAGCCGTGATGTCCATCGAGCCGTCCGCCCCGTTGATCGAGCCATCCGCCCCGTCGAAAGTGACCGAAGGTCCGCTTGACCGCGCCGAGCTGCAGCGCGTGCACGCCTGGTGGCGCGCCGCCAACTATCTCGGCGTCGGGCAGATCTACCTGCTCGACAACCCGTTGCTCGAGGAGCCCCTGGCACTGGATCACGTGAAGCCGCGATTGCTGGGTCACTGGGGGACGACGCCGGGCCTGAACTTCGTGTATGCGCACCTGAACCGCGTCATCCTCGCGCGCGAGCTGAATGTGGTCCCCATCATCGGCCCCGGTCACGGGGGGCCGGCTCTCGTGGCCAACACCTGGCTCGAGGGGAGCTACAGCGAGCTCTATCCCGGGGTACCCCGCAACGCTGCCGGGATGCGCCGGCTGTTCAAGCAGTTCTCCTTTCCCGGGGGCATTCCGAGCCACTGCGCGCCGGATGTGCCCGGGTCCATCAACGAAGGCGGCGAGCTCGGCTACTGCCTTGCGCACGCTTTCGGAGCGGCATTCGACAATCCGGATCTCATCGTCGCCTGCGTGATCGGCGACGGGGAGGCCGAGTCGGGTCCGCTCGCGACTGCCTGGCACTCGAACAAGTTCCTGAACCCCGTCACCGACGGGGCCGTGCTGCCGATACTGCACCTGAACGGTTACAAGATCGCGAACCCGACGATTCTCGCGCGCATTCCCCGCGAAGAGCTGGAAAGCCTCCTCGTGGGCTACGGTTGGCAACCGCACTTCGTCGTCGGCGACGACCCTGGGCTCATGCACCAGCAGATGGCGGCGACGCTCGATCGAGTGCTCGATGAGATCGCCGCAATCAAACAGCGCGCCCGCGGTGCAGCGCGGCCGTTGCGGCCGCGCTGGCCCATGATCGTCCTGCAAAGCCCGAAGGGCTGGACCGGGCCCCGGTTCGTCGACGGCGTGCAGGTGGAGGGGACCTGGCGCGCGCATCAGGTCCCGTTGGCCGGGCTGGCGGCGAACCCGGCGCATTTGCGCCAGCTCGAGGAATGGCTGCGCAGCTACCGGCCGTCCGAGCTGTTCGACTCGGACGGGGCGCCGCGGCCCGAGATCCTCGAGCTCGCCCCGCGCGGCGCGCGCCGCATGGGCTCGAATCCCCACACGAACGGCGGCCTGCTGCTCGCCGAGCTGAATCTTCCGCCCAAGGCCGATTACGCCGTCGCGGTCCCGAGGTCCGGCGCGACACTGGCGGAGTCCACGCGGGTGCTGGGCCAGTGGCTGCGGGACGTGTTCGAGCAAAACGCCGCGGCGCGCAACTTCCGCCTGTTCGGCCCCGACGAGACCGCCTCGAACCGCCTCGACGCCGTCTTCGAGGTCACGCAGCGCGCCTGGCTGGGCGAGATCGTTCCGGGCGACAGCCACCTCGACCCCGGCGGCCGGGTGTTGGAAGTGTTGTCCGAGCATCAGTGCCAGGGCTGGCTCGAGGGGTATCTGCTCACGGGCCGGCACGGTCTGTTTGCCTGCTACGAAGCCTTCATTCACATCGTCGACTCGATGTTCAACCAGCACGCGAAGTGGCTGGAGGCCACGTGCCACATCCCGTGGCGCCGTCCCATAGCCGCGCTGAACATCCTGTTGAGCTCGCACGTCTGGCGCCAGGACCACAACGGATTCTCGCACCAGGATCCGGGCTTCATCGACGTGGTGGTGAACAAGAAGTCGAGCGTGGTGCGCGTCTATCTCCCGCCGGATGCCAACACGCTGTTGTGCGTCGCGGAGCAATGTCTGCGCAGCCGCAACGTGGTGAATGTGATCATCGCCGGCAAGCAGCCCGAGCTGCAGTGGCTCGACCTCGACGGCGCCATCAAGCACTGCGCCGCCGGCATCGGCATCTTTGAGTTTGCCAGCAGTGACACCGACGGCGATCCGGATGTCGTGATGGCTTGCGCGGGTGACGTTCCCACCATGGAAACGCTGGCCGCGGTGAGCATTCTGCGCCGCCATCTGCCCGAGCTGCGCATTCGCGTGGTGAACGTCGTCGACCTCATGACTCTGCAGCCCGAGGAAGAGCATCCGCACGGACTGACGACACGCGAGTTCGACACTCTGTTCACTACGGACAAGCCCGTGCTCTTTGCTTTTCACGGCTATCCGTGGCTCATTCACCGGCTCACGTACCGGCGCACGAACCACGACAATCTGCACGTCCGTGGCTTCAAGGAGGAGGGCACGACCACCACCCCATTTGATATGGTGGTGCGCAATGACCTCGACCGGTTCCATCTCGTCATGGACGTCATCGACCGCGTACCGAAGCTCGGCTACCGCGCGGCGCACCTGCGGCAGCTCATGCGGGACAAGCTCACTGAACATGCCGAATACATCGTGCAGCGGGGCGAGGACTTGCCGGAAGTCCGCGACTGGGTGTGGCAGGATAGCCGGGACGAGAGTCTCAATCGTTGAGTCTGCGAGGACCTTACATGAACGCTAGCGACAATCCGTTACTGCAGCTGCGCAAGCTAGGCCAGAGCGTCTGGCAGGATGACATCGGCCGCAACATGTTGGACGACGGGAGCCTGGCGCGTCTCATCGAAGCGGATGGCATCGCCGGCGTCACGTCCAATCCGGCGATCTTCGCGGCCTCCATCACGAAGGAGCCGGTCTATCAGAGCGCCATTGCGGCGCTGCTGCCGAAGGAAGCCTCCAACCTCGCCCTGTACGAGACGCTCACCATAGAGGATCTGCGTCGCGCCGCCGACCTGTTCCGCAAGCTTTACGACAGCACTTCCGGCGGCGACGGCTTCGTCAGCATGGAGGTCTCGCCGCATCTCGCCTACGACACGTCGGGAACCGTCGCGGAGGCGAAGCGCTTGTGGGCCCGCCTCGAGCGGCCGAACGCCATGATCAAGATTCCCGGCACCGAGGCGGGACTGCCCGCCATCCGTGACAGCATCGCCGCGGGCATCAATGTCAACGTCACCTTGCTGTTCTCACCCGAGCGCTACCGCGCCGTCGCGCTCGCTTATTTCGATGGCTTGGAGGCTCGCCTGGCCGCGGGCAAGCCCATCGACAGGCTCGCGTCGGTGGCAAGCTTCTTCCTGAGCCGCATCGATACATTGGTCGACAAGCAACTCGACGACCTCGCCGCGCACGGCAAGCCGGCCGCGAAGGAGCTCCGCGGCAAGGCGGCGATTGCGAGTGCTTGCCGGGCTTACGAGATCTACGAGGAGCTCGTAGCGTCACCCCGATGGAGAGCCCTCACGGCGAAAGGCGCGCGGACACAGCGGCTGCTGTGGGCGTCGACCTCGACAAAGGATCCGACCTACAGCCCGGTGAAGTACGTGGAGGAGCTGATAGCGCCGGACACCGTGAACACCCTGCCCGGCGAGACCATCAAGGCCTACCGCAGCCTGGGCAAACCCGAGCCGCGGCTGCAGAAACAGATTCTCACCGCCACGCCGGTATTCCAGGGGCTGCAGGGCCTCGGCATCGACATGGCGGCGGTGTCGGAGCAGCTCGAGCGCGAAGGCGTGAAGAAATTCATCGAGCCCTTCGACAAGCTGCAGGCCGCGATCGAGGAGCGCCGCATCAAACTGAAGGCCGGCTGAGCCGCCCGGGCGTCTCACAAGGCCATGACTGTCGCCAAGCCTTCGGGCGTCATTACGATCACCACCGACTTCGGCCACCAGGGGCCCTTCGTCGGCGTCATGAAGGGGCGGATCCTGACCCGGTTTCCCGAAGCCCGGATCATCGACCTGACCCACGAGATCGTCGTCCACTGGCCCGCCGAGGCGGGTTTCTGGCTGGCGCGCTCTTTCGATTACTTTCCGCTCGGTACCGTGCACGTGGCGGTGATCGATCCCGGGGTGGGCACGTCGCGGGACATCGTCGCGGTCGTGGCGCGCGGTCACGTCTTTCTTGCCCCGGACAACGGCCTGCTCGCCCCGATCGTGGGGCGCAACGCCGACGCGCGGATCATCCGGTTCAGCGCGACTCACCTGGCACGACTCGGGGTGACCCGGCCCAGCGCGACTTTTCACGGGCGCGACATATTCGCCCCCATCGCCGCCGAGCTGGCCGCGGGCCGCTGCACGCCCGAGAGCCTCGGTGACGAGGTCGAGACCCTGGTACCGGCCTGGGTGGATGAGCCTACGATCGAGTCCGCGAGCGTGACGGGGGTGGTCATCACTATCGATCACTTCGGAAATCTCATAACCAATATCGACGCGTCGCTCATCGAGCGCTTCCGCCTACCGCTGATACACGCCGGAAATCACGCCTTTCCGCTCCTTCGCACCTATGGCGACACCCGTCCGGGGGAATACCTGGCCCTGGTGAATTCCTTTGGCGTCCTGGAGATCGCCCGTGCCGAGCAGAGCGCCGCGGAAGGCCTGGGCCTCAGCCGGGGGGCCCCGGTGGTCGTCCGCGACCGGATCGACCAGACCTGAGACGGGATCTTGGCCAGGGTGGGATTGATCGGCGGCGCGAATCCGCTATAGTTCGCAGCCTTGCCGCATACCCCCAAAGTATGCGAGTCGTTGAATTACTTCAGGATTTACACCGCTAGATGTCGGAACGAGACAACGAGAGCTTCGATCTCGACGATGAATTTTTGAGCGGACCCACCGAGGACGGCACCGATTACGACCGCCTGCTGGACCGGGTGGACAAGCGCGTTCGCACTCAGGGCAAACGCGGCAAAGCCGCGTGGAGCAAGCTCGAGGAAGTGCTCGCGGACAAAAAGCTCGAAAAGGCCCTGCGCGATTTCGACGAAGAGCTCTAAAAACCGCCCCGCGGCGGCACGACTCATTCCATCCACCGATGCCGCGAGCGCCCGCAGGCGACTTTCGAACGCTATCGCCACGCCGAAGCGCCGCAGGCGACTTGCGGCCAAATTGACCACAGGCCAAATTGACCACAGGAAACCACTGAAGTGATCCGCACGCCCTCGGCCTGGATCGTTCTGAAGTTCGGCGGAACGAGCGTCTCCTCCCTTGCCAACTGGCGCAACATCGCGAAAGTCACGGCCGCGCGGGCCGCGGGCGGCGCGCGGGTGCTCATTGTCCACTCCGCCATCACCGGCATCACGGATCGGCTCGAGCGCCTGTTGGATGCCGCGCTCGTGAAATCTCACGAGGAGGAGCTGCGGGCGATCGAAGAGCGTCACCATCGGCTGGCCAGCGAGCTCGGCATTTCGATCGGTGATGTCGAGAAACACCTGCAGGAGTTGCGGCAGATTGCCGCAGGCGTGGCGCTCGTCGGCGAGGTGAGCGACCGCACGCGCGCGCGAGTCATGTCGACGGGCGAGTTGATGGCCACCGAGCTGGGCGCGCGCTTTCTGCGGACGCAGGGCCTCGATGTCGCCTGGGCGGATGCGCGCTCCATGCTGCGCGCCGAGGATCGTCGCAGCGCTTCGGCCAAGGCGAGCATCTTGTCGGCAACCTGCAACTTCGCTCCCGACGCCGCGCTGGAGGAGCGCCTCGAGAAGCTGGCTCCGATCGTCATCACGCAGGGTTTCATTGCCAGCGACGACGATGGCAACACGGTTCTGCTGGGTCGCGGGGGCTCGGACACTTCGGGCGCTTACTTCGCCGCCAAGCTGCGAGCACAGCGTCTGGAGATCTGGACCGACGTGCCGGGGATGTTCAGCGCCAATCCGCGCTCGACCCCGACCGCTCGACTGCTGCGCGCGCTGCATTACGACGAGGCGCAGGAGATCGCGACCAGCGGCGCGAAGGTGCTGCACCCGCGCTGCATCCTGCCCGCCCGCCAGTACCGGATTCCCCTGCACGTGTACGCCACGCAGGCGCCGGAGCTCGAAGGCACTGTACTGAGTGCTGAAGGCGCGGACGGCGGTGCGCAGGTCAAGGCCGTCTGCACCAAGAAGGGCATCACGCTCATCTCCCTGGAAAGCCCGGGCATGTGGCACCAGGTGGGCTTCCTCGCCGACGTGTTCCAGATCTTCAAAGAGCACGGCATGTCCGTGGATCTCGTGTCGACTTCGGAGACGAACGTCACGGTGTCGCTCGATCCGGCGGCCAACACGCTCGACGACACCCTGCTGAGCGAGTTGGTCAGCAGCCTCTCTCGGCTGTG
>DASZVD010000532.1:0-34901 GCA_035547375.1 Steroidobacteraceae bacterium
TCCGCCTGCGCGAGTTGGGACTCGACCGCGCGCAGCTCCAGATCGCCGTCCAGAATGTACTCGACCAGCGGCGCATCGGACTCGGGGAGTTCCTGGGCTACCGCGGCCAGCGCCAGGCTCGGCGGCGCCGAGTACTCGCCCGCATCCGGGAGCAGCTCGCCGCGGATCAACGCCAGCAGGGTGGATTTGCCGCAACCGTTGCGACCGACGATGCCCACCTTCTCGCCACGGAAAATTCCAACACTCGCCGCATCGACGAGGACCTGGGCGCCGCGGCGCAAGCGGACATTGGCGAGCGTCAGCATGAATCGAGAACGGGCGGGGCGGGCTTGCCGTGGCGCCTCAGGCCGAGCGGCTGGAAGCGTCTTCGGTGTGGCGCAGGAGGTGACCGAAGGGGGCGGTTCCGGCAGCCTGGCGCGTGAGCAGCGCCAGCAGCTCAGCCGCCGAGCACGGCTCGCCGAACAACTTGCCCTGTGCGTAGTGGCAGGCATTGCGCCGCAGGAAGTCCAGCTGGCGCAGGGACTCCACGCCCTCGGCGATGACTTCCATCCCCAGGCTGCGCCCCATCTCGATGATGGTCCGGACGATGGTCGCATCGCCCGCATCCTCGCTGACGTCGCGAACGAAGGACTGGTCGATCTTCAGGGTGCCGATGGGGAACTGCTGGAGCGCTGAGAGTGAAGAGTATCCGGTGCCGAAGTCGTCGATGGACAGGTGCAGTCCCATTGCGTACAGCTCGTCCAGCAGCCTGACCGTGCGCTTGGCATCAGCCATCAACGTGGTCTCGGTGATCTCGAGCTCGAACGCCGTCGGGGAGACGCCATGACGGCGGAACACGCTGCGGCAGCGGAGAATGAAGCTCGCCTGCCGCAGTTGCTTCAACGAGAGGTTGAGCGAGACCCGGCCCGGGTCCCCGCCTTCGCTCTGCATGTGGCGGTAGTCCATGCAGACCCGGTTCAGCACCCACTCCCCGATCTCGAGGATGAGGTTCGTCTCTTCCGCCAGCGGAATGAACTGTGACGGCGGGATATCGCCGTGTCCGGGCAGCCGCCACCGCAGCAGGGCTTCCGCGCCGATGATCCGTCCGTTGCGCAGGTCGACCTTGGGCTGATACTTGATGACGAGCTCGTCGCGTTCGAGCGCGCGACGCAGCTTGCTCTTCAACATCAGCCGCTCGACGGCCGCGGCGTTCATCTCCGGTGAGTAGAACGCGAAGGTGTTGCCGCCGTTCTGCTTCGAGTAGTACATCGCCGCATCGGCATTGCGAATGAGGTCGATGACGTTCTCCGCGTCGCGGGGGCACAGGGCCACGCCGATGCTCGCGGTCAGGAAGACTTCGTGCTGGTTGAGCTGGAACGCGCGGCTGACTTCCGTGAGGATGGAGCGCGCCAGGTGAGCAATGGGACCACGGTTGTCGGAATCCGCCGGCAGGCCGTCGACGAACAAGGCGAACTCGTCTCCCGCGAGCCGTCCGACGATGGTGTCCTTCGGCAGCGAGCGTGTCAGGCGCTCCGCGAGCACCTCGAGCACGCGGTCTCCCGAGCCGTGGCCGAAGGTGTCGTTCACCTCTTTGAAGCGATCCATGTCGAGGTACAGCAGTGCGACCACCTGGCCGCTGCGCAGCGCTCGCGCGATCGTCTGTTGCAGGAGGTGGTGGAACTGCATCCGGTTCGGGATCTTCGTCAGCGCGTCATAGCGTGCGAGATACCGGATACGTCGCTCGGCGCGCTTGCGATCCGTGATATTGCGCGCGACGAAAATGATGCCCTGGAACTGCGCGTCCTCGCTCTCGATGCGCGATCCGGTGAGCGAGACCGGAATCGTTTGGCCGGTACGCGTGCGGACGACGGTTTCGCGCGTTTCCTGCGCGGCTTGCTGCAGATCGAAGGACTCCCGCTCACGCTCATCGAGAATGCCGACGATGCTGCGGCCGAGGAGCTCTTCCTCGCCGAACGACAGCAGCTTGCAGGCCGCGGAATTCGCGAGCTTCACCACGCCGTCCGGTGACGTCACGAACACAGCGTCGGTCATGCTGTTCAGCACGCTGTGCATGTAACTCTTGTTGATCGTGTATTGACGCAGGCGGCCGCGCATTCGCTCGAGGGCCTGCTGCAGGTCACCGAGCACATCGCGTCCGCGAACCTCGAGGGGCCGGGTGTAGTCGCCTTGTCCGATGCGCTCGGCACTCTTGATGAGCGCATCGATCGGTCGTTCGATCTTCGCGGCCGCGCGCCACGCGATCGCGGCTCCGGCCAAGCCCACGAGCAGCGCAAGGACTCCGGCAAGACCTAGCGCAAAGCGCGATTCAGCAGAGCTCGCCGCGACCAGGCGCCCGGTGAGGCTGGTCTCTGGCACGACCTCCACCTGCTCCAACAGCACGTTCACCGTACCGAGCGTCTCCGGAGTCGCGGCACCCGGGATGTTTTCGACCAGCGCCCGGATCGGCACCGTCGCATCCGCTTCCAACGTGCCATTCGGCGACTGCAGGGCACGGTGCCAGGTGTAGACGACGCTCCCGGTGCGGTCCATCACGGTGATGGCGGCAACGCTCGGGTCTTCGATGAAGGGAAGGAGGCGTCGAGCTACGGTTACCGTATCGCGCGTGCGGACGGCGTTCGTGATCGAATCGGCCGCGTGCGCCGCGATGCTGTTCGCTCTTGCACGCAGCTCAACGTCGACTCGATGCCGGGCGGTGTCCTCCGCCATGGCGCCGAGACGGTGGGTATCGCTCGAGTATTGCCAGACGAGCAGCGCCGTCACCGCCGCCATGGCAAGCAGCACGGCCACGAACGCCGCGGTTGCATACTTCAACTTGAGACTGGCAGCGGCCACGAATGCAAATCGGCGGGCTGGGCGCCGCCGGGTATCCCCACCGTAATATTTTCGGATCGATATTACCCACCCTTTGGCCGGTAACGCCACCCGAATAGGACGCCAAATGGCGACAAATGGAGGGTTTGACGGCGAGAATCCAGGGCTTACTGGCCCTTACCCGCCACTTTCGGCTCGGCAACGGGGTCCCCACGGCCGGGGCCGGCCCAGACGCGCTTGATGTACCCGAGCATCAGGCCGCGCATGGTGGACATCGGGTCCGCGGTGGCGGCGAAGATGGGGGGGCTGCGACGCAGCAAGCGCCAGTTCTCGCTGCGCAGGATCTGCCGCAGGTACGCCATGTTCCGGTCGATCGCTTCCAGGTACGGGTTGCGTCCCGAATAGAGCGCTTCGAGGTAGCGGTAGGCGGAGTTGAACTCGCCATCCAGGCGCTTCGAGCGGACTTCGGCTACGAAATCCGGGGTTTGCCGCAGCAGGTCGAGGCCGGAGGCGTACTTGACCTTGCGTCCGCCATTCGCGGCCACGGGCAGCGCCACCCCGCCCAGCACGAACTCCGCGTAGAGCCGGTCGCGACACTTCTCGAGATAACAGCGGTCGGCGATCTGGGCGACCATGTCGGCGGTGCCGAGGAGGTGCCCCAGCATCACGTCACGCCGGTCGGGCACCTTGGCCTCGATCTGTGCAAAAGGCACTTCGTAGCCGGTGAAATGAATGATCTCGCAGGCGACCGGCACCCAGGAGGCGAAGCCGACCTCGGGGAGGTATTCCTGGAGGAACCGGGCTCCGCGGGAGACGTGGATGCTGGTGAATTCGGCCCCGTTGCGCGACTGGACGTCGTCGGTCCGCCGCAGGTAGCCCACGTCGTGGAACAGGCCGGTAATGAGGCCGACGATGGCTCGCTCGCCGCCGAGCCGGGACTCTTCCGGCTGCATCCGCTCGTGCCCCACGATGAGGCGCGCCAGGGCGAGCGTGATGTCCAGCGTGTGCTGGCGGTCGTGGTAAACGGTGTCGACGCCGAAATAGCCGGACACCTCACCCGCGAACAGGCGCTCGAAATGCTCGAAAGCCGCCGCCAATGGCTCGAGCGAGAGCTGCGGCCATAGCGGCCGGTAGAGGGCTTCCACCGCGGCGAGGACCGCCACGGGAGAGCTCACCTGGACCGTGTTGGTGACGTCGAAATCGCTGCGGCGGACGCTCTTCATTATGAGTGCTGCTGCGCGGCTCGACTGCGAGCCGGCCCCGGGTCGGGATTCGGTCAGGCAGTCTAGGCAGGGCACTCCGGAGGATCAGCGACACGGCGCACACTTTCCCGATTGTTGTGGCCGTCTATGTCAAATGCCGCGCCCGCGCCGAAGCGCCGTCCGGCGCCCCCTGACACGGTAGCCAGCAAAAGTCACGCCTTTTGCTGGCGGCCGACGCGTAGGGTCTCGCTGGAAGCGCCGCCAGGCGACTTCCAGCCAATGAATCAGTAGATACGCAGACCGCCGTACTTGCGCCGGATCCGGCGATCGAGCACTTGCCAGCCCAGCACGAACCCGAGAACCAACGCCACGACGAAAGACCCAACAGCCCAATGCCATACGGGCCGGGCCGGCTCGTCGGGCGGTGTCATGAAGAACGAGGGCTCGCGAGTGGACGGGTCCACCGCGGCGTCCGGATCGTGCCCACGTGCCGACTCTCCGGGGCTGGCAGCGTTCCCGGCATTCGACTCCGCTCCATTGGAGGAAACCGCAGTCGCCTTCGAGGCGCCCGCACCTGCCGGGTCCGGCCCGCCGGAGCGGGTGCCCGTGTTGCCGTTGGCGCTGTTGCCGCGGCTGGTGGCACTGCCCCCCGACTGGCTTCGCAGCGCAGCAAGCTCGGCCTGCAGCCGCGTGACATCCTGCTTCAGCTTGTCGACCTCCGCCGTGCGCTCGCTGAGGCGCCGCTGCAGCGGTTGCTCGGCCGAGAGATAGGACTTGCGCACCCAGCCTTCGGTGCCGTTCCCGAGGCGCACCTGGATCTGGTCGCCCTGGCGGTCGAGCACCTCGACCGCATCGCCGCTGTGGAGGGTGCCCACTTTCTGCCCGCTGGAGTCGGGCGCGCTCGAGAGGCTGACGACGAGTTGCTCGATGACATAAAGCGTCTCGGCCCGGGCCGCCGGCGCGATGGGCAGCGACGCGGCCAGGACGAGCAGGACGCGCGCGGATACAGCCACGGCGGCCGACGCCTGCCGCAACTTCACGCGTCGATGCCGTGTTGTTTCAACAAGGCTCGCACATCCGGTCCGCGGCCGCGGAACTCGATGAAGGCCTCCAGCGCGTCGCGACTGCCTCCCCGGGTGAGAATGGCATCGAGGAAGCGCTGCGCCGTCGTGTGATCGAACACGCCCGATTCCTCGAAGGCCGAGAACGCATCCGCGGCCAACACTTCCGCCCACTTGTAGCTGTAGTAGCCGGCGGCATAGCCGCCCGCGAAGATGTGCCCGAAGCTGTTGGGGAAGCGGTTCCACTCCGGCACCGGCACGACCGCGACCTCGCGGCGGACCTCGTTCAGGATCTCGAGGATCCGGCCGCCGCGCTGCGGCGAATACTCGGCGTGCATGCGGAAGTCGAACAGCGCGAACTCGAGTTGCCGCATGGTCTGCAGCCCGGCGTGGAAGCTGCGGGTTGCGATGAGACGCGACTGCGTGTCCGGCGGCAGCGGCGCGCCGCTCTGGAAGTGCCCCGATATCTGGCGCAGCACGTCGGGGTGCCACGCATAGTTCTCGAGGAACTGGCTCGGCAGCTCCACGGCATCCCAGGCCACTCCGTTGATGCCCGCGATGCTGGGGTAATCGACCCGTGTCAGCATGTGGTGCAGCCCGTGCCCGAACTCATGGAACAGGGTCAGCACATCGTCGTGAGTGAGAAGCGCCGGGCGGCTCGTGCTCGGCGGCAGGAAGTTGCACACCAGATAGGCGACGGGCAGCGCCGAGCCCAACTCGAGCTGCTTGCGGCCGACACATTCATCCATCCAGGCGCCACTGCGCTTGTTGGGCCGTGCGTAGGCGTCGAGATAGAAGCTGCCGACGGGCTGGCCCGCGGCGCTTTCGATTTCGAAGAAACGTACGTCGTCGTGCCACACGGGCGCGCTCGGCCGCTCGCGGATGCGGACACCGAACAGACGCTCGGCCACCGCGAACAGGCCGGTGAGTACCCTGGGGAGCGGGAAGTACGGGCGCAGCTCTTCCTGCGACACGTTGTAACGGGCGCGTTGCAGCCGCTCTGCATAGAACCCGACGTCCCAGGCGGACAGCGGATGACCCGCGAATTCTTCCAGCTCCGCGAACTCGCGCACCGCGGCTGGCCGCGCCGCTTTGGCAAGGTCGTGCAGGAATTGCATCACTTCCTCGACGGTGCGCGCCATGCGGGTCGACAAGGCGTACTCCGCATAGTTGCGGAAGTCGAGCAGGCGCGCGGCTTCGTGCCGCAGACGCAGGATATCTTCCATCACCGCGGAGTTGTCCCAGCGTCCGGCGTTGGGTCCCCTGTCGGAGGCGCGGGTCGTCCAGGCCTCGTAGAAGGCGCGCCGTAAGGTGGCGGACTCCGCGTCAGTGACGACAGCGACGTAGGTGGGCTGGTCGAGAGTGAGAACCCAGCCTTCCACGCGCTTTTCGTGCGCGCGCTTGCGTGCCTGCTCGACGAGCATTTCATTGAGGCCACGCAGCTCTTCGGCGTCGGCGACGTGGTAAGTCCAGCCGTTCGTGGCATCCAGCACGTTCTCTTCGAACTTTGCCTGCAGCTGCGTAAGCTCCAGCATCACCGCTTTGAAGCGCTCTTTGCGCTCTGCCGGCAGCCCCACTCCCGCCAACCGGAAGTCACGCAGCGCATGCTCGATGACCTGGCGTTGCACCGGCGCCAGCGCAGCGCCTTCCTCATCGGCAATGGCGCGATAAGCGCGGTAGAGCGACTCGCTTTGTGCGAGGTCGGTCTGATAGGCCGACAGTAGCGGCAGGCAGGCGTTGTAACCCGCGCGCAGAGCGTCGGAGTTGAGTACGGCGTTGAGATGGCTCACCGGGGACCAGGTCCTGGACACCTGATGCTGCAGGTCTTCCAGCGGCTCGATGACCGTCGCGAAGGTGGGCTTCTCGAGTGCCGCCAGCTCCTCGATGCGCGCACGGCCGCGGGCCAGCAGCTCGCGGACGCCTGGCTCGACGTGCTCGGGTCGGATCAGCGCAAACGGCGGGAGAGGCTCTTGCCGCAGCAGAGGATTTTCCATGGATCGCTCATTCCGTAGGATGACCCATCTTAGCAGCCTGCCGGACCGAGGTCCGACAGGTTGCCAGGTCCATCGGGCGGCTCGCGCAGGGCCTTCTCACGGCACCCTGCTTCCGGGGTTGATTCGGCAGGGCACGATCGCCAGATAGGCCGGATACCGGCGCGCCCGACCCCCTGTAACCCGACCCCCTGTAACATGAAGCCCGAAGTGCACTTGCGAGCCCGAGGCGATATGTCCGAACACTTTGATCTGATTGTCATCGGTGGCGGCAGCGGTGGGCTTGCGACCGCCAAGCGCGCGGCCGAACACGGTGCCCGGGTCGTTCTGATCGAGTCCGGCCGGCTCGGAGGAGCCTGCGTGAACGTCGGCTGCGTTCCGAAAAAGGTCATGTGGAACGCCGCGGAGCTGGCGGCGGGGTTGCACGATGCGCCGGAGTATGGCTTCCGGCTGACCACGGACGGTCACGACTGGCCTCTGATGAAGAAGAAGCGGGACGCCTACGTCCTGCGCCTGAACGGCATCCATGAGAGCCTGCTCGCGAAGTACAAAGTAGACCTCGTGCGCGGACACGGGCACCTGCTGGACCCGCACACGGTGGTGGCCGGGGACCGGCGGCTGATCGGGAAACACATCGTGATTGCCACGGGGAGCCGGCCTGTGGTGCCGGGTATCCTGGGCGCCGAGCTGGGTATCACCTCTGACGGGTTCTTCGATCTCGAGGAGCGGCCCGCTCGTGTCGCCGTCGTCGGTAGCGGCTATATCGCCATCGAGGTGACGGGCATTCTTTCGGCATTGGGCGCGAAGACCACCCTTGTGCTGCGGCGCGAGAGCTGCCTGCGCGAGTTCGACGCCATGATCGGACAGGCCACGTTGAAAATCCTGCGCGACCAGGGGGTGGAAGTCGCCACCAGCTCGGTGCCGCAGGCGTTGGGGCGCAATGCAGAGGGCACTCTCGAGCTCGACGTGCTCGGCGGGCGTCGTCTCATGCCCTTTGACACCGTTATCTGGGCGATCGGGCGCGGGCCGGTGACGGACCGCCTTGGACTCGAGCACGCGGGCGTGAAGCTCGATGAGCACGGCTGGATTCCGACCGACAAATATCAGGTCACCAACGTCGAGCACATTTACGCCATCGGTGACATCACGGGCCGTGCGCAGCTGACACCCGTCGCGATCGCCGCCGGACGTCGCCTGGCCGATCGTGTCTTTGGCGGCATGGCCGATCGCTATCTCGATTACAGCAATGTTCCTACCGTTGTCTTTGGTCATCCGCCGATCGGCACGGTTGGATTGACGGAGGCCGCGGCGAGGCAGCAATACGGCGACGACGCGGTTACGGTGTTTACCTCGAGCTTCGTCCCCATGTACTACGCGCTGACGAACGCCAAGCCGCGCTGTGACATGAAGCTGGTGACTGTCGGACCGGAGAAGCGTGTCGTCGGCCTGCACATCGTGGGCGACGGTGCCGACGAAATGTTGCAGGGATTCGCCGTTGCGGTACGGATGGGGGCGACGAAGCAGGACTTCGACGATACGGTCGCGATTCACCCAACCGTGTCGGAAGAGCTCGTCACGATGCGATGACGCGCGCTCTGAGCGCAGCGAGCACGGGGCCCGTCGCCGGCCGCACGCCGCGCCAGACGCGGAAGGATTCTGCAGCCTGTTCCACCAGCATGCCCCATCCCTGCAGGGCTCTCGTGCAGCCGAGTTTGCTGGCCCAGCGGACGAACGGGGTGTCGGTCTTGCCGTACGCCATGTCGTAGCAGACCGTCTCGGGTCCTACGACCGCCGGGGGCACGGCCGGAATCTCACCACTCAAGCTTGCGGACGTTGCGTTGATGATGAGATCGAAAGGCCGGTCGGCCACCTGGCTGAATCCGACGCCCTGTACCGCGCCGAGCTTCTCGAAAGTCCTCGCCAGCGTTTCCGCGCGCTCGGACGTCCGGTTCGCGATCACCACTTCGGTGGGGGACAGGGCCAGGAGCGGCGCGAGCACGCCGCGCGCGGCTCCACCGGCGCCGATGATCAGGATCTGGCGGTGGGTGATGACGATTCCCAGGTTGTCGCACAGGTCTCGAACCAGTCCTGCGCCGTCGGTGTTGTCACCGAGGAGGGAGCCATCGTTGCGCACCGCGAAGGTATTCACGGCGGCCGCGTGTGCGGCGCGCGCCGTCAGCTCATCCGCCAGGTCAACAGCCGCGATCTTGTGCGGCAGCGTGATGTTGAGCCCGCGGCCCCCTTGCTTGAAGAACTCGCGCACGCGGCTGGGAAATTCCTCCGGCGTGAAGTCATAGAGCCGGTAGGTGAGCGACTGCCCGGTCTCGCGTGCGAAGAACGCGTGAATGAATGGCGACCAGCTGTGGGAAACCGGGTGGCCCACCACGCCATATCGATCCAGGTTGTCGGCTTCGCTTGCGCTCATGCAATGCTGCGGCGATTCAGCGGATTTCACCTAATGACCGGATACTCGTACCGCCCGTTCGCGCGACGTCGAGTTGGGCTTGCAGCTCGGGTAACCATACCCGCATGCGTTCCGCCAGAAGATAGGGCGGGTTCACAATAAGCATTCCCGACCCGTTGAGCGCAACGCGGGAATCGCGTGGATATAACCATAACTCACCCACGAGAGTCTCGCAGCTCAGGTTGCGTGCGAGCCCGGCTTGCCAGGCGGCGGTTGTCCGCTCGTCCTTGATCGGGTACCAGACCGCAATGATTCCGGTCTGGAAACGGCGCAGGGCAGCAGCGAGCGCGCTGCCGATGCGCTCGAAATCGCGGCTGGTCTCCTCGTAGGGCGGATCCATGAACGTGAGGCCGCGGCGCTCCTGCGGAGGCAGCCATGCGCGCAGACGCTCGAACCCGTCCCCTCTTTCGACTCGAACGCGTGAGTTGTTGCCGATCGCAAGCTCCAGGGCCCGCGCCTCTGCAGGCATGAGCTCTATCAGGACGGCGCGATCCTGGGGGCGCAACTCACTCACGGCGAGGAGTGGTGAGCCGGGGTAGGCGTGTGGTTTGTTTTCCTGACGGCGGTACTCGTCAATCCGTGTCGCGTAGTGCCGCAGCTCTTCCGAGCTGGCGGCTCCGGCGGCAAATCTCGCGATGCCGCCCTGCGCCTCGGACGCCTCCTGAGAGAGGTCATAAGCTCCGCGGCCGGCATGGGTCTCGAGATAGAGAAACCCTTTCTCTTTTCGCTGCAGAGCCCTCAGCAGAGCGAGCAGCGTGACGTGCTTGTGCACGTCGGCAAAGTTGCCGGCGTGAAAAGAGTGTCGATACTTCATGCGGGCAACGCCGGCGCTGAGAGCCTGTCCGACCTATGATCGCCGTAGCGAGTGATCGCCGTAGCGAGAGGGTGGGCTCTGAAGGGCGCCGGCGCCCTTCATTTCACTCCGCGAGGGCGGCTGGCGATCGTCTTGCCGGCTGCCGGCGCCTTGGCCGCGGCGCTCTTCTTTGCCGCAGCTTTCGCTTTGCCTGCGGCGGGCGCCGCTTTGTGGCCTCCATGGGCCGGCGGCGCCTTGGCGGTCGGTTTCGCTGGCTTCGCGCCCGACGTGCCTTTCTTCGCTGACGCCTGCGCTGCAGCACGGGGAGCGGCGGCGTGTGTGCCCGAGGCCGCAGCATGTGCTGCGTGCGCAGCTGTCGGGGCCTTGTCCGCCGCGGCGCCGTTGGCGCCTTTTTTCTTCACGGCCTTCTTTTTTCCCTCTCCAGCGCCTTCAGCGGCGGCCGCGCCCGCGGAGGCTCCCGGCGCCGCCGTGGCCGCGGCTTTCCTGCCTCGGCCGAAGCGGCCGAAACGTCCACCGCGCTCGGGCGCCTGCGCGAGGAGGGTCCTGCACTCCTCGAGCGTGAGCGTCTTGGGCTCGCGATCCTTGGGAATCTTGGCGTTCTTCTTCTTGTCGGTGATGTACGGGCCGTAACGGCCGTTCAACACCTGAATCCCGTCATCCGGGAAATCGAGAATGATGCGATTCGCGTCCGCTTCCTGTTTGAGGCGGATGACTTCGAGCGCGCGCTCGAGAGTGACGGTGTAGGGATCGTCTTCCTTCAGCGAGACGTACTTGCTGCCGTATTTCACATACGGCCCGAAGCGGCCGACATTGGCGACGATGGTTTCGCCGTCAGCAGTCTTGCCGAGCGTGCGCGGCAGCTGGAACAGATCCAGCGCTTCGGCGAGGGTGATCGCATCCATTTTCTGGCCCGGACGCAAGCCCGCGAAGCGCGGCTTCTCTTCGTCGTCCTTGGTGCCGATCTGCACGAACGGACCGAAGCGGCCCATGCGCACGGTCACCGGCTTGCCCGTCGCCGGATCCTTGCCGAGCTCGCGGGCCATCGCGACCTGCTCGCGGGTCACGTTCTTCTCGATCGTCTCGACCTGGTCGATGAAGGGCTTCCAGAATTTGTCGAGCGGGACGGTCCACTCTTCCTCGCCGCGTGAGACGGCGTCGAGCTCGTCTTCCATGGCCGCCGTGAAGCCGTACTCCACGTAGCGATGGAAGTGATCGGTCAGGAAGCGGCCGACGATCTTGCCGATGTCGGTTGGAATGAAGCGCCGCGCGTCCATCTCGACATACTCTCGATCCTGCAGCGTCGAGATGATGGTCGCGTACGTGGACGGGCGGCCGATGCCGTGCTCTTCCAGCGCCTTGACGAGCGAAGCTTCCGTGTAACGGGGCGGCGGCTCGGTGAAATGTTGATCTGCGCGCAGACTCAGCAGGTCGACGATGTCGCCCTCGTTCATCGGCGGCAACACGTGATCGCTGTCGTCCGCTTTCGCGTCGTCGGTTCCTTCCTGGTAGACCGAGATGTAGCCCGGCTTGACGAGAGTCGAGCCATTCGCACGGAGCAGGTGACGCTCTGGTCCGTCCGCTCCGGCCAGCATGTCGACGGCTACAGTGTCGAATACTGCGTGGTTCATCTGCGAGGCGACTGCGCGCTTCCAGATGAGCGAGTACAGACGATACAGGTCGTCCTCGATCCTTCCTTTGAGACTTTCGGGTGTAATCGACGCGGACGTCGGTCGAATGGCCTCGTGCGCCTCCTGCGCATTTTTCGATTTCGTCTTGTAGATCCGCGGCTCGTCGGCGACTTCGGCCTTGCCGTAGAGCCGGGTGGCGACCTCGCGAATCTCTTGAATCGCCTCAGCAGCCAGCGAGACCGAGTCGGTACGCATGTAGGTGATGAGGCCCACGGTGCCTTCATCGCCGATGTCCAGACCTTCATACAACTGCTGCGCCAGGCGCATGGTGCGCCGCGCGTTGAAGTTGAGCTTGCGCGCCGCCTCTTGCTGCAGCGTGGAAGTCGTGAATGGCGGCGCCGGGTTGCGACGGCGTTGCTTGCGGTCGATGGCGATGACGCGCAGCTTGCCCGGGACGTCCGCCGTGCTTTCGCCCGTCGAGCCGGTCCTGACGTCATTCGCCGGGCCGGCCGCCGACCGCGCCGCGGCCTGGATCGTCCTCTCGGCCTCGCGCGCCTGCTCTTCGTTGGTAAAGCTGAACTGCTCGACTTTCTGCCCGCGGTATTCGACCAGCTTCAGCGGGAACGTCTGCTTCGAGTGCGCAGCGGACCCCTCGCCGTCGATCGTCCAGTACTCCTGCGGCACGAACGCGAGGATCTCCGCCTCGCGCTCACAGATCATGCGCAGGGCAGGGCTCTGCACCCGGCCGGCCGACAGGCCCTGGCGCACTTTTTTCCACAACAGCGGCGAAAGATTGAATCCCACGAGGTAGTCGAGGGCCCGGCGCGCCTGCTGGGCGTTGACGAGATCCAGCGACAGGTCGCGGGGCTGCTCCACCGCTTCGCGGATGGCGTTGCGGGTGATTTCGTAGAAGACGACGCGATGAACGCTCTTGCCGTTGAGATCGCCGCGGGACTTCAGGATCTCCTGCAGGTGCCAGGCGATCGCCTCGCCCTCGCGGTCAGGGTCGGTCGCCAGATAAAGAGCTTTGGACTTGCGCAGGCTCCGCGCGATGGCATCGACGTGCCGCTCGTTTTTCTCGAGGACCTGGTACTTCATGGCGTAGCCGTGCTCGGGGTCGACCGCGCCTTCCTTCGGAATCAGGTCGCGCACGTGCCCGTACGAGGCCAGCACATCGAAGTCCTTGCCCAGGTATTTCTTGATCGTCTTCGCCTTGGCCGGCGATTCGACTATGACCAGGTTCTCTGCCATTGCTCAGATACGCCAAAAACGAAAAACCGCGGACGAGGAGCCTGTCCCGACTCTCCGCCGCGGACCTTGCAGGTCAGCTGCACGCTTCAATGCGGCATGTTGGGGTGCGCATCGGATACCAGATCCTCGAGCCGCTCGAAAGCCAGCTCCTGGCCCGGTTGGCTCGAGAGCACCATGAGCACCACCCACTTGAGCTGCTCGGTGTCGAGCTCGTCGGCATCCAGAGCCAACATCCGCTCGATCACGATCTCGCGTTGTTGCGGCGAGAGAATGCCGAGACGCTCGAGCGTGAACAGGAATCCCCGGCACTCCGTCGACAGCCGGGCGAGCTCGCCGTCCGAGAAAATGCGGACCGTCATGCCCTGTGCCTGCCTGGACAGCTGCAAGGGCGGGCGATCCCGCTCGCACGCGAGGTCCGCCAGCCAATCGAGCGCGCGCTCCACATTCGCCTGCCCGAAGCCGGCCCGTTCGAGGTCGCGCAACAGATGCTCGCGTTCGGGCACTTCGGGCACCTCATCGAGCATGTAGCGGTCGAAAACGTAAATCAGAATGTCGAGAACGCTGCCGGTCATCATGTTAGGTAATGCGGTCATAACGACCGCCCGGGAGAGCTGCCACGCAGCCTTCTAGCTCGAGAATCAGCAACATCGAGGCGACCGACCCGCCCGGCAGGCCCGTGCGCGCCGCCAGAGCGTCGATGGTCGCGGGTTCGAAGCCGAGCGCATCTAACAGCATTTCATACTCCTTGTCCAATGCCCCAGGGACCCGGGCGGTGCTTTCGCGTCCCGTAACTCTTTGTTCCGGCAAGATTATTTGCAACTCTGAAAGAACGCCGGCGGCATCCTCCACGAGCTTGGCGCCCTGACGGATCAGCTTGTGACAGCCGCGGGCGAGCGGATTGCGGATGGAGCCCGGGATCGCGAACACCTCGCGCCCTTGCTCACCGGCCAGGCGCGCCGTCACGAGCGAGCCGCTGCGCTGCGCCGCTTCGATCACCAGCGTGCCGAGCGAGAGCCCGCTGATGACACGGTTGCGTCGCGGGAAGTTTCGGGCCGAGGGCGGTGTGCGCGGCGGGAACTCGGACACCAGCGCGCCCCGCTCACGGATACGGCCGGCCAGGCGTCTGTTTTCGGGAGGGTAGACCGTGTCCAGTCCGGTACCGAAAACGGCGACGCTCAACCCCCCGGCTCGCAGCGCGCCCTCATGGCTCGCGGCGTCGATTCCCGCCGCCAGTCCGCTCGTGATCGTCAGTCCGGCCCGGGCGAGCCCGGCCGAGAATTCCAACGCGATTTGGCGGCCCATCGGGCTCGCTCTACGGGTTCCGACCATCGCAAGTTGTGGTGAGTGCAGGACGTCCACGGACCCCAGCACGAACAACACGGACGGGGCTCCTTGCGTTTGTGCCAGCAGGGGTGGGTCCTGCGCATCAGTGCACAAAACGGCACGCGCTCCGCTCGACTCGAGCCAGGCGAGATCAGCGCGCAGCTCGGCCTCATCCGGAGCGCTCAGGTAGCGCAGCGTCGACTGTTTGAATTCAGTGCCGCCGCGCCACTGGCTGGCCGCTTCAGCGAGCTCGCGGCAGGCGCGACCCACGCGGCCCGGACGAGGTGCGCGGCTCGAGTCGCGCTCGGGGTCGGGTCGTAGCGCGCTTTCGAGGGCGGCCTCGCCGCCGGCGGTTTCCAACAGTGCGCGAGCCTGCTCGGCCATGAGCCCCGGGGCTCGCGCCAGCATCATGCGTGTTCGATTCGCCTCCATGCGCGGGACCGCCCTCCATGAGCGGTCCAGCATAGAGGAAGGCCGGCCCCCGGGGGAGCCGGCCGAAACCAGAGCGTTCGTTTAGAAATTCAAGGGTTGTGTACGACGTCCATCAACTGGATGACGTCGGTCGCGCCGAGGACCAGCGCATAGCTGACACGGTCGAACGTGCGGAACACGATCAGAAGACCGGTCCGCTCGTCGGGGAGCCGTACCTTCCGCGCGAACGAGGTGCCGAAGTCCTGCGCCTTGCGCGTGAAGCTCGCGCCGTTGGCGTAAGTGTCGCGAATCCGCTCACCGGCGCGGTCGATCGCCAACACATTGCCGTTGATGAGACCGTCACGAATGCCGCGATTGATCGCCACGACCTGGTATTGACCGATGAGGTCGGTGCCATCGACCACGGCGATGATCCGGCCCTTGATGTTCTTTTGCGGAGCGCTCGGCGTGAAGTTCAACGGCGTGTCGCTCTCGGCGGGCATGACCTTGTCGCCGCGCAGTGTCTCGCGGGCAGCATCGATGAGCACGGCCTTCGATACCTCGCCCGTCTTCGAAACGATGGCGGTACCGGTGTAGACACCCTGGTAACCCACAACTTTACCGTCGTCGGGATCACGTAGCGGGGCGCCGACGTGGACGATGCTGTAACGCGCGCGCTCGGGCCCGTTCAGATTGCGCACGTAGATTTCGTTCCCGTCGCCGGCGACTTCGTGGTCGTTACGGAACGCAAGCACATACGGAGCGTGCTTGACGTCGTCAGACGTGAGGATGCTCGGCCGCGTCAGGAACGCCGCAATCGCTTGATAGGAGATGATGGGAATCGCGCTGTCGAGCGGAGTGCTGCGCAGCCGCGGCTCGAGCCGGGCGGCCCCACCCGATTCCAGGCGAATCTGCGGCTTCCCATCGGCGCCATAGGCGAGGGCGAGGGTGTCGCCCGGGTAAATGAGGTGCGGGTTGGCGACCTGGGGGTTGATATACCACACCTCCGGCCATAACCAGGGGTCACGGAGGAACATGGAGGCGATGCCCCAGAGGGTGTCGCCACGCTTGACGGTATAGCTCTTCGGCGCAGTAGGGTTGATGACCGGCCCGTTATCGGCGGGGGCGGCCGTGACCTGGGTCGAGGGTTGCGTGCTGATCGCCGCCTCGGTAGCCGTCATTTCACCGGAGTCCGCGGTTGTTTCCGCGGTGACGGGGACGGCTTGAGACGCCGGTTTCGCTGGCTCCGTTTCGCGATGCGACGCGCACCCTGCAAGGGTGCCGGACAGGACCAGCAGGCCCGCGACGACGCGGACGCCAAGCACTTGATTTGAGACCATCTCCACTCCTCTCGACACGAGGCGGGGCCCGAGCCTGCGTTGGGCCGGCTGCCCGGCTGACGCCTGCCCCGTGAGGCTAGTTGTTATACTGGCACAGGCCGGGCCCGGGGAAGATTTAATGTCAACTTTGTGCGCTGGATCACGGGAGCGCCCTCCTCGTCGGATTCCGGCGACGAGGTAGCGATTTCAAGCCCTTGGCGAACACTTGCGCCCCTGGGCAGTCTATTTATCGTAAGCCGGAACACTGGAATCATGGCCCTCAGAACCATCCTCGAATACCCCGACCCGCGCCTGCGCACCCGTGCGCAGCCGGTGACCCGCTTTGACGCCGAGCTGGCGACGCTGGTCGATGACATGTTCGAGACGATGTACGCGGCTCCCGGCATCGGCCTGGCGGCGACGCAGGTGGACGTGCACCGGCGGGTGATCGTGATCGATGTGTCGAAGGACCGGGACCAGCCGCTGGTCTTCATCAACCCCGAGATCCTATCCAAGGAAGGCGAGGAGGTCTCCGAGGAGGGTTGTTTGTCCGTGCCCGACAACTTCGCCGACGTGAAGCGGTCTGCGAAGGTCCGTGTGCGGGCGCAGGACAAGACCGGTCAGGTTTTCGAAAACGATTATGACGACATCCTGGCCGTCTGCATTCAGCACGAGATGGATCATCTCGAGGGGAAGCTCTTCGTCGACTACCTCTCGGACCTCAAGCGCGAGCGGATCCGCAAGAAGCTCGAAAAAGAGCGTAAAGAGCGGACCGCACGCGAGCGCGACCGTGCCGTCGGCGCCCGGCGCGCGAATTAACCGGTTGCGCGTTGCCTATGCGGGGACGCCGGACTTTGCGGTGCCTCCGTTGGAGGCGTTGCTCGCGTCGGACCATACCGTCGTCGGTGTGCTGACGCAGCCTGACCGCCCCAAGGGTCGTGGCCGGCAGATTGCGGCGAGCCCCGTAAAAACGACGGCCCTGGCGCACGGGCTGCCCGTTTCACAGCCCCTTTCGTTGAAGGACGAGGCAGGTCGCGCCGACCTGGTCTCGTGGCGTCCGGACGTGCTCATCGTCGTGGCGTATGGGCTCATTCTTCCTAAATCGGCGCTGACGATTCCGCGGCTCGGTTGTCTGAACATCCACGGCTCGCTGCTGCCCCGTTGGCGCGGCGCGGCGCCTGTTCAGCGCTCGATCCTCGCTGGCGATGCCAGGACGGGCGTCACCATCATGCGGATGGATGAGGGGTTGGATACCGGGCCCATGCTTTTAAAAAGAGAGATCGACATACGCTCCAGCGACACGGGCGGTTCCCTGCACGACAGGTTGGCTGTTTTGGGGGCGTCGGCTTTACTGGAGGCGCTCGACGCCTACGCCGCCGGGACGTTGGTACCCGTTCCGCAGCCTGCCGAGGGCGCTACGTACGCTGCGAAGATCGACAAGGCTGAGGCGCTCATCGATTGGAGTCGCGACGCGCTGGCCATCGAGCGCCAGGTGCGGGCTTTCAATCCATGGCCCGTCGCGGAGACGCGGCTGGAGGGTGAGCCGTTGCGGATATTCGAGGCGAAGGCGAGCTCCCCGGTCAGCCCGGACCCTCGGGTCAGGGTTTCCGATCCCGGCACGATGATCGCAGTTCGCGACAATTCGATTCTCGTTCAATGCGGTTCGGGGCTGCTCGAGGTGCGTCAGATCCAGCGTCCCGGCCGGCGCGTGATTTCGGCGGGTGACTTCGCACGGGGTCAGCCGCTGGTGGGCCGCCGTCTCGGCGAGGAGCCCGTCTCTAGATGAATAAAACCCCCTGGGCGCCTGGCGCGGCGGCGTTGGCTGACGCGGCCCGGGCCCTGGCTACGATCGTCGTCGAAGGACGATCCTCGGATGCAGCGTTATCGCCCTACGAGTCGAGCGCACATCGGGCTGCTGTTCGCGCTATCACTTTGGGTAGCGTTCGCTGGTATCTGCGGCTGGCACCGGCTGTGGATTCGTTGCTGACACGGCCGAAGGGTGTCGCTGCCGCGCTTCACGCGCTCCTCGTTGCGAGCGCTCACCAGATCGAATATTCCCGCAATCCGCCCCAAGTGACGGTGCACGCCGCTGTGGATGCGGCGCGCATTCTGAAGGAAGAGCGGGCCACCGGATTGGTGAACGCCGTTTTGCGGCGTTTTGTCGGCGAGCGCGCCGCCCTGTTGGCCGGTGTCGATTCGAAGTTGGCTGCCCGAACGGCCCATCCTGCTTGGTTGGTGGAGCGCCTCGAGCAGGCGTGGGGGTCAGCCTCCGCGGCCATTCTGGAAGCCAATAACGCGCACCCGCCAATGGTGCTGCGCGTCGATCTGACACGGCAGGGGCGGGATCAATACCTTTCCGAGCTTCAGGCGGCCGGCATCGCGGCGCGACCTCTGTCGTGGCTGGCTACGGCGATTGAGCTGGATGAGCCCATTGCCGTATCGGCCTTGCCCGGCTTTGCTGAAGGGCGCGTCTCGGTTCAGGACGCCGGGGCTCAGCTCGCGGCGCCCTTGCTGGCGGCGGAGCCGGGGATGCGTGTGCTGGACGCGTGCGCGGCTCCTGGAGGCAAGACGGGGCACCTGCTGGAGCGCACCCCGGGCATTGCCGAGCTCGTGGCCGTCGATATCGATGCGCAGCGCGTGGGGCGCATCGAAGACAATCTGCGCCGCTCGAATCGGACGGCGCGGCTCGTCGTGGCGGATGTCCGCCGGCCCGAGCGGTTCTGGGACGGCCGGCCCTTCGACCGCATCCTCCTGGACGCGCCGTGCTCATCCACGGGAGTCATCCGCCGGCACCCCGACATCAAGCTGTTGCGCCGGCGGGCTGATGTTCCGGCGCTGGCGGCCGCTCAGCTCGAGATTCTCCGCGCGGCCTTTGGGTTGCTCGGTCCCGGCGGGCGGCTGCTGTATTGCACCTGCTCGGTGCTGCCCGACGAGAATCAGGCTGTCGTGGAGCGGTTTCTGGCCGCCGTGCCGGCCGCCCGGACGGTCCCGCTTCCGCCTGCGGAAGAGCTCGCGCCAGGGGCTTTGGCGCAGGGCGCGGGGGTGCAGCTTCTACCCGGCACCCAGGCAGGAAGCGATGGGTTCTATTATGCTTGTCTCGAAAAGACAACGGCCGGAACCTAAGCGTTTATCATTGACCGGAAGCCATCGCTCGTCTCTCGTTGCATTCATGCTACGCGGCTGCCAGATACCCGCCTCGTTCGCCAGGAAGCCTGGCCGGCTGCTGCTCGGCCTGTTCGTGACGTTGTTGGCCGTGTGCGGTCTGGCTTATGCGGACGCGCTCGACGGGGTGCTCGAGGTCCGCTCCGCGTATGTGAACATCGACAACGGCGTTTTCCTGCTGCACGCCCGGGTCGAGTACCCGTTGAACCCGGCTATCAGGGATGCCTTGCGCGACGGGGTCACCCTGACGTTTGATCTGGATACACGGGTCGATCGGGAGCGGCGGTTCTGGTTCAACGCAAACATCGTCGAGCTCACCTTGCGGCGGGAGCTGTCCTATCACGCCGTCAGCGATCGTTACATCGTGCGCGACGTACGCACCGATGAGCAGCAGACATTTCCAACACTCGAGGAGGCCTTGGCCTACCTGGGGAAGGTCGACGGCTGGCCCATCCTGGTCGAGCCGCAGCTCGACGGTGGTAACTACGTCATCAGCGTACGCGCGGGTGTGCGGCGCGGACGATTGCCCGCGTCGCTGCGAGTGCTGATGTTCTGGGCGGGCGACTGGCATCGCGTGAGTGAGTGGTACTCATGGTCACTTCCGGTGTGAGCGGCGAGACGAGGGCGCGGATACGCGCGAGCAGCGTCGCGCTGCTCATCCTCTGGAGCGCCATTGGCGTGGGCGCCCTGCTGCTGTTGATGAAGAGCGTGCAGAACTCGGAAGAGTTCGGGCGCCTGCAGCTGTGGGTACTGGGCCTGAACATCATCGGCGTCATCGCGCTGACGATATTGCTGGCGCGCCGGGTCTGGCAGCTGTTCCGCGACTATCGCGATCATGTGCCCGGCTCGCGTCTGACCGTGCGGACGGTGTTGATCTTCGGTGCTCTCGTCGCCGCGCCGCTGCTCGTCGTCTATCTCTCGTCGTTGGAATTCCTGAACCGCGGCATCGACAGCTGGTTCCAGGTGGAGGTGAAGCAGGGGCTGAACGACGCCGTGGTGCTGTCGCGGGCCGCCCTCGATCTGCGGATGCGCGAGTATTCCGAGAGGACGCAATCGTTGGCGCGCTCGCTGCGCAAGGTGGCGCTGGCGGATCTTCAGACCCGCCTCGACGAGGAGCGGCGCATGTCCGAGGGGCTGGAGCTCGTCGTGTTCGGCGAGCACGAAGTCATCATCGCCGCCAGTCTCGAGAATCCGCTGGAGACCCTGCCGTCGCGCCCCCCCTCGGATCTCGTTCGCCAGGTGGGTCAACTCAGACCTTATGTGAGTCTCGACCAGGAGCCAGGCGGCAGGTACATCATTCGGACCGCGGCGGCGTTGAGCGACTCCCCCAGTAGCCCCGACAGCCGTTATGTGGTCGCGGTTTACCCGGTTCCGGCGCAGCTTGCCGCGCTCTCCGAGGCGGTGCAGCGCTCGTATTCGCAGTACGGCAACTTGTCGGCCATGCGGGAGCTGCTCAAGGAGAGCTCGCGTCTCACCCTGACGCTGGTGCTGCTGCTGGCCATGCTGGCGGCGATTTACGGCGCCATCTTCTCGGCACAGCGCCTGATCAAGCCCGTACAGGACCTCATCGCGGGCACGCGCGCGGTCGGCAAGGGTGATTTTGGCACCAGGCTACCGTTGCCCTCGCGTGACGAGATGGGCTTTCTGGTTCACTCCTTCAACGATATGACCAAGCGGCTGCGGCGCGCGCGTGAGGAAGCCACCCATAGTCAGCAAGCGGTGGAGCGCGAGCGGGCACGATTGGCGATCATCCTGGCGCGCCTGTCTACCGGCGTGGTGGCCGTGGACCGCATGTTGACGGTGCGCATGACGAACCACGCTGCCGGAGCCATTCTCGGCACGGACCTCTCCGCTGCGACCGGTCGTCCGTTGCCGGAGCTGGCCGCCAGCAACGAGCGCTTGGGACAGTTTGTGGCCGCCCTTGCGGTCCGCTTCGCCGCAGGCCGGGAAGAGTGGCGCGAGCAGCTCGACCTCGACAGTCAGACCGGACGCAGGACATTGATGTGTGCCTGTACTCCCCTGCCCGGAGAGGACAGTGGCATGGGCTACATCATCGTTTTCGACGACATCACGGCTCTTCTCGAGGCGCAGCGCGACGCCGCCTGGGGTGAGGTTGCCCGCCGCCTGGCGCACGAGATCAAGAATCCGTTGACGCCGATTCAGCTGTCCGCGGAGCGGCTGCGGCGGCGGCTGCTGGCCGATTTGAATCCTCGCGACGCCGAGATCCTGGATCGTGCCACGCACACCATCGTGCAGCAGGTCGAGACGATGCAGCAGATGGTCAATGCATTCAGCGAATACGCACGTGCACCGGAGATGCGGATCACGCGTTTCAGCTTGAATCAGCTGGTAACGGATGTAGCCGACCTGTATCGCTCGCAGGATCCCCACGCGGTGATTCACTTGGCGCTGGATGAGAGCCTGGACGTCATTGAAGCCGACCGGAACCGGGTGCGCCAGATTCTCAACAATCTGGTGACCAATGCGCTGGAAGCGCTCGATGGCGTCGCGAAACCGACGCTGGAAATCACCACGCGGCTCGAAACGGGCGGCGATGCTGCCTACGCGGTCGTAACCGTGTGTGACAATGGCCCCGGGTTCCAGCGGGAGCTCCTGGGGCGCGTCTTCGATCCGTACGTGACCAGTAAGCCCAAGGGCACGGGCCTGGGGCTGGCGATCGTGAAAAAGATCGTCGAGGAGCACGGTGGTCGTATCGACGCGGATAATCGGGCAGAAGGGGGCGCGCGCGTACGGGTCGTGCTTCCTGTGAAAGACAGTACGCGATCCGCTACGGGGACCGCGCGCGAACGCAGTGGACAGAAATCACGACTTTTGTCCGCTGGCTCAATTGACTAGTTCAGCAAAGAGCTGATGGGATGCTGCAGTAGTTGTGGAGGATAGAGAGCATGAGCGGTCCACACATTCTGGTGGTCGACGACGAGGCGGACATCCGCGGCCTGCTGAAGGAGATCCTCTCCGAGGAAGGTTATGAGGTCGATGTCGCCGCCAATGCAGTGCAGGCGCGAGCGTCGCGGGCCCGGCAGAGTCCGGATCTGGTCCTGCTCGACATCTGGATGCCGGATGTCGACGGCATAAGCCTGCTGCGCGAATGGTCCGCCTCGGCCGCTGACGGGTGCCCGGTCGTCATGATGTCGGGTCATGGCACGGTGGAGACAGCCGTGGAGGCGACGCGTCTGGGCGCATTCGATTTCGTCGAGAAGCCTCTGTCGCTGGCCAAGCTGTTGCGCACGGTGGAGCGCGCGCTCGATGCCGGCAAGCGCCGCCGTCAATCCGGGAAGCTGTTGGCGCCGCAGCTGCTCGCTCCGGTAGGTAAGAGCAAGATCATGCAGCAGCTGCGCGCAGAGCTGCAGCAGATCGCCGGCAACCCCTCCTCGGTGCTGCTCATTGGTGAGCCCGGTTCGGGCCGCGAGGCATTCGCTCGTTACCTGCACGAGCGCAGCCCGCGCGCCGCGTTACCCTTCGTGACGCTGGTCGCGAGCAGCCTGCGTGAAGCGGATGCGGAAAGCCGACTCTTCGGTCGCGAGGAGCCGGGCGGCGCGAAACAGCCTGGAGTGCTCGAGGAAGCGGCCGACGGGACGCTGTTCATTCACGAGATCGAGGATCTGCCGCAGACGGTGCAGCGGCTTCTGGTCGGCGTGCTGGAGTCCGGGCGCTTCACGCGTCTGGGCGGCAGCGAGCCCGTTGAATTTCGTGCGCGAGTCCTGTCGTCGGCGCAGCCGGGAATCGAGAATCGCGCGGGCCCTGATGGTTTCCGCCGTGACCTGCTCGCTCATCTCAATATGTTGATCGTACGTACGCCGCCGCTGCGTGACTACGCCGAAGACGTGCCGGAGCTGCTGCGCCACTACGTCGATCGACTGGTGGATGCGGAGGGCCTGCCCTTCCGGCGCTTCAGCGTCGCGGCTCAGAACCGCCTGCGAAACTATCCCTGGCCTGACAATGTCCGCGAGCTGAAGAACCTCGTGCACCGCCTGCTGATCCAGAAAGGGCCCGAGGAGATCCGGCTCGAGGAGATCGAGCGTGAGCTCGCCGTGCAGGCGCCCCCGGGCGAGCCGCTGGTCAAGCAGGATCTGCTCGCGCTGCCCCTGCGGGAGGCCCGGGAGCAGTTCGAGCGGGCTTACCTGCAACAGCAGTTGCTACTGTGTAACGGCAAGGTGGGCCAGCTGGCCAAGCGCGTGGGAATGGAGCGCACCCATCTGTACCGCAAGCTGCGCTCTCTGGGGGTCGACTTCCGCAGTATCAGCGAAGACTGAGCCGGGAGGCGCGCTGACGCATGCCCGGTGTGGTCGTAGCGATTTCGCGGTCGTAGCGATTTTTTTGATTCTGGACGACCGCGGCTGAGATATTCCCCAAGCTCCGCGCAGTAACAGGGGAAAGCACAACCCTAATGGGTGAACCGGATTCCCTTGGTCCAGCGGAGCGCCCGCCTCTTTCAGGCTCCCAGCCCGTCTATCCGCCCACGCCCCTGTAGGCGCGGGCACCCGTCTCATGTGCTTGGGGATCTGCCGTGATGGAGGGGCTGCGCGTTCTGATGATCGACGAGGCTGCCGCCGCGGCGGAGCTCGCAGCGCGTCAGCTGGCCGCCGGAGGCGTTGCCTGCCGTCACCTGCAAGTTGCATCTGAAAAAGACTTCCGGGTCGCCCTGCGGCAATTCCAGCCGCATCTCATTCTCTCCGATCGCTGCTTGCTGGGGTTCGACGGGCTGGCTGCGCTGGAGATCGCGCGGCGCGAGTCGCCGGAGACCCCTTTCATTTTTCTCTCGGGTGTCCCGGGTGAGGAGCTGGCGGTCGAGGCCCTGCGCCGCGGCGCGGCTGACTATGTATTGAAAAGCAGACCTGCGCGCCTGGCGCCGGCGGTGAGGGAGGCGCTGCGCGGCATGAGCGACCGCGCGCGCCGACGCACGCTTCAACGCGAGGTGCGCGAACGGGAGCAACGCCTTCGAGACCAGCAGAAGGAGCGGATTGCGCGCCTCACCCGCATGCTCCAGATGCAGGGTGGGATAAACGAGGCGGTGGTCCGTATCCGCGAGCGGGAGGAGCTGCTGCGTGAGGCGTGCCGGCTGGCATTGCAGGTGGGAGGTTACGAGCATGTGATGATTTCCCTGGTAACGCCCGACGGGAGGTGTGCCCGCCCCTGGTATCGCCTTGGGATGGCGCCCGATTCGTTCGACACACTGTCGTTCTCCATTGGCGACGGTACGGAACCGGACGAGAGCCTGGTGGGGCGCGCTTTGCGCACCGGACAAATCACGATCAGCACGGATCTCACGCAATCGGAGCCTCCCGTCGCCGGGCGTGCGGAGCTGTTGGCGCGGGGATTCCGCTCGATCGTCGTGCTGCCCCTGTCGGTCGATGGCGCGCGCATCGGCGCATTGTCGCTCGCCTCGCGGGAAAGCGATCTGTTGAGCGACGAGGAGTTGCGCCTGTTGCAGGACATCATTGCGAACCTGTCGTTCGCCCTCCAGTACCGGCAGAAAGAGACCGCCGTCCAATATCTCGCCTACTACGATCCGCTGACCGGCCTGGCGAAGCGTGGCTTGTTCTGCGAGCGGTTGGACGCCCTGTTAGGCAGTCGCGTCGGTCCCGAAAGCGCGCCGACCGTGGTGGCGTTCGACGTGTTGAATCTCAGTAGCGTCAACGACAGCTTCGGCCGGCACATCGGCGACCTCCTCCTGCAGCGTGTTGCGGAAAGGCTCAAGCACAATTTCGACAACGACGAGCGCTTGGGGTACCTCGGGGGCGGCACGTTCGTGATGCTGCCTTCGCAGCTCGAGGTCTCCGCCGAGAACGTGACGTCCCTGCTGGAGAGCACGGTATTTCGGGACGTATTCAATATCGAAGGGCGGGCCATCCGCACGTCCTTCAAGTCCGGCCTGGCCCATTTCCCGCTCGACGGCGCCGACGCCGGCACCTTGACGCAGCGGGCCGAAGCGGCCCTGAAGCAGGCCAAGGAGTCCGGCGAGCAGTACCTGCACTTCCGGATTCAGATGCACAGCGACATTGCGGAGCGGCTGGCGCTGGAGCACAAGCTGCGAGTTGCACTCGACGAGCAACAGTTCCAGCTGCACTACCAGCCGCAGATCAACCTCGCCACCGGGCGCATCGACAGCGTGGAGGCCCTGCTGCGCTGGCAGTGCCCCGACGCGGGGCTCGTGCCCCCTGCCTTGTTCCTGCCCGTGTTGGAATCGTCCGGCATGATCGTCCCCGTGGGGGAGTGGGTGTTGCAGGAGGCGGCCAAGGATTGCCGCCGCTGGCGCGGCATGAAACTGGGTGCGGTGCGCGTTGCCGTCAATGTGTCCGTGCAGCAGGTCCGTCGGCGCACATTCGTCGAGCAGGTGCTCGATGCCGTCGCCGGTTGCGGAGGTGACGGGTTTGGCGTGGATATCGAGATCACCGAGACGGGCCTGTTGCACGACATGGAAAGCGCGAGCCGCAAGCTGCGCGAGCTTCGCAACGCCGGTGTCCGGGTGGCCATCGACGACTTCGGCACGGGCTATTCGTCTTTGGGCCTGTTGTCGAAATTGCCCGTGGATATTCTCAAGATCGACCGCTCGTTCATCAGCGAGCTGCCGACGGACCGCGCCAGCGCGACCCTCGTGTCGAGCATCATCGGACTCGCCTCGGCCTTCAACCTCGGCGTAGTGGCCGAAGGCGTCGAGACGCTCGGCCAGCTCGAGGTCCTGCGGCGCCTGAGGTGCAATTATTCACAGGGCTATCTGCACTCGAAGCCCGTGCCCGCCCTGGATCTCGAGCGAATGCTCGCGGCCCAAACCACCCGTACGCCGCGAGCGCAGCAGCTGGAGGAGCTCTCGCGTCAGGTCTGAGCCTAGTCCCCGACCCGGATCACGATCGCATCGACATCCGCGGCCTGGAGCTGTTTGCGGAGCTTGTTGAGCTCATCCAGCTTGTTGATCGGACCGATGCGGACCCGGTGCCAGACGTCGGTGTCGACGGCGACGCGCTGAACCTTGGCGTCGATTCCCTGCAGTGAGAGTTGTGCCCGGACGCGATCGGCGTCGGCTTCATTGCGATACGAGCCGACCTGCAGCACGTAGACGCCCGGGCGCTCGATTTTCGCGGTCGCCGGCGGGTCGCGTTTGACGTCCTTTTCCTTTTCCGGCACGACGACTTCAAAGTTCGGCAACATCTGGTAGAAATCGTACTTCTCGGACGGCTGTCCGGTACCCGTGCCAGCGTCCGCATCCGCCGGCGCCTTACGGTGTGGATCGGGGTGGGGTACTTCCGGCGCCGCGTCATGAGCCGCTTGCCGTTTGCTGCTCACGTAGACGAATGCGACGCTCGCCAAGGCGATGCCGACGAGGGCGCCGAACCCGAATTCCCGCAGCCGACCGACGTCCATCGTCTGACGTTGCGGTGTTTTGTAATCCCGGTGTGTTTGTCGTGCCATGAGCCGGGTCGCGCGTCACATGGTCTCTGGGGCCGAGACCCCGAGCAATGTCAGGCCGTTGCGCAGCACCTGCTGCAAGCCGAGCAGGAGCGCCAGCCGCGCATTACGTAATTTCGCATCGCTCACAATGAACTGTTCCGCGTTGTGGTATGTGTGCAGTGTATTCGCCAGGTCGCGCAGGTACTGAGTCAGCGCATGGGGCGCTCGTTGGGTCGCCGCGAGCTCCAGGGCTTCAGGATAGCGCGCCAGTGAGCTCAATGCGGCCCGCTCGTGCCCGCTCGTCAGCAGGCCCACGTGCGCAAGACCTTCAGCGCAGTCGAAGCGCAGCTCGCGGGTACGGAGCTCCTTCATGACGCTCGCGACTCGTGCGTGCGCGTATTGTGTGAAGTACGCCGGGTTGTCGTTGCTGCGCACCTTCGCCAGCTCCAGGTCGAAATCCAAGGGCTGATCGGGGCCGCGCATCAGATAAAGGAAGCGACAGACATCGTCGCCCGCCTCCTGGCGCACCTGTTGCAGCGTCACGGACGGCATCTCCCGCGTACCGGCTGCGAGCCTCTCACCGCCGCGGCAGAGATTGACGGACTGGACGAAGTGGAATTCCAGGCAATCATCCGTCTCGGCGTACTCCTCTCTGAGGACCTCGAAACCGATCGCACTGAGGAGGTTCGCGACCGCCACGCCGTAGGCAGCCTGCCGACCTCGGTGCAGTGTGCTTGTCGGATTTACCGCAACGATCTCGACCACGACACGCTCACCGCGACCCAGGTTGCTGCGCCCATACCGCTCGCCGAGCTCATGGACAGCCGACAGCTCATGCGCATAGGCGTTCCGTGCGAGGAAGAAATTGATGAAGCCGGCGCCAGCGGCTTCAGCTCGCTCGATCAGCGGATTGGCAGGGAGCGCGGCGATGATCTCCTGCGCTAACTCCCGCGGGTCACGACGCGCCGCTTTCGCCAGGCGCATCGCAACGTTGGTGGCGAAGTCACCGTGCTGCGCGTCGCGCGAGCGCTCCACCACAACTGCTTCTGGCGTGGGCGCGTCTGGCAGCATCCCGAAGGGGAGGCGCCCTAGGGCGGCCAACACGAGCTGTTCCAGTTCTGGCTTCAAGTAACGGGCGTGGTTTGCAGCAACGGAAGGCGGGGAAGTTTACCCGAACCCGCCCCCGGTTCCGCCAGAGGCGAATAACTGGTCTTACGCACCAGATATCGCCGGTGCCTTTTTCCCACGGGACACGGCACGCTGGACCGATGCAAAACACCCCCATCAGTCCCCAGCCCCTCATCCCTTGCACGTATATACACCTGCATATACAATGGACCCCATGATTACCTGGGACGAATACAAACGTCTCAGGAACCTGGCGGATCACGGCATTGACCTCGAGGATCTGGGCGGCTTCTTTGCCGGCGATCTGCTCACGATAGAGGACGTGCGCGAGCCCTACGGAGAAACTCGATTTCAGAGCCTCGGCTTATTTGCCGGAGTGGTGCTGTTCGTCGTGTGGACACCCCGCGGTGACGACGATGTGCCGCATGTCATTTCAGCTCGCAAGGCGGTGAAGCATGAAAAGCAAGCGTGGTATGGGCGCTACGAGAGGCGCTCCTACGGATTGGGACCGCCTGAAGGCGTTACCTGATCGCGATATTCGTTTTACGCGTGACGCCCCCCGCACGTTGCCGCAGGATTGGGCGCGGGCCGTGGCTCACCGCGGCCTGCCGGTACCTCCGCGCAAACAACAGATCGCCCTGAGGGTCGACGCCGATGTGCTCGAATGGTTCAAGGCGCAGGGCGAGGGCTACCAGACAAGGATGAACGCCGTGCTGAGGGCATATCGCGATGCTCACCTCGCCGGCCATTCCCAAGGGGGTTGATCCACCCCCCTGTCCGACGAGGGTGCGGCGGCCGGTCTCGCCATTGATGGCCGAGCGCCGCACGGCGTCAGAACAGCTCGATCGGATCCACATCCAACGCCCATCGCACGCGGCGAGCGCTCTGGAGCTGCTCGACCGCCGGAAGCCAGGCGTCGAGAAAGTGATGGAGGCTAGCGCGGTCGGTGCCTTCGATGAGGAGTTGTGCGTGGTAACGGCCTGCGCGCTTCGACATCGCGGCGGGCACCGGGCCGAGCAGACGCAGTCCGCGCGGCACGCCGTTCGCGAGCTTCCGGGCCTCGGTCAGGAATTCGAGGGCGTGCTCCGCTGTCTTGGCCGAATCGCGAACCGCGGCGAGGCGGCTGAACGGAGGCCACGATGCTTGAGCCCGTTCGGCAAGGGCGGTGCGGGCGAAGCCGTCATAACCCTCTGACAGCAGGCTGAGCAGCAGGGGGTGCTGCGGAAACTCCGTCTGGATCAACACTTCTCCCGGCTTGCTCCCGCGCCCGGCGCGCCCGGCGACCTGCACGATGGTTTGCGCCAATCGCTCGGGTGCGCGAAAGTCGGTGCTGAAAAGACCCTGATCGGCGTTGAGCACGACGACCAAGGTGACGTTGGGGAAGTCGTGGCCCTTCGTCACCATTTGAGTCCCCACCAAAATCCGCGCCTCACCGGTGGACATGCGGCGCATCACCTCTTCCATGTCACCGCGCTTACGGACGATGTCTCGATCGAGTCGAGCCAGGGGCACGCCCGGGAAGAGGGCGTTCAGCGCCTCCTCGATACGCTCGGTGCCTTGTCCGACCGGTTTGACGGCAAAGCCGCATACCGGGCACTTCGGTGGCAACTTGGCGTCGAATCCACAGTGATGGCAGCGCATGCGGCCGGCGGAGAGATGCACCGTCAAGCGAGCATCGCACTCCTGGCAGGGAGCGACCCAGCCACAGGCCGTACACAGCAGCGTTGGGGCATAACCTCGGCGATTGAGGAAAACCAGGACCTGACCGCCTTCGGCCAGGTGGCGTTCGATAGCCTGAATCGCGGGAGTCGATACACCCGAATGTCCCGCAGTGGCGCGCAAGTCGATCAGCGCCATGCGCGGGGGTGCCGCACTCGCAGCGCGATAGGGCAGTGATAGTCGCGTGTAGCGGCCGCCGGTGACGTTGTGCAGAGATTCCAACGCCGGCGTCGCTGAGCCGAGTAGTACGGGCACGTCGGCGCGCTGCGCGCGAACGACTGCCAGATCGCGCGCGGAATATCGAAAGCCACCCTCATGTTGTTTGAAGGAGGCATCGTGTTCTTCATCGACAATGATGATGCCGAGGTCGGGAACCGGGGCGAACACCGCCGAGCGAGTGCCAAGCACGATACGCGCGTCACCGCTGAACGCCTGCCGCCAGGCGACGAGTCGCTCGTGGTCGGTTAGCGCCGAATGCAACACGGCCATCGGCGTGTCGAAACGATTTCGAAAGCGCCCCACGAGTTGGGGCGTGAGACCGATCTCGGGAACGAGCACCAGCGCACGTCGCCCCTGTTCGAGCACGCGTTGGACGAGGCGAAGATAAACCTCGGTCTTGCCGCTACCGGTAACGCCGTGGAGTACGAACGCGCCGAAGTGCCCCAGCGCGTTGCCAACCGCTTCGACGGCTGCTCGCTGCTCCTCTCGGAGCTCGGGTCCGGGGTTCTTTACGGCGAAAGAAGTATTGCCGTCGCTGACGGGGATCCGGGTGGAAACAACCCAGCCGCGCCCGGCCAACGACTTCGCGGTCTCGCGCCACTTTGGGAGCGCCGAATCCAGGGTTTGGGCCGAGACCCCAGGAGCCGCTGGGGCGTCCACTTCGCCTGCGTGTTCGCTTGCGTGGCGATCGCCCATCGCGACCAGGTACCCAAGCATCTCCCTCTGCCGCGGCGCCCGCCGAGGCTCTCCGCGCGCCCACGCCTCTCGGCCGGCGTCCGTCGCCACCCAACGTTCTTCGTAGGCGGTGGCGGCGGCGCCCTCTCTCATGGCTTTAGGAAGCGCGGTGGAGAGCACCTCGCCTATGGGATGGTGGTAGTACTCCGCCGCCCAGCGCAGCAGTGCCAGGGCGGAAGCGTCCAGTACTGGCTTTGGGTCGAGAATCTCCAGGATGGGCTTGAGGCGGTCTGCCGGGAGCTCGGAGGTGGCGACTTTCTCCATGACGATCCCGACCAGCCGCTGGCGGCCGAACGGCACCCGGACCCGCATCCCGGGCTCGAGGGGGACGGACTCGGAAGGCGCGGCCGGGGGCAGATAGTCGAACAGGCGCTTCAAGGGGGTGTCGAGCGCCACGCGAAAAACACCGGCGGAAGTCATGTAGTCTGTAAAATCAATGAGTTACGCGTGGCGTAAGGAGTCAACCCGAGCGCGAGCACGCGCGTTATACGAGGCATGTCAGAGTTTGCTACGCTCGCGTCGCCTTATAGCATGCCGGTTGCATCACACGGCGACGTGGACCTGTCGGACTCGCTTACCAATGCCCGCTCCCGTGCGCTGAACCAGTTTCTGGCCGGCGTCGAGCTCAAGGCATTCAAAATTGCGCAAGCGGCGCTCCGGCACGAGGACGATGCGCTGGATGCAGTACAGGATGCGATGCTGCAGCTCGCGCGCGCCTACTCGGATAAGCCGGCAGAGGAGTGGAAGCCGCTCTTCTACCGCATTCTCGAGAATCGCATCCGGGACATGCAGCGGCGCCGCACGGTTCGAGGTCGCGTGCTGGCATGGCTGCCGCTACGTTCGGACGACGACGAGGACGACTCGGATCCGATCGCGCAGGCGCCGAGCAGTGATCCTTCTCCGGTCAGGAAACTGGAGTTGGCTGAGGCCATGGGGGCGTTGGAGAAGGCATTGGCGGAGCTCCCGCGACGGCAGCAGCAGGTATTCCTTCTGCGCACGCTCGAGGGGCTCGATGTCGCCGAGACCGCGACAGCCATGGGCTGCTCCGAAGGCAGCGTAAAGACACATTACTTTCGAGCGCTGCAGGCGCTTCGGGGGCAACTCGGGGACTTGGTATGAGCCCGGCCAGCGAACAACTGACGGAATTCGAGCGTAAGTCGCGCCTCGTTCTCGAGGAGAGCGTGCTGCGTATCGATGGCCGTGTTCGCTCGCGCCTGAATCAGGCGAGGCATGCGGCGATCGAGGCGGCTGCGACTCGCCGGCGTTCGGTATTTTGGCGGTTCTCGACGCTGGTGCCGACTGCGGGCGCTGCGGCTGCGGCCCTTCTGGTGGCCATGATCCTCTGGCATCGTGGGCCCGAGGTTGAGATGCCGACGGTGGAAGGGGCGCACCCGAGCGCCGAGGACATGGATCTGCTGGCCGATAAAGACGGCCTCGATCTTGTCTCGGATGGAGATGGTTCCGGCTCGTTCTACGAGTGGGCCGCGGAACAGTCGGAGGGTAACGGCGGCGAGACGGACACCTGATGTTCGTGAGGCGTTTTCGGTGGATGCTGGCCTTCGCGGCGCTGACGGCCGGGTCGGGGGGTGCGTTTGCCGACGACGCCCATAAGCCCGTCGATCCGGTACTCGACGATGAGCTGTTGGAATTTCTCGGTAGTGTCGATCCCACGTCTGACGCCGTGCAGCCCGACGACGGCTCTTGGATCGAATACCTGTCGCAGACGGATATCGGCAAGGTGGCCAAGCCTGGCGACCCCACCGTGGTCGCGGCGAAGCCCGCTACCCCTCCATCGAAGCCGGGCCCATCGGGGGCGAAACAAGATGAATAACAATAACGCCCGATTCTCCTGGCTGGTGGCCGCGCTGTTCGTGTTGACGCCCGCCTTTGCGCAGCAGGAGCCGCCTCCGCCGCCGGCGAATGCGCCGGGGATCTCGAATGCACCGGGAATCTCGAGCGCGCCGGGGATCCCGAGTGCGCCGGGGATCGCCGGTGCCCCTGCGACGGGGATGCCGTGGTCGAGTCTGTCACCCGAGCAGCAGAAGTTGCTCTCACGCTTTGGAAGCCAGTGGAGCTCGCTCCCGCCGGAGCGTCAGCAGGCGCTCGCCCGCGGTAGTCAACGCTGGCTCGGGATGTCACCTGAGCAGCGGGGGCTTGCGCGCCAACGCTTCGAACGCTGGCACGCCTTACCCCCGGATCAGCGTGAGGCCCTGCGTCAGAGGTGGCAGAGGTTCCAATCCCTGCCTCCGAGTCAACAGGCCGCCGTGCGCCAGAACTATCGCCGCTTCCAGCAGCTGCCGCCCGAACAGCGCAAAGCTCTGCGGGAGCAGTGGCGCAACGCTACGCCCGCGCAGCGTCAGGAAATGCTGCAGAGAAGCCGTGAGATGCGGATGAAGCGCGCGCAGCAGATGCAAAGAATGCCGCCGCCGATGCCGCGGGGACGTCCGCCGCGTTAGTGACGGGGTCAATGTCCCCGGGGGTCATGTCCCCGTGTCAACGTCCCGTTGCTGACCGTACGCGCGACCGCACTGGGATCGGCACATTGCAGACGTCGACGTGTCCGGCCGGAACCTTGAACCACTCCTCGTGCCGGTTTCGGCGGGCTTCGACGTAGTCCGCGAAAGTTTGCGTATCGGTGCGAAGCTCTTCCACCGGGGTCCGTTGCGAGTCCGGAAGGTCCGCGGCGACCTTGAACGACTGGATCGTCACCCGCTGCTCCGGCTTCTCGTAGAAGCCCAGCGGGCCCGTGCCGTGCGGTAAGGAGGAGAGCAGCTCCATGCCCTGAACGACCTTGCCGAGCAACGTCACGTTCCGATCGAGATGCCTGGGGGCCTGTCCGATCACCGCGTAGAGCTCGGTTCCTCCGCCACTGTCGACGTCGTTGTCACGACCGGCGCCGACCATGCCGTAACAGTGGATGAGCCACGCGCGCCCCAGCTTCGGATCGATGGCGACCGGAAAGCCGTCCGAAAAGCCAACTTCCGGCGCATACGTGTCGGGCTCGCCGAGCGGCATGAATGACAGTCCGCGCGATGTCCGTTCGAACTCCGCCGCCACCGTGCGCTGCGCGTTTCCGACGGGCTTCTTGCCGTCCGGGTCGCCCCATTGCACGACATAGTTATCCTGCACGCGCTCAATCCATAGGCCGTTGAAATAACCCTCGCGGGCGAGCATTTCCACGTTCGAAACGTAGTGAGGCGCGAATTCCGGCGCGAGCTCGATGATGACCCGGCCTCCGGGGAGGTCCATATAGAGGGTGCTTTTGGGGTCCACGGGGCGCCAGTCCGCCGGTGTGGACGATGCCAGGACCTCGGCAGTCGTCAGCGCCTTTTTCCCCGCCGCCGGAGACTCGGCCGCGCCGGCCTGCGAGGCGGCGACGCAAATCGCAGCAACCGTCGAGGCCAGCAGCGTCCGAACACTCGTCATCTTCAAACCCCTGGGCGTCATCTCGCGGTGTGCCCTGGCCGTTATCCAACGGCCTTGACGGACTGGATCAGCTCCGCGGCCGCCTTCTGCGCATCGCCGTACAGCATACGTGTGTTGTCGAGGTAGAAGAGAGCATTCTCGATGCCCGAGAAACCGGCGCCCTGACCCCGCTTGATGACAATGACGTTCTTCGCCTTGTCCGCGTTGAGGATGGGCATACCGTAGATCGGGCTGGACTTGTCAGTGCGGGCGACCGGGTTCACTACGTCGTTCGCGCCGATGATGAGCGCGACATCGGCGGTCTCGAACTCGGCGTTGACCTCGTCGAGGTCCGCGATGAGATCGTAAGGAACGCCCGCTTCCGCCAGCAGCACGTTCATGTGTCCGGGCATACGGCCGGCGACCGGGTGAATGGCGAATTTCACGATCACGCCCCGGTCGATGAGCAGCTGGCACAGCTCCCAGATCTTGTGCTGGGCCTGGGCGACGGCCATGCCGTAGCCGGGCACCACGATCACCTTCTGCGCAAAGGCCATCATCACGCCCACGTCCGCGGCTTCGATCGGCTTCAGGCTGCCGGTGACCGCGCCGGTCGTGGCTCCGCCGGTATCGCCAAAGCCGGAGAACAGCACGTTGCCCAACGAGCGGTTCATCGCCTTCGCCATCAACTGTGTGAGCAACGTACCCGCCGAGCCGACCACGGTTCCCGCAATGATCATCGCGGCGTTGTTCAGTACGAAGCCTTCAAAGCCGACGGCCAGGCCGGTGAGGGCGTTGTAGAGGGAGATCACGACCGGCATGTCGGCGCCGCCGATGGGCACGATCATCAA
>DASZVD010000533.1:0-2487 GCA_035547375.1 Steroidobacteraceae bacterium
TGCTCACGCTCATCAACCTTCTCAACTACCTCGATCGCTACCTCGTCTCGGGAATGGTGCCCGATTTGAAGGCCGCGCCGCTGAATTTGTCGGACGCGCAGATCGGGTCGCTGACCTCGGCGTTCATGCTGGTGTACATGATTGCCGCGCCGGTGTTTGGAGTGATCGGCGATCGGGGCTCCCGCACGCGTCCGATCGCGATCGGCGTGCTCATCTGGAGCCTCGCCACGCTCGTCTCCGGCTTTGCCGGCAGCTATCTGCACCTGCTTGGCGCCCGCGCGATGGTGGGTGTCGGTGAAGCCGCCTACGTGGCGATAGCCCCAGCGTTGCTGTCGGACTCCTTCATCCAGGCACAACGCGGCCGGGTGTTGGCGGTCTTCAACATGGCGATCCCCGTAGGAGCCGCCCTCGGTTATATCGTCGCCGGCCTGATCAGCCATCACTACAGCTGGCGCCACGCATTCTTCGTTGGTGGCGTGCCGGGCTTGCTGTTGGCTTTCCTGGTGCTGCGCCTGAAGGATCCGCCGCGCGGCTCGCAGGATGAGAACCCGGCTGAGGCGGTGGGGTCCGCGGCAAGCCCGTTTGCGATCTACGCGGGCCTGTTCCGGCAGCTTCCTTACATGCTCGTGGTACTCGGTTATGCGGCGTACACGTTCGCGCTGGGAGGGCTCGCGGTGTGGATGCCGAATTTCCTCGAGCGGGTCCATGGCCTGCCGGCCGTGCAGGCGACGACGAGCTTCGGCGCCATCGTCGTCGTGACCGGATTCCTGGGGACCTTTGCCGGAGGTTGGCTCGGCGACTACTGGCTGAAGTCCTCGCGCCAGGCGTACCTGTGGATGTCCGGAGGGATCACCCTCGTGGCGGCGCCTTTGGCGCTCCTGTCGCTGACGGCAAAAGCGCCCGGGGTCTACTACCCGGCCATCGTGGCCGCGGAGCTGCTGCTCTTCATGTCCACCGGACCGATCAATTCGGCGATCAGCAACCTCGTGGCGCCTGCCGAGCGCGCCTCGGCTTTCGCGCTCAGCATGTTCTTCATCCACCTGTTGGGAGACGTGCCGTCGCCTTACCTGATCGGGGTGCTCTCGGATCGCTTTTCGCTGGGGAGCGCGGTGTTGATCGTCCCCGGCGCCATCGTCGTCAGCGGCGTGGTCTGGCTGATCTGCGCGCGAGTCTGCTCGGTCCGCCGCCTCTGAAGGTGTAGAGGTGGTCGGCCAGCCGGAAATTTCCAGCGCCATCGATGTCACGGTGCCGCCTGCCGCGCGCCCCTTGCGGGCGCTGGGACGGCCGGGGATCGCGGCGCGCCTGGATTCGGCCCTGGCGGCCGGCGACGGGTTGCTGGGCGCCCATTGCATCCACGAGCTGTGGATGCGGGGCGAGTTCGCCGCGCACATCGAGAGTGCTCTGCAGAGGCTGTGGGAACGGGCGGCGCAATCCATCCCCGAGTGGCTGCCCATGCAATACATCGACTGGCTCCCGGCGGCCTACGAGGTCGCAGCGCGGTTCGAGGCCTCGCGCAAGGGAAGGTCGAACATCTACCTGGTGCTGCTCGACTACCGGGATCGTCGCGAGGGTCCGCACGGGGTGTATGTGGGGATGAGCCACTACACGCCGGCCCAGCGCTTCGACCAGCACAAGGCCGGCATTCGGGCGGCCGGCAGTGTGCTCAAGCGGGGGTTGGAAGTGTTGACCGGCCCGGCCCTGCACCTTCAATGGATTGCGAGAGCCGAGGCCGCCCGGATCGAGGTCGAGCTCGCGGAGGCGCTACGCGCCGCCGGGCTCCTGGTTCAGGGAGGGCACTGAACGCTCCTTTGCCGGCGGACTACGAGGTAATGTCTGCCGAAAGCGCCGCCAGGCGACTTTCGGCCAAATTGACTAGCGCTCGACGAAGGCGCGCTCGATCACGTAGTCGCCGGGAGACCCGATGTGCGGCGAGATCGTGAACCCGTGCGAGTCGAGGAGGGCGCAAGTGTCCGCCAGCATGGCGGGGCTGCCGCACACCATGACGCGATCCGACGCGGGATCCAACTCCGGCAGGCGCAGGTCACGGCACAGGCGGCCGGAGTCCAACAGCGTCGTCAGGCGCCCGCGATTCTTGTGCGGCTCGCGCGTGACGGTCGGATAGTACAGCAGCTTGTCCCGCACCAGCTCGCCCAGGTACTCGTGGCCCTTCAGCTCCTCGATGCGGTGCTTCACGACGGCGGATTCGCGCGCCCAGCGCACGCCGTGGACGAGGATCACGTGCTCGAAGCGCTCGTAGGCCTCGGGATCCTTGATGAGGCTCATGAAGGGCGCGGCGCCCGTTCCGGTGCTGAGCAGATACAGCCGCTTGCCTGGCTTGAGGTCGTGCAGGAGCAGGGTGCCGGTGGGCTTGCGGCTGATGAGGACCTCGTCGCCCTCACGGATGTGCTGAAGCCGGGACGTCAGGGGGCCGTCCGGCACCTTGATGCTCAGGAACTCGAGGTGCTCCTCGTGGTTCGCGCTGGCAAT
>DASZVD010000534.1:0-2848 GCA_035547375.1 Steroidobacteraceae bacterium
CCGCGCCAGCGGCTACCGGGACGTACGTGCGCCGTCCCCCGGGAAGGGCCATTTTGTTAGACGCTCTAAGGCCTCTGGGACACGTCGGTGCGATGCCACCAGCCGCCGCCGAGTGCCTGAAACAGGGCCGCGGTGTCGGCATAGCGGCTGCCCTCGGCCTGCACCCGTGCGATGCGCGCCTGCTGCCAGGTGCGTTCGGCGGTCAACACCGTGAGATAGTCGATCGTCTCGGCATGGAACTGGCGTCGTGCAAGCTCGAGGCTGGCCTGGGACGAGCGCTCGGCAGCATCCTGGGCGGCCAGATCATCGGCATCGGATTGCAGGGCCCTCAGGGCATCCGCAACGTTCTGAAATGCCTTGATGACCGTGCTGCGGTATTGCGCAGCCGCCTGGTCGAGAGCCGCTACGGCGGCGCGTTTCTCGTGCAACAGCGTTCCAGCATCGAATAATGTCTGCCCGACGCTGCCTGCGATGCTCCACACCCCCGTGCCCGGGAGGATGGGGAACCCCGTCATCGTCCTGCCCAGGTCGCCGGTGATGGCGAACTGCGGGAGTTGATTGGCTATTGCGATGCCCACGCCGGCGGAAGCCGCGTGCAGCTCCGCTTCGGCCCCACGCACATCCGGCCGCTGCTCGACGAGCTCGGAGGGGAGGCTGACGGGTAACTCTTGCGGCAGCGTGAGACTGTCGAGGTCGAATGTCTCACTCACTTCCTGGCTCGGTAGCCGTCCGACGAGCGCGGTCAGCTCGTTTCTGACCTGTGCCAGCTGCTTCCGCAGTGGCGGCAAGGTTGCGCGGGTCTGGTCGAGCGTCGCCTCTTGCAGCAGCACGTCCGCCTGGGACACGACGCCCACCCTGAATCTCTCGCGAATCAGGTTGAGCTCGTCGTTCTCGATGCCGAGAATCTGCTCGGTTGCCGCGATCTGGGCGCGTAGCGCTGCTTCCTGCACCGCCGTGACCACCAGATTGGAGGTCAGCGTGAGATAAGTCGCCTCGAGCGCGAATCTCTGATACTCGGCTTGCGCCGCGAGCGATTCGATCTGCCGGCGCGTGCCTCCCAGTACATCCGGAGCGTAGGACACGTTGAGCGAAGCCGTGGTGACGCTGAATGTCGGGTTGTACTGGGGCTCGCCGATGACGGCACCGGCCAGGCGCTCGCGCTCGGATTGAATACCGGCCGTGACGGAGGGAAACAGCGCCCCCTGGCGGGCGTAGACGTTCTCGTTCGCCTTCCGCAAGGCCGCCTGGGCGGCATCGAAGTCCGGATTGTCTCGCAGCGCCTGCTCGATGAGCCGGTTCAGGGCGTCGGAATGGAACAATGTCCACCAATCCCCGGGAATATCACGGTCTTGCACGAAGCGTTGCGATTCGCCGCCCCGGGACTGTGCCGAGGCGGTTGCCGCGGCCAGCGGTTCGGACGTATAGCCGGCAACGTCCGGGGCGGCGGGGCGCTTGAAATTCGGGCCTACCGCACAGCCGCCGAATGCGAGCGCGGTTGCAACGGCGACCAGGGAATAAGAGGTTCTGCCACCCAATGTCAATTTCCTCGCTCACGCACACTGCGGTCCGCGCCCGACCTATAGCACCCGACCACCGCTGCGGCATCGACATTTTCACGTATATCGCCGTGCGGAGAATTGACAAAAACTCGATCCGAGAATACTGGTTTGCGGCCCTGCCGTGGATCTGCGCATCTTCAACGAGTTGTACCTGGATGAAGCGACCCTGGGCCGTGGCGGCCGTTGCCTTCGTGATTCTCGTCGCCGGCGGCTATGCCGCGTGGCGGTGGCGTGCCGTGTTGCTCGAGGAATCGGCGGGCGCCGCCCGTATCACCGTTTCCGGCAACATCGAAGCTCACGAGAGCGTCCTGAGTTTCACCCAGGTGCAGGCCGCCATTATCGAGCTGCCCTTCGATGAGGGCGCGCACGTCACTCGCGGTACGGTTCTGGCACGTGTCGACGACAGCCTCTACCAGCGGCAGGTCATGATCGATCGCGCCAATGAGCAGGTCGCTTCCGCTCAGGTTGCGGTGAACGAGAGCAGCCTCGCTGCCGCCCGCAGCAACGTCAGCAGCGATCAGTTCGATCTCGCGGAAAAGCAGCGTGATGCCGCCCGGGCCGAGGAGCTGGTGAAGACGGCGGCAACTTCCGTGCAAACCCGCGATCTCACGCGCACCGCCGCGCAGCAGTCGGCGGCGACGCTGGCGCACGATCAGTCCTTGCTGCAGGTCGCGAGCGCTAACATTGCTCTGGCACGGGCCAACGAAGCGGCGGCTGCTGCGAAGCTCGCTCTCGACCAGGTCGTTCTCGGCTACGCGACGCTGCGTGCCCCGTTCGATGGCGTGATTTCCGTGCGCGAGGCGGAGCGTGGCCAACTGGCTGGACCGGGTGTAGCGATCTTCACGCTCGATGATCTCGATCACGTCTGGCTCCGCGCCTATGGCAACGAAAGGGATATCGGCAGGATACGTCTGAGCGAGTCGGCCGACGTCACGACGGACAGCTACCCCGGCAAGATCTACCATGGCCGCATCAGCTTCATTTCGCCGGAAGCGGAATTCACGCCGAAAACCGTCGAGACGAATGCCGAGCGGGTGACGCTCGTATACCGGATACGGATCGATATCAGCAACCCGACGCACGAGCTCCTTCCCGGCATGCCGACGGATGCCGCCATCAAGCTGCTGCCGGCCGGAAAATGATCGACAACCCGCATGAAGGCGCGGTTGTCGCCAGAGGACTGGCGCGGCGCTTCGGCACGGTTTACGCCGCGCGGGATGTGAGCTTCGAGATTGCGCACGGCGAGATATTCGGCCTCGTCGGTCCGGATGGCGCCGGCAAGAGCACGG
>DASZVD010000535.1:0-30200 GCA_035547375.1 Steroidobacteraceae bacterium
TCAGGTCAAAGTCTTCAGCCCAACGCCAGCGAACCGGGAGAAGTTCGCTCGGCATTTTCAGAATTCACTCGGCGCAACCGTCACGCCAGCGGCAACCCCCGGCGAGGCGGTCGCGGGCGCCGACGTAGTGATCTGTGCTGCGAGAGCCAAAAACGAATCTCCCGTTCTGCACGCGCAGTGGTTAGAGCCGGGAATGACGCTCGTATCGATAGGCTCGACGTTGCCCGAGCAACGTGAGGTGGCTGCTGATGTCATCGGCCGCGCGAATCTGATCGTTGCCGACATGCCGGATGAGGTAGCCCGCGATACCGGCGACATGATCGCCGCGAGCAAAGCGGGCTTTGATTTCACGGAAAAACTGATCCACCTCACGGAAGTCGTCAGTGGAAAGCGTGCTCCGAGAGCTTCCGAGAATGACATTGTGCTCTATAAGTCCGTGGGCTCCGCCTTGCAGGACGTCGTGATCGCCGAGATGCTGCTCAAGAGAGCCCTGGCTCGAGGGCTCGGAACGCGCTTGCCCGTAAACATCGCCCCCGTCGCGAAGTAACCGAGGTTGGAAGAGACTTAGATCAGGTGATCCATGGCTAAATACGCTAAATCCGACGCACGCGCCTGGGCGCGAGAGCATTTGCAGGGCTGCTCCGGCGTCACACTACCCTCGTACACCACGAACCTGAAACGCCTGAACGAGCGGGGCATTCGCCACGACATCGAGCTGCAGATGAAGCTCGGCTTCACCTATACGCTGTTGTGCACGGAAGTGGCGATTACGCCCGAAGAGAACGGCGCCTTCACTCAGTGGGCTCGCGACACGGCCGGCGACGAGCTCGGCCTCTTCTTCCATGCAGCCTGGGGGACGCTCGCGGATAACATCGAGGCCGTCCGGTTAGCCGAACGAGCCGGCGCCGATCTCGTGTTGTTGTCCTATCCTCCCCAGTTCTGGCCGACCACGGAGCAGGAGCTCTATGACTACACGTTCGAGTTTTGCAACGCTACCCGCCTGGGCGTCATGTTGTTCCCCATCCCTCTGTGGGGGTTCGAGCGCATTCACCCCGCGGGCATGTCCGTAGAGCTCGTGCGCAGGCTCCTCGATGACATCCCCAACATCGTCGCCATCAAGGCGGAGCAGGGATTTCCGTTGTTCGCCGGCGTGGCGCAGATGTGGCACCACTTCGGCGAGCAGGTGGTCATCAGCTGCCCGATCGAGGGGGATGCCATACCGCTCATGAGGTTCATGCCTCTGCAGTTCTCCGGAACCAGCAACACACAGTGGCTGAGCGACTACTACCCCCGCGCGTTTGCCCTTGCGCGCTCGGGAAAGTGGGAACAGGCAATGGAGTTGTTCTGGAAGGTCCATCCGGCGCGCCTCGCCGGCGGGGCCGTACAGGCTGCCTCGGTCCCCGGTACGAGCGTGCTGAATCGCACCGCCTGGAAGTACCAGGACTGGCTCGCAGGTTTCAATGGCGGCCCATTACGCGCTCCGGCCGCGCGGATTCCCGATCGCTTCATGAGTCAATTGCGCAGGTCGCTGAAAGAATCGGGACTGCCGGTCACGGCCGATCCCGACACCGGATTCCTGGTCGGCCGCCATCCGGCCTAGTCAGCGATTACCCGGCGGCGGCCGGCAAAAGCGCCGGGACCAGCTCCTGTAACAACTGCGAGACGGCAGTCGTCGCGTGGGTGTGCGGCCGAAGGAGCGTCATACCCAGCACCACGCGTCGGGGCAGCTCGGGATTGACGATCAGCGCCGCACTGACATTCGCCGAATGCGGCGGCGCCGCGGCGGGCGTCGCGATAATCGCATAACCCAGGCCGGCCGCCACGATCGCGCACTGCAGATTGATCGAATCGGCCTCCATGGCCACCGTGAGCTTCAGGCTCCTCTCGCGCGCCAGCCTATCCAATCTCGCTCGCAGCAAGTGCGGCTCGCCCGGCAGGACGAGCGGCAGGCCCGCGAGATGATCGAACTCCACCTTGCCTGCGCGCGTCAACGGATTTCCGGGCGGACCGATGAGCGAGAGGGAGAGTGTCTGTAAAGTGAGCTCCTGAGGTGAGCCACCCGGACCCTCACGCAGGAGCATGGACAGATCCAGCCGCCCCTGATTCAGCCAATCCTCCAGCTGCACGCTGGAGCCTTCGGTCAGGTGCAGCCGGACCTTCGGAAAGCGCTCCGCCGCCGCCCGGCACAATGACCCCGACAGCGGCGCTACCATGGACGGCAGCAGGCCCACCCGCACCGTGCCCAACGGCTCACCGCCGGATGTTCGGATGTCATCTGCAAGCTGATCCGCTTGGGCAATCAGCTGCTTCACGCGTGGGTAGATCTGACTCCCGAAGTCGGTGAGAACGACACCGCGGCCGGTCCGTCGAAATAGCCGTGCTCCACACTCGCGCTCCAGCGCCCCGATGCTGCGGCTCAGGACCGACTGCGGCACGTTGAGGGCCGCAGACGCGTTGGTCAGGCTCCCCAACTCTGCGACGCTGATGAACAACGTCCATCGATTGTCGATGATTGACGCCATGGCAATACGGCCGCCCCCGGTAGCCGGTGGTGCGCAAATGCGGCACTCACCGTACTTCCGTGCGGGCGAGCCGTCAACCAACCGAAACTACGGCACGAAACTCCAAAGGTGATGCCCGTCAATCGCATAAAGCCGGCCGAGCGAATCCACCGCCACGCCGCTGGGGACGCTCAATCCCGATCCCACGCTGAGCAGCGTGGTGCCGTAGGTGCCGTTATTGTATGGGATCTCCTCCACAACAGTGGCGGAGGTGTCCGCCACGAACACATTACCGTTCGCATCCACCGCCAATCCTTGGGGGTTGGTGAATCCCGATCCTACGGTCTGCGGCGTGCCGTAGCTGCCGCTGGTGTACGGGATTTCCTTCACTGCGGCATGGAGGGTGTCTGCCACGAACACATTGCCGTTGGCATCCACTGCCACACCGCCCGGGGCACTGAACCCCGCTCCCATGGTCACCGGCGTGCCGTAAGCACCGTTACTGTATGGAATCTCCCACACGGTATTGTTGCCGGTGTCGGCCACGAACACATTGCCGCTCGTATCCACCGCCACCCCTTCGGGAGAATTGAATAGCGGTGTCGGCCCCACGATCACCGGCGTGCCATAGCTACCATTGCTATATGGAATCTTCGCTACAATGTTGTTCACGGTGTCGGTTACGAACAGGTTGCCGTTCAAATCCACCGTGATGCCGAAGGGTCGACCGAAAAATCCCGATCCCAAGGTTACCGGCGAGCCGTAACTGCCGTTACTGTACGGGATTTCCTCGACCGCATCCGCAACGGTGTCGGTTAGGAACACGTTGCCGTGCGCGTCCACGGCAACGCCGCCGGGAGAGCCGAACGTAACCGGGATCGCTGTTTGGGTTGGGGCAACCGTGGCGCAGCTGATCGCGACCGTTGTCACATCGGCGCTCACTGTGCTGCTGGCATTGGAGGGCGTGCAAACCAGGCTGATGCCATAGGGTTGCGTGCCCACCGTCACATCGTACGTCGAGCCGTACGCCAGACCGGTGTGCATCGAGAACTGCGTGGCGTTGGCTGCGATGCTGGTGGCATCGCTGCCATTGTCGAGCAACACGAGGCCGGTGGCGGTCAGCCCGCTGATCGTTCCCCCTACCGTGTAACTCACCGCCGAGCAGGTCACCGCGACATTGACGACATTGGCTGAGGCAACCGTGCCCGTGCCATTGGCCACACTGCAGACCTGGCCAGTCGGTTGCGTCTGGACGGCGACCGAGTAGGCGGTGCCGGAAGCCATTCCATAGGCCAACGCCACCGTGGTAGCGTCTCCGCTGATCGTCGAGGACGAGCCGTTGACCGACAGCACCAGAACACTGCTGCCGAGGCCGCTGATCGTGGCACTCAATGTATAGGTCGGTACCGTGGGGCCGCCGTTATTCGAGCTCCCACCGCAACCGCCGAGTGCGAGCACCCCGCAGGAGGCGATGAGGAACCGAGCGTAGGCGAGCCGGGTGGACCTGTTGTTCTTCATGATGATTAGTGAGTCTCTTGGAAGCGGACATGACGCGGCGCGCACCATAGGGCTCTGCCGCCACAGCGGTCCGCGATTGGGGGCACGAGTTCAGCAGACTCGCCCTCCATGATCAATTACATTCAGTTACATAGCCACTGAGAGTAGAATCCCGCGCATCGTTGGAAAGCTGCACGAAAGCTCGGCACGGTGAGCGGTCCTCCGTGGGCCGGCTTCTAAGGAGGGCCTGTGAGCAACATCTTGAAGCTTGTGGTCGCGGCCTCACTGCTCGCGGCCGCGATGGCGACCGCCCAGAACCAGCCCAATCGCCCCGGGGATCGAGACCGAGGCCCACGGCCCGAGACGCCACACGGTGCCCAGCGGCCGCCGCCGAACCCGGGTCACCGGCCCGGTCGACCGCCATCCCCGCCGCCTCCCAGACCCAGGCCCCCGAGTTGGGGACATCGTCCACCGCATCACTTCCTCAGCCAGGGACGCTGGCGGCCGAGCATCCGCGGCCCGATGTTTCGCTATCCGCCGGGTTTTGCCTATCGCCGGTGGATCGCCGGCGCCATCCTGCCGCCGATCTTCCTCTCCGGCGCTTACTTCTACGACAACTACCCAGCCCTCGGACTCGGACCGCCGCCCCTCGGCTATCGCTGGGTGCGTTACGGACCGGACTTGCTGCTGGTCAATGTCGCGACGGGGCGGATCGTGGACGTCGTGGACGGGGCGTTCTATTAGCCGCTCGGGTCGAGAAAGAGCGCGCCCGTTTACGGCAGCTTGGCGAGCACGCGGCTCCAATCCATGGTGACGCCCGGAACCGCTGCGAGCTCGGTTTGTCCTTCGAGCTCGAGAATGGTCGGCCGCCCGTAACGTCCCGCTTCGAGCCTGTAGATGGTCAGCGTTCGATCGATCGGGTGTACGAGCCACACTTCACGGACACCGGCGCGCTCGTAAGGAAACGACGAGAACGTCGGGTTGCACTACGGTGCTCGCCTCGTCCCCGGCCGTCCTGATCATGTTGTTATCTTCCTGCACCTCTCGTGCGGTCGCAATACTGTTTTTCCATCGCTCCACGCAACATACAGGCCCTTTCAGAGTAGTCACGTTTGACGCGTGAATCACCGCGCGAGGATCCCACGCGATTCCTATGTCTAGACTGCTGCGCTGGCGTCAGATGCGGAGGACAGGCATCCGCTGCCCGATCCCGCGACGTCCGATATATTGGCCTGCGTACTGCTTCCATCCGATCCGCATCGCACCCGAAACACGCGCCGTTGTGAACATCTCGGCAATTCTGCTCATCATCGCATGGGCCTGTACCCTGACAGCAACGCTGATGACTTTCGGCAGCCGCACCCGCCGCCGGCCCATCCTGACGCTGGCGATCTGTGGTCTTACCGGTGTCGGCCTCCTGACACAGCTCCTTCACCCGACGCTGCTGGCGGCCTTGGAGCGCGACAGGCACAAGATGTTGCACGGCGAATGGTGGCGAGCCTTCACGGCGCTCTTCGTCCAGGACGGTTGGCTACCGGGAGGCTTGACGAACCTCTCCGCCCTGCTGCTGCTCGGCGGGCTGGCCGAGCAAGTGCTGCGGCGGCTGGAATGGATGGTCATTTACAGTCTCGGCGCGCTGGTCGCCGAAGGAGTCGCCCTGGCCTGGCAGCCGGTCGGCGGTGGCAACTCCGTCGCCGTGTGTTCGCTCGCAGGTGCGCTGCTCGCCTTGCGGCCCCCCGCGGCCAGAGCACCGTCATCGTCGATCCTGCGAACGGCCGCCCTCGCCTCGGCTGCGCTGCTCGTGGTTCTTCGCGACATCCATGGCGTCGCTATTCTGGCTGGCACTGCCCTGGAAGCAGGTCTCTTCGCCCAACGGCCGCGGACGTGAGCTCCACCACAAATATCCCAACTGGCCGGCCGATGCTGCGCTGGCGATGGGCTCTCATTAGGTTGTCATGATCGACCGCTATCGTTAGCCACCCACCGAGCACGGCTCGCGATCGCACCAGGTCCAGCCTGATTGATCCTCCGACGCACCGGCCTCATCGCGCTTGTGTCATTCGCCTCGATGCAAGCCACACACGCAGGAAGTCCTGAGCCCGATCCGTGCAGCCGTCCCGCACCGGGCGCCGAAGTACCGGAGCCGCGCAACCTCTACAGCAAGGACGGAGCTCTCCAGGTCGACCTGAGCATTCACAACTACCGTGAGCGCGATGGCTCAGTGCGCTATTGCTACGTTCTTCCCGACGGAAGCGAGTCACCTACGCTGCGGCTGCACCCCGGCGATCTACTGATTCTGCGCTTGACGAACGATCTCACTGACGCCGATGCGTCCACAGCACGCGACCAGGCCGGACCGATCGCGCACTCTCACATGGCGCATTCTCGTGAGGCGCGTGCAGCGGACCCCTGCACGAGCGCAGTGATGACGCCGGTATCGACCAATCTCCACTTTCACGGCCTCACCGTGCCGCCCGTGTGTCATCAGGACGATGTATTGCGGACCTCCGTGCAACCCGGCAGCACTCCTTTCGAGTATCGCTTTCGGATTCCGGCGAACGAGCCACCGGGCCTCTACTGGTATCACCCGCACATTCACGGGTTCAGCACCCGGCAGGTCCTGGGCGGGGCGTCCGGTCCCCTGATCATAGAAGGGCTCGAGCGCGCCACTCCGGAGGTAGCGGGACTGCCCGAACGCCTAATGGTGATCCGGGACCAGGATCTCGTGAATCCCAACGCCCCGCCCTCGAAGTCCGAGCCCGTGGTGCCGAAAATGCTCATCGACCGGGATGGGGACGCCGCCAACAGCGGCACCGGTTTCGGCAAACCCGCCAAGGACCTCTCCATCAATTTCGTGCCGGTCCCGTATCCGGACTACCCGCCGGCGATTATTCGGATGAGGCCGGGCGAGCGCCAGCTCTGGCGAGTCGTGAACGCCTGCGCGGTGACCTATTTGAATCTCGCCGTGGTCTTCGGGCGCGCGCCGCAGCGGCTCGGTCTCGTTGCGATCGACGGCGTTCCGATGAATGCACCACAGGGCCGATCGCCGCCGGTAACCTGGGTCGATCACATTGGAGTGCCTCCCGGGGCGCGCGTGGAATTCATCGTGGACGGGCCGCCCGCCGGTACACCCGCGCTGTTCGTCACGCGGACCGTCGACACCGGGCAAGGCGGTGAGAACGATCCCAACCGGGCGCTCGCCTCCCTCGTCGCAACTCCGGATGCCCCCGAGCCGCAGTCGAAGCTGCCCGCCTTCTCGGGTCCGCTGCCACCGCCGGCGCTCCCATGGCTCGGCGACGTCGAGCCGGTCCGAGTGCGCCGCTTCTATTTCTCCGAGAAGCTCCAGGATCCCAGGAACCCCAACAGCGCGACAGACTTTTACATTACCGAGGAAGGCAAGACCCCGGCGCCGTTCGATCCGGCCGCCGCCCCGAACATCGTGGCGCGCCAAGGCGACGTGGAGGACTGGATCATCGAGAACCGCTCGACCGAGCTGCACGCGTTCCACATCCATCAGCTCCATTTCATGCTCATCGACTGGTCGGGAATGCCCGTCAACGAGCCCTTCCTGCGGGACACGGTCAATGTCCCGTACTTCAGCGACCGGATGCTGCAATACCCAAGCGTGCGCTTGCGCATGGATTTTCGCGATCCCAACACGGTTGGGACGTTCGTCTATCACTGCCACCTGCTGGAGCACGAGGACAGCGGCATGATGGGCACCATTCGCGTCGACCCCGCGGACACGCTTCACAAAGCGGCAACCCCACGCCCCGCTACTGCGCCGCTGGAGCCCATGCCCTAACCTCACTATGACTGTCAACAGGCCCTGGTCAATTTGGCCGAAAGCGCGGGCCCATTCGGGCCTGGCGGCGCTCGCGGCGGACATGACCTCGTCGTCCGTCGGCAAAGAGCGCGGCCTTTGCCGGCTGCAGCGCCCGGCTTTGTGCCGTACGGCAATTGCCCAGATTCTGCTGAAGGAACAGCATTCATCCAACCATCAACTTCCTGAAATACAGCCTCCGCAAGCTCCGTCACGCAGTTTTGGGCGATCGGCCTTGCACATCCAGGGGAGGTTGTATGAAGGTCAACTCGTTCGTGTCGCAAGCCCTGCAGGGATTGCGCCTGGCGGCAGCATCGGCCGCGGTGCTGCAGATGTCGGTGGGTCCGGCGCTGGCTGCCGCCCCGGCACCTGCATTCGGAGGTCTCTGGAATTCCGGCGTCGACAAAAGCGGTGTTACCGCGACTCCGATCAAGCACGTCATCGTGATCATCGGTGAGAACCGCAGCTTCGATCACGTGTTCGCCACCTACGTGCCCAAACACGGCCAGACGGTCCGCAACCTGCTGAGCGCGGGCATCATCCAGTTGGATGCCAACAAGAACGCCACCCCGGGACCTAACTTCCATGACGCCCAGCAGCTCGCGGCGGCGGACCAGGGCGGTCAGGACACTTTCCTGCTGAGCCCGCCCAAGCAGGAATTTCCGAGCAACCAGCTGCCCGCGCCGGAGGCCGGCGGCCCCTCCGGCGCACAGGGGTACTTCACCCCGAGCTCGTCCGCGTATACGACCATCGCGTGCGGCACCAGCACCGTCAACGGTAAAACCACCACCAACTATCTCGACCCGGCGGCCTGTGCCGTGCTGACCGAGAACGGCCTGCCGGAGGCCGCCGACGCGAACGGACTCACCTATTACCAGTCCCTGGCTGCCGGCGGCACCGGCCAGTACAGCTATACCCCGGACCTGCGCATCGTCAATTTCGACAACCTGCCGGCCGGGCCGTTCCAGCTCACCAATGGCACCCATGCGGCCACGCCGGGCTACAGCCTTACGTACACGGATTACTCCGCCAGCCCCGTGCACCGCTTCTACCAGATGTGGCAGCAGCTGAACTGCAGCCTCGAGCACGCCTCCTGGGAGAATCCTTCCGGCTGCAACGGCAAACTGTTCTCCTGGGTGGAAACGACCGTCGGCGCCGGCACCAACGGTCTGACTCAGGCGCAGTACGCCCAAAGCTACTACGGCCCGTCCTTCAGCGAGTATTTCCAGTACCCCGCCGGGTATTCCGCAGCGAACCCGCCGACGGCCGCCCAGTGGACCGCCAACCACTACGCCCTCTATGACTCGGTCCCGACCACGACGGGCGAAGGCTCCACCGCCCTGGGCTTCTACAACGTCCAGCAGGGCGATGTACCCTATTTCAAGAGCCTGGCGGACACCTACGCCATGAGCGACAACTTCCACCAGTCCGTCAACGGCGGCACCGGAGCCAACCACGTCATGCTCGGCCACGGCGACATGATCTGGTTCAGCGACGGCAACGGCAACCCCGAGACGCCGCCCCATAACGTCACGGTGACCACCAATCCCGCCGGCTACGGCGGAACGGGAACGATCGATGAGATCGAGAACCCGAACCCCGCGCCCGGCACCAACAACTGGTACACGCAGGACGGCTATGGCGAGGACTACAACGCGGGATACCCGATGACCGAATGGGACAAGACCCAGTCGAACGGGCTGCCCATCATCTATGGCGGCGGTTCCTACAGCAACTGCTCGGACCCGAGCCAGCCCGGCGTCAGGCCCATCCTGGACTACCTGAAGTCGCTGCACGTCAACCCGCGCTGCGAGGCCGGCCACTACTACCTGCTGAACAACTACAACCCGGGTTACTTCGGCAACGGCAACAACGCCTACACCGACCAGAGTCCCTCCAACACTCCGTTCACCATTCCGCCGTCCTCCACGCCCAGCATCGGCGATGACCTCAACAATGCCAAGGTCTCCTGGAAGTACTACGGCGACATGTGGAACAACTACGTTAATGACCCGTATGAGCTGAACTGGAGCACCAAGGGCCCGAACGCGGACGAGTACTGCAACATCTGCAACCCGTTCCAGTACGACACCTCCATCATGTCGGACCCGGCTCAGGTCGCGGCACATATCCAGGATACGGTGAACCTGTATACGGATATCGCAAACGGCACGCTGCCCGCGGTCTCCTTCGTCAAGCCGAGCGGCTACGTGGACGGCCACCCGTCCTCCTCGAAGCTCGACCTGTTCGAGGGATTCGTGAAGAAGATCGTCGACCAGGTCGAGGCATCGCCGACGTACACCAAGAACACCGTCATCCTCATCACCGAGGACGAGGGCGGCGGTTACTACGACTCCGGCTATGTGCAGCCCGTCGACTTCTTCGGCGACGGCACGCGGATCCCGCTGATCGTCGTGGCGAATCCGAAATACCTGCCCCTGCGCGCCGCGGGATACATTTCCCACCAGTACGCGGACCATGTCTCGATCCTCAAGTTCATCGAGCGCAACTGGGGCCTGCCGCCGGTGACGCGCCGCAGCCGGGACAACTTCCCGAATCCGGTGCAGCGGGCGGGCTCCTATGCGCCGGTGAACGGCCCGGCCCTGGACGACCTGTTCGACTTCTTCGACTTCCCGTCCCCGCACGGCTTCTAGCCGCGCGGGAGCTCGCGCGCGGGAGCTCGTGATCCCCACGCCCGCGGGAAGCCAGGAGACAGCCGATGAGGCGCCGCCCTTCCTTTAGAGTGTCAGCCCGTCGTGACCGACGACAATATTCCCGCTGAAGTGCCGTCGAGCCATCGAGATCCACTGGCTGTCGGTCACGACGCGTGAGCTGCCCGGGGACAGATGATTGAGAACAAGGGTCTTGACCTCGGCGGCGGCGGCGATGCGCCCAGCATCTTCCGCCGATGTGTGCCCGTTGTAGACGTGCTCGGAAAATTTCCGCGCATCAAAGCCCGCCGGCGCCCCGCCGCCGCTGCCGTTGATCATTCCTCTCGCTGTCGGGTCCGACATCATCTTCAGCGTCATGTCGACGTCGGCCGCCTCATGTACCAGAACGTCCGCCCCTTTCGCGAGGGTCACCAGATCCTGCGACGCGGAGGTGTCGCCGGAGAAGACGATCGATCGATCCTCCAAATCAAAGCGATAAGCGAGCGCCGGTTTCACCGGAGGGTGGTGCACTTCCGTGCACGAAACGCGCACATGCGCATCGTGCATGACGACACGCCTTCCAGAGCACTCCCGCACGATGACCTGGGGCATCCCTGCCATCCCCATATCGTTCTTATAGTAATCGAGCGGCACCTGGTTGGCGGCCAACTGCCATGCAGTGATCTTCTCCAATGGTGGAGGACCGTAGACACGCACGGGTGCCGTATGTCCCTGCAGCCATGCGAAGAGCAACACGGCCCCGTAGTCCATCAGGTGATCCGCGTGGTTGTGCGTGATGAAGATCCCTTCGATATCTCTCAACGAGATTCCCTGTCGCGCCAAGGCCCCGGCGGCGCCATAGCCACAGTCGATCAGGTACGCCACGTCTTCGACGAGCAGGACATTCGCGGCCATGCCTCGCTCGCCGCCGAGCACAGGGCCGCCACCTGTACCCAACAGCACGAGGCGTGATTTGGACGACGACCTCAGCTCCGTCGCGCCCAGCCTTGATGCCGCCAGAGCTCCGCCCAGACATGCGACGGCCGACAATAGGGTTCGGCGGGACACCACCATGGCTTCCCCCTTCTCAAAATACGAAACCGACCGTCACACCGAACGTGCGCGGTGGCATGTATGCGGCGTTACTGTTGAATGTGCCCGCCGCCAGAGTCGTCGCCACCTTCGCATCGGCGAGATTGTTGCCCCAGAAGCGCACACTGAAGCCATCAGGGAAGCTCAGGCGCGCACCGGCGCTGATCATGCGGTACGCCGGCTGCCGCAGGATGTTATCCGGCTGGCTGAAATAACCATTGTCATAGTTGTAGCTGGCATCGAGATCCAGTGCGGCCCGGCGCAGTGGTACCTGATAGTCGGCGGTGAGCGTGCCGCTGACGTCGGGAGTCATCGGCAGGCGATTACCGGTGGCGGAGCCGACCGACACGATGATGCCCGTAGGCACCTGCGTGGAAATGACGGCATTCGGGAAATCCGTGAAGCGGTCGTGAAGCAGCGTCAAGCCACCGCTCAGCGTCAGTTGGCGCGTCACACGGACCTCGAAGTCGGCGTCGAAGCCGTAAACCTTCGCGGCCGCGCCGTTATAGTAGCTCACCTGGTTACCGATGAACCGCGATACCTGGATGTCCGAATAGTTGTAATAGAAGAACGCTCCATTGACGCGCACCCGGCGGCTTGCCAGATCGCTCTTCCAACCAAGCTCATAAGCATCGAGCACCTCCGGGGCGAAGGCCGATTGCGTCGGGAACTGTCCATTGTAGCCGCCGCTCTTGAAACCACGATTGTAGGATGCGTAGACCATGAGCTCCGGCCAGAACCGGTGATCGAGTGACACGCGCCACGTTGGCTTGGAGAAGCGCTCGGACTGATCCGGTATTGGCGCTCCGGGCAGTACGGCGCCGTCGACGAGCTCGCTGGTCATGTGCGCCGAGATATCGTGCTTTTCACTCGTGTAACGTGCGCCGAGCGTAAGGTTGGTCGTCTCCTCCAACGGAACGGTCGCCTGCCCATAAGCGGAAATGGAGTCCCCGCCCAGCCGTGCGTAGGTATTGGCATCGGACACCGGACCCAGCGGAGTCAACGGCTGCAACGGCCCGAAGAGCTGCGCCTGGCTCGGATCGTAGTGCGAGACGGTATTGAGATAGTACAAGCCCGTCACCCATTTCACGAACGATGCAGGACGTGACACCAGCTGCAGCTCCTGGCTGAACTGCTGATCGCGGGTCACGACATAAATGCCCAGAGCGCGCGTCGAGGTCACGTCGCCGTCGAACACGATCTCGTAGTCCGACCGCCGATAAGCCGTGATGCTGGCGAGATGGGCAAAGGGCAGGTCCTGATCGAGATGCGCCGCAACGCCCCAGGCCTCCAGATCGTTGCTCGGTTGAACATCCTCTGCGATGTTCCACGCCGAACCCGGAGCGACCGTGGGAAACGGGGCTCCCGTCCCGGGCGCCAACTGTGTAGAGCCGTAAGTGGAGCCGCGCGTGCGCTCGTAGTCTCCCGTAATGCGAACGCGACCGCCGCTGTCCGAGACCGCCAGCAGCGAGGATCTCAGATTGAGATCGAGATCCGTGCGGTTGACCTCGCGGCCGGTCAACACGTTGATTCCGTAACCTTGTCCTTGGGTGGATACATGACCTGCAAAATCGGCCGCCACGCCGTCCACCAGGCCACCTGTCACGTAGGCATCCGCGCCGAACGTCTGATAATCGGCCGCGGTCAACGACACGTTACCGCCGAATTGGGACTGTGGATCGCGTGTGATGATCTGGATCAAGCCGCCCGTCGCATTGCGGCCGAACAACGTTCCCTGGGGCCCCTTGAGCACCTCGATCCGCTCGATATTGCTGAGCGACATCAGGGAAGCAGGCGCCGATGTCAGGTACACGCCGTCGATATACGTGGCCACGCCCCCTTCATAGCCGGCACCGAAGACATTGTTGCCGATACCGCGTAAGCGCGGCTGCGCGAACCCGGCCGTGGAAAGTATGGTGAGCCCCGGCACGACGTTCGTCAGGTCCTGCGTCGACTCCACGCCCGTCCGCTCGAGCATCGAGCTATCGACCGCCGTCACGGAGATCGGCACGTCCTGCAGCCGCTCCTCACGGCGTTGCGCTGTGACGACAATCTCGTGGATCCCGCTGTCCTCAGCGGGCGCCGCCGGACTGGAATCCGCGGTCTCGGTTGCCCCCCAAACCGCAGTGGACCAGGCTAGCGCGCCGCACACGCAGCCGGCCGCCAACCGATGGAATGCCTTATCGATCATGTATCCCCCTCTAGCGTGGCGCGCTGTTGCGCGCGTCTCATCGGAATCGCAGCCGCAGTCCCGGGACTGCCTAGCTCAGCGGCGCAAGCCCCATCATCGCCCTGGCCTCGGCGGGCGTTGCCGGCTCATGACCGAGCTCGCTGATGATTCGGAGCGCACGCTGCGTCAACTCGAGATTGGTCGCGAGGCGGCCTTTCGAGAAATACAGATTGTCCTCGAGGCCGACACGCACGTGACCGCCCAACAGCAGGGCGTTCGCAATGCAAGGAAGCTGCGCCGGACCAATGCCCGTTACACCGAAGATCGCTCCCGGCGGCAACAGATCCACCATCGATTGCAACACACGCGGTGAATAAGGCATGGCGTTCTGGAACGCACGGTCCGTACCGAGCACGATGTTGACGAAGTATGGCGCCGTGTCCATGCCCGACTGTGTCAGGGTCGTCACGTCCTGCACGATGTGCGTCGGACTGAAGACCTCCCATTCCGGCTTGATGCCGCGCTCTTTCATGAGCTGCGCCAGCTTGCGGGCGCGTTCCGGGGAGGTGTGCATCAACAGCTCACGCCCCTCGAAGCTCGCGATGATCGTCGTGGCGTCGAGGGTGCACATTTCCGCGCCGGCCTCGACTGCTCTGATGCGCTCCTCCCAGAGAATCTCCCAGTAGCCGCTGGCGCCCCGGCCGATCATGTCGCCGTTGACGCCGCCGCCGGTCGAATTGTTGATCACGATGTCGCAGCGGTCGCGGATGCGCCCGTTGATCTCACGGTAGATGTCCGGATCGCACGTTGCGAGTCCGTCAGGACGACGAGCGTGGACCGCTACTACGCTGGCGCCGGCTTTGTAGCACTCATGAACATCGCGAGCGATCTCTGCCGGGCTGGTGGGAAGATGGGGGTTCTGCGCCTTGCTCGCCATGCCGCCAGTCGGAGCGATCGTCAGGATGACCTTGCGGCTCACGATCGCTCCTCGACTACACGGTTCTCGATGTAACCGATGCCTTCGATCTCGACGCGCACGACATCTCCCGGCACCAGATAACGCGGCGGATCGAGCAGGCCTCCCACGCCGGCAGGCGTGCCGGTGGAGAGGATGTCGCCGGGCTGCAGCGTGAAGGCGGTGGTGAGCTCTTCGAGCATCGCCGGTACGTGATGAATCATGTCAGCGGTACTCGCCCGCTGGCGCAGCTCACCGTTCACGAAAGTCTCGAGCATCAGCGCGTGCGGATTTGGGATCTCGTCTGCGGTGACGATCCAGGGGCCGAACGGCCCATGGGTATCGAAGGACTTGCCCAACATGTGCGTGGGCGCCCGCAGCTGCCAATCCCGGACGCTGACGTCGTTGCACACCACATAGCCGGCCACAACGGACCACGCGGCATCACTCGTGACATGCCGGCACGAACGCGCGATGACGACGCCCAGCTCGCCTTCATAGTCGAGTTGAGTGGAAACGCGAGGCCGCTCTATGGGCGCATATGGCCCATTGATGCACGTGATCTGCTTGTTGAACCACACCTGCGCATTTGTTCGGACGATGCCCGCCCGGGCGGCTTCGGCAGCGTGGGCAGCGTAATTACCCCCAAGCGCGAGGAACTTGCGCGCATTGGGGACGGGCGCCAATAGCGTCACTTGGGAAAGCGGAACGCGGTCCCTGGACCCTACCGCGCCCGCCAGGGCTTTCCATACTGGCAGACCGAGCGGCAGGTAATCGCGCAGGGTCGCATTGGCCGGCGCAGTCGCGCCGAAGTCCAATACCGCATCGCCTTCCACACAGCCGAAGCTGGCAAGACCGTTGCGCAGGAAGCTGACGAGCCTCATCTGGAGCTCCTGCTCACTCGCGCATCATGTCCCAGGGAGAGGCGCCCTGGGGCAACTTGGGCCGGGCCGTGAGCGTCCCGATCGGTACCCCGGCCTCGTAGTCCGCGATCATCTTCTCGGGGTCGAACACAATGCCCATGAAGTTCTCCTCGTAAGCGCCCGAGGCGAAGAAGGCTTCCAGATCGGCCGCGCGCGCGAACACATCGTGCTGCAGCTCGACCTTGTTGCCGTCGGGATCGCGGTAGTACAGCGAAATGGTCGGACCGTGGTTGATGGTCCAGAACGGCTCGATGCCCCGCTCCTTGTTCCAACGGTACGCAGCCAGGAGCGACGGCAGGTCACGGTAAGTGAACGCAACGTGCTCGAGCCCAGCGCGCTTTGTGTCGAGATCGCCAAGGTGCGGCCAGTTGATGAGGCCGATGCGATGATGCTCATCGTCGTAGGTCATGAAGCAGACCTCATTGCTTTCGAACACCGGCCGGGCGCCGAGCAGCAAGGCATAGAAGCGCTTCATTTCCTCGAACCGGGGTGTTCGAAACACGAGGTGCGCCAGCTTGCTCGGCACCGGCCGGACGGGCGCGTCGGCCTCCAGCTTGCGTGGCGTGAAGCTCACGGCCGAGAGCCCTGCTCGGCGGCGATCAGACGGTCGAGCGCGCGACGCAACTCGACGATACCAACGTCGGCGGGCATGAGGGCGGGCTTCAACGACCAGAACTCGTGCTCGCCCATCATTTCCTGAACTCCCTTCAACATCACTTCGTCCTCGTGGATGAATGCGTATTCGGTCCCCTTGCGGATCTCCTCGTCGAGCGTCGGGTTGTCGATCTGGAAGTTGCGGCTGATTGCCCAGAAGTAGTGGGTGGTCGTCTGCGTCTCGGGGGTCAGCAGGTGCGCGTTCTTGGTCTCCAGCCCCTCGGCCCGCGTGCGCCCGTGCAGGGTGATACCGGTGTTGTTGCGCACGCACGATGGCGGGACCCAGCCGCCTTCGACCCAATGGTCCATTCCGCCCTCATAAGGCCCACGGGTGCGCTTCCACATCATGTCGAAGATCGCCGGTGGTGCGCCGTTTTGACCGTAGCGGTTCGCCCAGATGGTCCCGTCCGCGGCGCGCACGAGCTCCGTCTTCGCCCGGCGAATCGTGTCGCAGGCAAGCGAGTCGTGGTGCACCATGTGCAGGTGCGCCTCGTCCATCAGGTTGTCATTGATATATCGGTAGTTGGCTCGCACGTGCAGCCGGCCTGTCACTGACCGGTACGTGGGATCGTCCAGGAACTCGAAGTTCGGAATCTGTGCCGGGTCGGCACTCTCCGGCACGCCCATCCATATCCAGGCCGCGCCGCGCTTCTCTATGACCGGATACGTTCTCAGGCGCGCGCCCACCGGAATACGGCCGTCACCGTCGGGGTTGTAGACACAGCGGCCGTCGGCGTTGAAGCGCAGACCGTGATACGGGCATTCGATGGTCCCATCCACGACGCGCCCCTTGTGCAGCGGAGCAAAGCGGTGGGGGCACAGATTGGCGCTGGCCCGGAGCCGGCCGGTATCGTCGCGGTAGAGAAGAACCTGCTCATCCAGCAGCCTGCGGGTGAGCAGATTGTCGGTCACCTCGGTCGACCACGCGGCGACGTACCAACAGTTGCGCAGATAGGCCATAATCCCCCCTCCCGATCATCAACAAGACTATTTAATTCAATTTGGGCATTTCTGTCAATTCGAGAAATCGAAGGCGCGCGTACGGCCTGGGCCGCCGCGCCTGCCCGGCCTGATAAAGAGAGGGATGAGTGCGTACCCGGACGACCAACCTGAGCCCCGTTCAACTGAGGCGCCGCGAGCAGATCGGCCAGGAGCGACGCGAGCGAACCCGCGTGAAGCTGATCCAGGCAGCCTACAGGCTGTTTGCAGTGCACGGTGCGGATGCGCCGACGATTGACGATGTGATCGCCGAGGCGGGGGTCGCGCGCGGCACCTTCTACAACCACTTCAAGACGCGTGACGAGCTCTTTGGCGCCGTCGCCGATGACATCGCAACGTCCATCAACGCCGTAATCCGGCCTGCGATCACGGGGATCGGCGATGCTGCGACGAGGCTCGCGCTGGCGTTCAGGATGTTCCTGCGCTTCGCCCTGGCGGACGAGGCGCGCGGCTGGATCCTGTTGCGAACGATGCCGCTGGTGGGGCCGCTCAACGAGGAAATGAAGACATTCGTCCAGTCTGAGTTCGAGCAAGCCCTGGCAACCGGACGCATGCGTTCGGTGTCAGCCGCCGTTGCCACGGACTTGGGCATCGGCCTGCAGATCATGACCATTCACCGGGTGCTGGTCGATCGCGGCGGCGAAGCGGCCATCGACGCGGCCGCCGAAGCCTTGCTGGTCGCGCTGGGGGTCGATGCCGCGGAAGCGCGCAAGATCGTCTCCCGGCCGATCCCCCGGGACGCCTCCGCTGCAATCCAGTCCCCCGCCGGCCTGCCTCCGGCGCCGCGGAAGCGCTGAGCCGCGCGTATCGATTGAATTGACAATTCAGTCTATTTTGTATGACCCTGTCATTTCCATCGAAGCGATCACGAGAGGGTGGACGTGGGAGCCCAGAGCCAGAGTGAAACACTACGTGTCCCGGTACTCGTCGTCGGCGCCGGTCCCGCGGGCCTCGCGGCATCGCTGCTGTTGCAGAGTTACGGCACGCACGCACTGACGGTCACCAAGCACCGCTGGACGTCGCACACTCCCCGCGCCCATCACATCAACCCACGGGCCATGGAGTTGCTTCGACAGCTCCAGCTGGAGGACGAAGTCACGGAACGCGCCATGCCGCGCGACCTGATCCGCAATGTAGTGTGGTGTCGGAGTCTCGCGGGAGAGGAGATCGGCCGCATCGCGACCTATCACCACGGCGGGCCCGGTACCTACACCGGCCTGACACCCTGCGAGGCGCTGAATATCCCACAGCACCGTTTCGAGCCGGTACTCGCGGAAGCGTTGCTCGCGCGCGGCGGCGAGCTGTTATTCAACACCGAATGCGTGTCGATCACACAGGATTCGCAGAGGGTGCGCGCTCGGCTGCACAACCGCGTCACGGGCGCGAGCACGGTGGTGGAAAGCGACTATCTGATCGGCGCCGATGGCGCCAGCAGCCTGGTCGCCCGGGAGATCGGGCTGGAGCTCGCGGGCCAGGCCGGCTGGGGCGAGGCGGTGAACATCTGGTTGCGAGCCGATCTGACGCGCTTCTGTGCACATCGGCCGGGCGTGCTCTACTGGACCCATCAGCCGGGCAACGACTTCTGGATCGGTAGCGGCGTGTTCATCGCGGTCGAGCCGTGGAACGAATGGGTCGTGACACTGATGCACGACCCCACGGCCGGCAAGGTCGACCTGAGCCCGGACACTCTTCGACGCCGCATTCATCACATCATCGGCGACGACGGTATCGAGCTCGAGCTCCGCTCCATTTCCAAGTGGCAGATGAACGCGCAATACGCCACCCGCTATTCGAACGGCCGCGTATTCTGCACGGGTGACGCCGTTCATCGCCACCCACCCTCCAACGGACTCGGCGCCAACACTTCGATGCTCGACGCGCGCAATCTCGCCTGGAAGCTCAAGTTGGTGTTGGACGGCACTGCAAGCCCGGATCTGCTGCAGACCTACGACCGGGAGCGCCAACCCATCGGGCGCGCCACGATCGAGCGCTCGATGAAGAGTGTTGGCGAGTTCGCCACCGTCGCCTCCGCACTGGGCTATACCTCCGGGCAGACCCCGGCCGACGGCGAGCGCGCACTGCTCACGCTACGTGATCCGGGCCCCACGGGACAGGCGGCGCGACTGCGCCTCGCGCAAGCGATAGACCTCCAGCGTTACCAGTTCGCCGCGGTGGGTTTCGAGCTCGGCTATCGATATCGCGAAGGTGCGCTGGCCCCCGCAGACGCGGAAGAACGTGTGAGCAACGACCCTGATCTCATCTACTTACCCGACACCGCTCCAGGCTGCCACCTCCCGCATGCCTGGGTAACCTCTTCAGGCCGCCGCATTTCAACCCTTGACCTCCTGGACGGCACGCGCTTCCTCCTGTTGACCGGCTGCGGGGGTGAGTGTTGGCAGCGTGCGGCACGTGAGATACGCAATGCTCTGGGTCTCGAAGTGACGGTGGTTGGAATCGGGCCTGGATTGCAGATCGAGGATCCCTATGGCGACTGGCGCAGGATCCGCGGGGTTGATGACGATGGCGGCGTGCTCGTCCGTCCCGACGGCCACGTCGCCTGGCGAACCGGCTCCGCCACCTCTTCTGCCGCGCAGTCGCTCGTGCCGTTTCTGGGGCGCCTGCTCGGCCGGACCTCAAGCACGCGGTGAGGGGCGGCCCGGCGGCGACGACCGCAACGCCTACTTACTTGGGCCATCTTGCAACCGTTCTCAAGCGCTCGCCGCACGAGGCTTTGCGGGCGTTCGGGGAGACTCTTTCCAGCCGGGCAACGCAAGAGTCCGCATCCCCCTGAGTTGAAGCCACCGCACGCGAGATTTCCACTGCGCGAGGCTTCCACCGCGCGAGCCGTTCATGACACCAACCGCAGCGCGCCACGCGAGGCCGTGGGCTCTTCGGCATCGATCCTCCGAGCGGCCACCCGCAGATTGTTCGTGGCCAGGACTTCGGCAAGCTCGTGGCTGGCCCGCACCAGCACCGACTGCGCCTCCGGGCGAGCAAACCAACATACCAGCGCCCTGAGCCGCCCCTCATCCGCGCACTGTGCAGCCGCAAGTATGGCCAGCATGTGCCGCTCATCCGCCGTCGGCGCAAACCACCCCGGCGGGGCAACGATCAGTCGTCGTCGGGCCGTGCAGTCCAGCGCGCCGAGAAATATCCGTAAGGTTGCGATGACCGCCGCCGCCCCAGGGCCGCAGATCACCTGAAACTCCCGGGAGATCCCGGTACACAGGCTCCATCCCAATACCAGACGGCGCAGTGCGGTCAACAGCAGGCGCTCGGCCCGGCTGAGCTGGAGCATCTCGTGCGCTTCACTCGAAGTCTCTGCGGTAAACATCCGGTACCTCTCTACGGTTGTCGTGATCGTGAAGCTATATGAGAATGAGTTGCATTTGCAATGGCGACCGGATAGGCTCGTATCCCAGAGCCACGAGGAGCCCGGCATGTTCACTTCTCGACTGCGGATCGGTTATGCCCCCCAAGTCCCCCCTCAAAGAGCTGAATACCGCCGAGCTCTTCGTTGTCTCGTCACTGCTGCTGTGGATGCTGCCTCGCCATGAGGGTTTTGACTCTCCGGATTGGCGCCAAGGGTTCCTACGTGCGCGGATCGACACCGAGGGCGCCTTGGGATTCGACACCTTCTGCCGGATCCTGGGAACGAGCACGCTCCAACCGCTCCTCGCCCAACACTGCGCACCGAGCGCGGTGCGCTTGGCGCTGCCTCCTGCGCAAGCGTTTGCACGCGCCCTGCGCACACGCCGACTATGGCTCGCGTTTCATTTCGACTATCCGACCGCTCAGCCGCGTGGTGCCGCGCAGGTCCCGGGCTCGGCCCAAGTGCACTGACGCGCCCGCCCGCTCCCTCATCCGTGGGCCGCCGCCGGCCCATTCGCAATTGCTCTTGCGAATCGTTCTCATTTGTCCCGGGCAGCATCAGGACGAAGTCCGGCTACCCCGCAACGTTGCGTAGCCGGCACGGGCGTCACGGTAATTGCACGATTGCGGCCGCACCTGCGCGGTTGCTCTCCCAACCAACATCGCGCGTTGCCGTCCCGGCCGGTCCAAGCGCTTTGCGAACCACAGTGCCTGCGTTACGATCAGCGCCACTCTTTTCCCGGCCGTAGCTCGTGATCGCTCATGACCTCATCTCTCGAAGAGCAGTGCATTGCCAAGGGTGTGAAGATGACCGGCCAGCGCCGAGTGATTCTGCGCGTGCTGTCCGAGTCGACCGACCACCCTGATGCGGACACGGTGTTTCGTCGTGCTGCGAAGATCGATCCGAAGATCAGCATCGCCACGGTTTACCGCACCGTCCACAAGCTCGAGGAGGTCAACATCCTCGAGAGTCACGACTTCGGAGGCGACCGCCTGCGCTATGAGCAGCGTCCCGAGCAGCACCATGACCACCTGATCGACGTGCGCACCGGCAAGGTCATCGAGTTCACCAACCCACAGATCGAAGAGCTGCAGCAGCGCATTGCGCAAGAGCTGGGCTTCCGCCTGGTCGGCCATCGCCTGGAGCTGTATGCAATGCCGTTGAAGGAAGCGGACAAACCCAAAGCGGCCGGGCATCCCGTGCACGCCCGGGCGACCCGCCGCAAGCGCGCTCGCTGACCGTCCACGCGCAGCCCGCTGCGCTGACGATCATGGATCATCCTTTGGCGCGCGCGGACCGCCCGGTGACACCGCGCAATGGAGGACGGTGGATGGGGGCGCCAAGGATTTGGCGGCGGTCCTGGCTGGGCGGGCAGCCGAAGGCGGCTCGATAGACCCTGGAAAAGTGCTCGAGCGAGCGGAACCCCGCGGTAATGGCCACCTCGGTGACCGACAGGTTGGTCTGTTGCAGGAGATTGTGCGCCCGTGACAACCGCAGAGTCATGTAGTACTGGGTGAGAGTCGTCGCCGTCGATTGCTGGAAGCGGCGCCTCAGGTGCCGCGCGGAGACACCCACACGCCGGGCTATCTCAGCGACACGCAGGGGCTCATCGAGATTGCCGGCCATCAAGTCCACTGCGGCACGGACCCACTCGTCCGAATGATTTTCCCCAGGCTGGAAAGCCGCCAACTGCCGCTGCGCCGGCAGCCGGGGCCGCCCCACCACCATCTGCCGGGCCACCTCGTCACTCAGCAGCGCACCAGCCTCGCGAGCGACCAGGTGCAGCATGAGATCGATCACGGTCGTTCCGCCGGCGCAGGTCGGGCGGCCCGGTTGCGTATCAAACAACACATCCTGCGCGTCGACCTTGGGATAGCGCTCGCGGAAGCCGTCGAGATTATCCCAGTGAACCGCCGCTGTGCGGCCATCCAGGAGTCCCGCGGCAGCCAGCACTTCACTGCCGGTCTCGACGCCGCCAATCTCGATTCCGGCGTTGGCCGCGCGCAATAGTGCGCCACGCAAGCGCACATCCTCGGCATGTCGCTTGGGCTCGAAGCTCGCGAAGACGAGCAGCGTCTCGAGCTGCTGTCGCGCGTTGAGGCCGGCATCCACGGAGACGACCGTTCCATTGCTGGCTCGCACGGGCAGCCCGTCGGCCGACAAAGTCAACCAGGAGAAGATCGGGCGTTGGGCGCGCCAGTTGGCCAGAAACAGAGGCTGCGTGGCGGACACGAGGCCGAAGTGCGAGAAATCCCCCAGCAACAGTAAGCCGACTCGATAAGTTTGGGGCCTGCTCATGGAAATGCCTGGAAGACGGATAGAGTGCCGGGACCGGACGTCGCCACTTGATACAAACGGCCAGCGATAGCGCACTTCAGGCTGCCACAATGGCCGTTTCAGTCAAGTCACGCAGCGATCCCACCCTACCATGCCTTCATGGAACTCGCCGCCACCGCTCCGTGCCGCACAAGCACCGACCGCCTGCAGCAACTCCTGCGTCCTCGGTCGATAGCGCTAATCGGTGGCGCTGCTTGCGCGGAGGTTGCGCTGCAATGTCGCCGCATGGGCTTTACGGGCGCGCTCTGGCCGGTTCATCCGGATCGAACCCGTCTGCGGGAGCTCGAAAGGGTCTACCGATGCGTCGAAGACCTGCCTGACGCGCCGGATGTAGCCTTCGTAGCTGTCAATCGGCATGCAACGATCGACATCGTGGCAGCACTGGCGGCGCAGGGTGCGGGAGGCGCGGTGTGTTATGCGTCGGGGTTTGCCGAAGCCGGACCGCCGGGAGCCGAGTTGCAGACACGACTCGTTGCCGCTGCCGGCGACATGCCCTTCATCGGGCCGAACTGCCACGGTTTGCTCAATTACTTCGACGGCGTGGCACTGTGGCCGGAGCAGCAAGGTGGTTTGCGCCAGAATCGCGGAATCGCGCTCATTACCCAGTCCGGGAACATTGCGCTCAACCTCACGATGCAGGCGCGCGGCCTGCCGATCGGGTACGTCGTCACCCTCGGCAACCAGGCTTCGGTCAACCTCGCCGATGTCATGGAGGCGATCGCGCAGGATGAGCGGACCACGGCGATAGGGCTCCATATCGAGGGCATCCGACATCCTTCGGCCTTCGTGCGCGCCGCGCAGCTCGCCCGCGAGCGGGGCATTCCGATCGTGGCCGTGAAGTCGGGCCGATCGGAGCTTGGAGCGAAGCTCGCGCTGAGCCACACGGCCTCCATTGGAGGTCTGGATAGCGTCGCCGACGCATTTCTGGAGCGTGCCGGTGTGGTCCGGGTCCGCTCTCTTGCGGTGCTCCTGGAGACTTTGAAGCTTCTTCACGTGCACGGGCCGTTGGGGGGCGCCGACATCGCCTCGATGAGTTGTTCGGGAGGCGAGGCGAGTCTCATCGCCGACACAGCGGCGAGCCACGGGCTGCGGCTGCGGCCACTCACCGATGCGCAGGCGGCACGCGTCGCCGCAAGCCTGCCCGCCCTGGCGACGGCTACGAATCCCCTCGACTATCATAACTTCTCATGGAACGACTCGGCCTCGCTCGAGGCGATCTACACGTCCATGCTGGCGGCGTGTTATGACCTGGCCGTGCTGGTGCTGGATTTCCCGCGAAGAGATCGCTGTGGGGAAGGTGGATTTGGCAGGGCGACCGACGCATACCTGGCCGCGGCGAGAAAAACCCGTGCGCGTGCCGCCATCATCGCCACTCTTCAGGAAAACTTACCGGAGAGCGAGGCGCAACGGCTGATCGCGGCCGGTATAGCGCCGCTTTGCGGACTGGACGACGGCCTGGCGGCCGCGGGCGCAGCCGCTCGGCTGGGGCGGCTGTGGCTTGCCAGCCCCGCTTCGGTCGTCGAAGCGTCGGCCCTCGGATCGAAGCCCACCCGCACTCTGTCCGAGTGGGAATCCAAGCAACGACTGCGGCGGTATGGGCTGGTCACACCAGACGGCGCCAAGGTCGACACCACGACGGCGGCGGTCACCGCAGCAAACACGATTGGCTATCCCGTCGTCCTCAAGTCCATAGGGTCCGACATCGTTCATAAGACGGAGCGAAACGCCGTGAGCCTGGGCTTGGGGAACGAGGGCGCAGTCCGCGACGCGGCCGAGGAGCAACTCGCCCTGCACGGCACCGAGCTCCTCGTGGAACGCATGATTACCGACACCGTGGCGGAGCTCATCGTGGGGGTCGGACGCGACCCGGTGCTCGGTCTCTATCTGGTGTTGGGATCTGGAGGTATTTTCGTCGATCTGCTGGATGATCACCGCATCCTCATGTTGCCCGCGACCGCGGCTGAAATCTGCGCGTCGCTGGCCTCGCTGAGGGTGATCAAGCTCGTACACGGCTTTCGGGGCAAGCCGGCTGGAGACGCGGCGGCGATCGTCGCCGCCATAATGGCCATACAAAGCTTCGCGCTCGAGCATCGGGATGTGCTGGTGGAGTTGGATGTGAACCCGCTGATCGTGAGACCGCTCGGCGCGGGTGCGGTGGCAGTAGATGCGCTGATCCGGACAGCGGGAGACATTCCATGACCGGTGAGGCGGTCCGGATCACCCGCAACGGCCCGATCCTCGAGGTCATCCTGGACCGGCCGAAGGCCAATGCCATCGACGCGCCGACCAGCCGTCGTCTCGGCGAGGCGTTCAGGGAGTTCCGCGATGACCGGGACCTGCGCGTTGCGATCATCAGTGGCGGCGGCCCGAAGTTCTTCTGTGCCGGCTGGGATCTGCTCGCCGCCGCCGCGGGCGAGCCGCAAGATGCCGATTACGGGTGCGGCGGCTTTGGCGGCCTGCAGGAATTGCCCGACCTCAACAAGCCCGTCATTGCCGCCGTGAACGGCATGGCGGTTGGCGGTGGATTCGAGTTGGCGTTGTCGGCCGACCTGATCATCGCTGCCCAACACGCACGATTCGCGCTGCCGGAAATCATGGCAGGAACGCTCGCCGAGGCGGCCACGATTCGCCTGCCGCGGCGGATACCCTATCACTTTGCAATGGAGCTTCTGCTCCTGGGGCGTTGGATGGACGCCCATGAAGCTCACAGCAGAGGCATCGTGAAGGAAGTGGTGCCGGCGGAGAACTTGATGAGCCGGGCCCGCGCGATTGCCGCCACGCTCGCAGCCGGCCCGCCGCTGGTCTTCGCGGCTATCAAGGAGGTCGTGCGTGAGAGCGAGCCCCTGTCATTTGGGGAAGCGATGGCACGCATTCGCGAGCGCGGCTTCCCGACAGTGTCCCGTCTTTACTCCAGCGGCGACCAGAAAGAAGGCGCGCGAGCGTTCGCCGAAAAGCGCACGCCTGTGTGGCGGGGCTGCTGATGGCCATCGAGGCCCGATCGATCGATTACATTCCCGCGCAAGAACGCCATGGCCAAGCGTGGCACTTGTGGCCCGTCTGGTTTACCAGCGGCACCCAGCTGGCCACCGTTGCGACCGGAGTGATTGGCGTCGCGCTCGGTGCGAACTTTCTCTGGTGCGCTATCGCGATCGTGAGCGGCTGCGCCACGGGGACATTTTTCATGGCCTTTCATTCGGCCCAGGGACCGCAGCTCGGCCTGCCGCAGATGATTCAATCGAGGCCGCAGTTCGGCTACGTCGGCGCGCTGTTGGTCTGGATCATCGCCCTGATCAGCTACGTCGGCTACAACGCGTTCAACGAGGTGTTGGCGGGCGATACGGCGCATCGCCTGGCCCATTTCGATCCCCGGATAGCCGCCGTCGCATTCACCTCGATGGCGCTGGCGGTCTCCGCTGTCGGATACGACCTCATCCACGCTGCGCAGCGCTGGCTCGCCTGTGTTCTCATTGCCGTCCTTGCGGTGTTTACCGTGATCGCCTGCCTCAGGCTGCACCTTCCACCTGGGGCGTGGAGCCTGCTGCCGTTCCCGCGCTTCGCATTCTTGACGCAATTCTTTGCTGCGGCGGCCTATCAGTTGAGCGGTGCGTTTTATGTCTCGGATTATTCCCGGTACCTGCCGCGCGAAGTCGGCTTGAAGGCGCCCTTCTGGTGGACCTATGCGGGGGCCCTGGCCGGCAGTGCCTGGACGATGTTGATCGGTGCGGCCGCCGCGGCCGTCACACCGCACGCTTCGGTGGCGGCGGCACTCGAGGCCGCCGGCGACATCGTCTTCCCGGGATTCGGCGCCCTGCTCCTGGCCGTCTCGCTGCTCGGGCTGCTGACCATGACCAGCCTGAACTACTATGGGGGCTCGCTGACCTTGCTCAGCGTGTTGGACTCATTCCGTCCCCTGCGCCCGACCCGATCCCAACGCGTCTCGAGCGTCATATTCGTCGGGATGATCGCCCACTCGATCGCGTTCGCCGTCTCCGGGGACTTCGTCAGCGGTTTCAGCGAGCTGCTCGCGGTTCTTCTTTACCTTTTTACGCCGTGGACCGCCATCAATCTCGTGGACTTCTATTTCGTCCGCAAAACGCAGTATTCCATCCGCGAGATCTTCAATCCGCGCGGTCTGTACGGCCGTTGGAACTGGCGCGGGTTGTCGGCCTATGCCGCAGGATTCATCGCCATGCTGCCCTTCATGAGCACGGACTTCTATCGCGGGCCCGTGGCGCGCTCGCTGCACGGAGCCGACCTGTCGATGCCCGTCGGGCTCCTGGTCGCCGGCGGCTTGTACATGTTGAGCTACCGGTTCGCGGATCTGGGCAACGAGCTGCGAGCCGCGACGCACGCCGATGTAGGGCTGGACCTGGAGTGTGAAACGTGATCGGCGATGCCGTATTCATCACCTGCGCCGTTGGCACCAGCTGACGGCACCCGGTCGATGCCCGATCAACCCGGCTCTTCGTGATCCCGGCGCTTGACCTCATCGAGGTACCAAGTGATGTACCGCAGCTCGTTGTACTCCATGGGGGCGATCGGGCCGGGCCTGAAATAGTGCGAGCGAACACCCGCCGCGGTGCGCTCGATGATGCTTTTGTCCTCGTCCGTGGTGACTTTCCATAGCCACGTGAGCTTCTCGAAGTCGTAGTCACGCCCCTCGACGGCGTCCTCCCGCACGAGCCAGATCAACTCCATTTCGCTGCTCTCCCAGGTCCGGGGCACGAAGCGATAGATCATCCCATAGTCGGCGTAGCACACGAGAAAGCTCGACCCGCCCACATGAATGGAGGTCACGCCACCATCGAACCCGGTGAAGTCGCCCATGGGAGGCGCAATGGGCGAGCCGTCCTCGCTCCCGGTTGAGACCCCGTCATAGAGCGCGTAGCGGAACGTGTGGATCGTCTCGTTGCCTGTTGCAGAGTTCCGCCAATGATTGCCGGTGACGACCTCGACACCCAGCGCCCGGGTCCTTTCCTCCATTTTGGCGTTCAGGGTCTCGATCCGCTCCAGCGGCTGCTCGAGAGCGTGGGTCTTGGCGTATTCCGGGTGCGCCGGCGCACAGTGGTAGCACTCGACATAATTCTCGACAGCCAGCTTCCAGTTGGCGGTCAGGGAGTACGTCTGACGGTGTGCGATTTTCGCGTTCGCCCAGCCATACCGACCGCAAGTCGTCCGCAGCGCCTCGGCGACGATGGCGAAATTCAGCGGCCGCTGCGCGAAGGAGATGAAGATCAGGCCTTCCGCGATCCGCACATGAAGTTTTTTCAAGCCATGCGACTTCGGGTCGAACCCGGGGTGCATCTGGCGTGCGCCCTTGAGGCTACCGTCGAGACGGTAGGTCCATGCGTGGTACGGGCAGACGAAAAGCGATGTATTCCCCGACTTTTCGCTACATATCCTGGCGCCCCTGTGGCGGCAGACGTTCAGGAAGGCATGAACGGCGCCCCCCGCATCCCGCGTGAGAATGATCTCCTCCTGCTCGTAGTCGATGGTAAAGAAATCGCCCGGCTTCTCCAGGAGGCTGATGTGGCCGGCGCAGTGCCAATGGCGCCGGAAAATACAGTCCATGTCGCGCGCAAAGACGCTCGCATCCATGTAGAAGTCGCGCGCCAAGCCCAACCCGGGCGCGTGCGCCTCGATCAGTCGATCGATGAGGTCAGGCTGAGAGCTCGGCTGCATTGATCCATCCTCGCTGCTTGGGTGACGTCGGGCGGTGCGCCCGCGAGACGCGGGGTTCGTAGCATCGACCTGCGCCGGAAACGGCTCAAGTGATGCTTCGTCCTGGACATATGAGAAATATTCATGTAAATGCGGAACGGAGGCGTCCATGAAAATGCACCTGCCACCTCTGGGACCGCTGCGCACCTTCGAAGCAGCCGCTCGCTTGCTGAGCTTCCAACGGGCCGCCGCGGAGCTGGGGGTCACGCAGTCGGCCGTCAGCCATCAGATCGCCGCGCTGGAGGACTTTCTCAAGGTCAAATTGTTCGAGCGCCTGCCGCGGCGCGTGGCGCTCACCGAGGCCGGGATTCTCTATGCGCCCTATGCGCGTGCGGGCTTCGAGCGCATCATGACGGGCACGTCCCTTCTCACCCGGATCAGCAACACCGATGACTTGATCATCGAGGCCTATCCAACCTTCGTCGTCCGGTGGCTGATCCCGCGCCTCACCGCGCTGCGCAAGGCCCGACCCGATCTCAAGATCCGCTTCGGCACGAGCCAGCTGGATTGGGAGCTCAACATCGACTCGGCGGACGTGGGCATCATTTACACGGATCGAACCGACCGTCCCCAACTTCATTACCGGCGGCTGGTACAGGCGCGTCTCGTCCCGATCTGTTCGCGCCCGCTGGCGGAAAAGATGGGATCTCCCGCTTCTCCAAGGATATTGCGCCGCTGTACGCGCCTCGTTCTCTACACGGCGCCGGACGATTGGCGCACCTGGCTCGAGGCAGCCGGGGTGCAGGACGGAGACGACCCGCCCATCGTGAAATTCGACAGCTACCTCACGGCCATCGAGGCGGCCATCGACGGCCACGGCATCGCCATTGCGCCCGAATTCCTGGTCGCGGCGGACTTGAGGAGCGGCAGGCTCGTGCGCCCCTTCGATCTGGCCGTACCGCAAGCCGGAGGCTGGTATCTGATCTACCGGGAAGAACGCCGGGACGACCCTCGCATCGTGTGGTTCGAGAAATGGATCAGTGACCAGTTCGCCAGCCGGAAGTAATCCGCTACCGGGTCGCGTTCGAGTGCTCGACTGCCGCCGGCCTTGCCATCCGCGCCATGGACGGCCGGGTCGCGAAAGGCTTGATTTGCATCGCGGTGTAGACCTCCTCCGGGAAGATCATGGCACCACCGCTCACGACCAGCCGGACTTGCCGGAGCGCGTGCACGTCGCGAGTCGGGTCACTCGCGATCAGCATGAAGTCGGCGCGCTTGCCACGCTCGATTCGCTCGACGAACAGGTTCCCTGCACGATGGAAATCCCGTTGCGGGATCCCGATTGCCATCTTCTTTTACGCGCCGCGGCGTTTCATGACGAGCATGGAGCCCGGGGAGGCACGATCATCGACCTCGCCGACATCACGGCACTTCGTGCCGCCCAGCGCGAGCGTGAGGATGTATTGCGCTTCCTGTCGCACGACATGAAAAGTCCGGCGGCGTCATTACTCGGCCTCGCGCAACTCCAACGCGATCCCGCGCGTGCGCTTGCGCATGAGGAGCT
>DASZVD010000536.1:0-15614 GCA_035547375.1 Steroidobacteraceae bacterium
TTGCATGGCTGGTGACGGCCGTCGTTCTGGCCAACATCGCGGCGTTGGTCCTGTTGCTGGCGGGCCTGCGGCGCCGGCGCGGGGAGACGGCGGGAACGACCGAGACCACCGGACACGTTTGGGATGAGGACCTGCGCGAGCTCAACAACCCATTGCCGCGGTGGTGGCTCTGGCTCTTCATCATCACGGTGGTGTTCGGATTGGGATACCTGGTGGCGTATCCGGGGCTGGGAAACTACGCCGGCGTTCTCGGCTGGAGCTCGCAGAAGCAATGGGGCGACCAGACGGCGAAGTCCGAGGCAGTACTGGCGCGCACGCTGGCGCAATTCAACCATCAGAGCGTAGTGGCGCTCGCCGCCAATCCGGACGCGGTGCGGGTCGGCCGCAACCTGTTCATGAACAACTGCGCCACGTGCCATGGCTCGGACGGTCGCGGGGCGCCGGGCTTCCCGAACCTGACGGACAAGGATTGGCTGTGGGGTGGAACGCCGGAGGCCATCGTGCAGACCATTGCGCAGGGTCGGATCTCGGCCATGCCGGCGTGGCGTGATGTCTTGGGAGGTGACGCCGGAGTGGAGGACATGGTTGCCTACGTATTGAGTCTTTCCGGACGCCACGTGCCCGCCGGGAATGTCGAGGGCGGCCGGGCAAAGTTCGCGACGATCTGTGCCGCCTGCCACGGAGCCGACGGACGGGGGAATCAGCTCCTCGGGGCACCCAATCTGACGGATCAGATCTGGTTGAATGGGGGCGGTGTGGCGACGGTGCGCGAGACCATTGCCAAGGGGCGGCAGGCGCAGATGCCGGCGCAACTCGAGCGGCTCGGTCAGACTCGGGTGAATCTGCTGGCCGCGTACGTCATCAGCCTGGGCGGCGCGGATGTCGGCTCATCCGCCCGCACGACGGCGACCGCCACGCCCGCACCAGGGGCGCCTTTGGCGACCGGCGCGGCGGCATCGAGTCAATGAGTCAATAATGAGCTCGATCGGCCAGACCACCGTCGCCAACGAGCGCGAGTCCGCGCAGGCTTCCGACTCTCTTTACGCGGCACAGCGCAAGATCTATCCCCGCGGCGTAGTCGGGCGCTTCGCGCGCTTGCGGACGTTGGCGGCATGGTGTCTGCTGGGTTTGTTTTACGCGATTCCGTGGCTGACGTGGAATCACCGGCAGGCCGTGCTGTTCGACCTGCCGGCCCGCAAGTTCTACGTCTGGGGACTCGTGATGTGGCCCCAGGACTTCATCTTCCTGACAGGCCTGCTGGTGATCGCCGCGCTGTCGCTCTTTTTCTTTACGGCAGTCGGCGGCCGTCTGTGGTGCGGTTACGCCTGCCCCCAGACGGTGTGGACCGAGGTCTTTCTATGGATGGAGCGTGTGGTGGAGGGCGAGCGTAACGAGCGCATCAAGCTCGATCGCAGTCGTTGGAGCTGGACCAAGCTGGGACGCAAAGGCGCGAAGCAGGCCTTGTGGATCGTGTTCGCGGCCTGGACCGGATTCACATTCGTCGGTTTCTTCACGCCGATCCGGGTGCTCGGCGGCGAGCTGTTGACGGCGTCGCTGGGCCCGTGGGAGTCGTTTTGGATCGTGTTCTACGGCTTCGCGACTTACGGGAACGCGGGCTACCTGCGTGAGCAGGTCTGCAAATACATGTGTCCTTACGCCCGGTTCCAGAGCGCGATGTTCGATCGTGACACTCTGATCATCACGTACGACGCGGCGAGGGGCGAGCCCCGCGGCCCGCGCCGCCGCGGAGTCGCTCCTGCGCCGGACACATTGGGGAGCTGCATCGACTGCAAATGGTGTGTCCAGGTCTGTCCGACCGGTATCGACATTCGCAAGGGATTGCAATACGAGTGCATCGCCTGTGCGGCTTGCATCGATGCCTGCGACGCCGTCATGGACAAGATGAGCTATCCGCGCGGACTCATCCGTTATACGACGCAGCACGCGCTGGATCACGAGGCGACCCGGGTATTGCGGCCGAGGATCCTGGTTTACGTCGGACTGCTGAGCGCCATAATCGTCGCTTTCGGCACCGCGCTATGGCTCAGGAAGCCCATCGCGGTCGATGTGATTCGCGACCGGAATGCGCTCTATCGCTTGTTGGATGACGGGCGCGTCGAGAACGTCTACGACGTGAAGATCATGAACAAGACCGAGCACGCCCACCGTTTCGTGGTGAGTGTGCAGGGTCCGGGGGAGCTGACGCTGGATCCGAGTCCTGCGACGTTCTGGGTCCCCGGTGGAGAGGTCTATCCGGCTGCGCTGCGGGTGCGGCGCGCCGCCTACACGCCAGTGGGCTCCGAGAACATCGTCATCGACGTTCAGGCGGTCGATGTGCCGCGGCTGCACGCGAAAGCGAAGGCGCGGTTCATCGCGCCGGCTCAATGAGGGCAACCCGGCTCGAGTTTTGATAACGAGGTTGGCAATGAATCGCAGTGGGATCAACTCAGGCGTGCTTCTGGCGATCGGTTTGCCGCTGTTCGCGATCTGCGCGAGCGTCGGGGTGGCGATCGTCGCGTTTACACGTGGTGATCCGACTCTACCCGACGACTATCACTGGGAGGGCATGCAGCTCGATCGCGATTTCGCCGACTCCCGGCGCGCCGAGCAGCTCGACGTGCGAGCCGGCCTGCGCGCGGTGCTGGCGACCGGCAGCTGCGAAGTGTCCTTGCACCTCAAAGGTCCCGCGCCCGCGGCATTGCAACTGAAGCTGGTTCACGCGACGCGGCCCGATCTGGACCGCGCGGTCAAGCTCGTCCCCGATGCCTCGGGTTACTCAGGGTATTGCGGTCAGATTCCCCAGGGACACTGGCACCTGGAGTTGGGTGACGAAGCGGGCTCCTGGAGGGTCCGGCAGGACGTGACCGGTCCGATGGACAATGTGAGCATCGACGCGCGACCACGAGGAGGTTGATGTCCGACTCGGCGCAACATGCCTTCTATAGTGGTGCCGACGACGCGGCGCACGCGGTGTTTTCGGTCGAAGGCATGCGTTGCGCTGCGTGTTCGAGGTCGGTTTCCCGTGCAATCGGCGATCTGCCGGGCGTCGCGCGGGTCTCGGTCAATGTCGCAACGCAACGCGCGGTAGTGGACTGGGACCCGGGGAAGACCACGCTGCCGCAGATCTGCGCGGCTGTTGCGGCCGCGGGTTTCAAGGTCGCGCCTCTGGAGGGAGCGGCTGCGTCGAGCCGGCGGCGCGCCGAGCGGCGCGCGGCGTTGAAGCGCATCGGACTCGCGGGCCTGGGGATGATGCAGACCATGATGTTCGTCTATTGCCTCTACGCGGGTGGCAGCCACGGCATCGATTCCGGCATCGCGCAATATTTGAAGGTCGCGGGGATGCTGATAGCCACTCCCGTGCTGTGGTATTCGGGGGCGCCTTTCTTTCGCGGCGCGTGGAGCGATTTGCGGCGCCGGGCCCTGGGGATGGACGTGCCGGTGGCGCTGGCTCTGGCGCTCGCATACGGCGCGAGCGTGATCAACACGCTGCGCGGCACCGGGGAGATCTATTTCGACTCGGTCACGATGTTCATTTTCTTCCTGCTGGCGGGCCGCTTCGTTGAGTTGGCGGTGCGGCAGCGCAATCTGAGCGCGACCGAGGCATTGGCGCGCAGCCTCCCGGCGAGCGTCGCGCGGCTCGAAGCGGACGGCAGCACCCGGCGCGTCGCCCCGGAGCAGGTTCGGGCCGGCGATCGCTTGTGGATTCCGAAGGGTGCCGTGGTTCCGGTGGATGCCGGGCTCATCGAGGCGGAAGCGCGGGTCCAGGAGTCGTTGCTGACCGGAGAATCATCGGCCATCCTCAAGCGGGCCGGCGCGACAGTGCTGGGAGGCTCGGTCAACGTCGGGCACGCGATCAAGGTCGAGGCGCTGCGCCCGGTCGAGGATTCGATGCTGGCGCACATCGTCCGACTGCTGGAACGGACCCAGGCCGAGCGTCCCACGATGGCACGCGGCGCGGATCGCATTGCCGCATGGTTCGTGCTCGTGACCGTGGCGCTCGCGCTCGGTGTCGCCGTGCTGTGGTGGTGGATCGAGCCGGCACGGGCTTTGCCGGCTGCGCTGGCGGTGTTGGTAGTGACCTGCCCCTGCGCTCTGTCGCTTGCGACACCGGCGGCGTTTGCGGCGGCGACGACCCGCTTAGCGAAATCGGGACTGCTGGTGACGCGGCCGGACGCACTGGAGCGCCTGGCACGAGCAGACCTCGTGGTTCTCGACAAGACGGGTACGCTGACTTCGGGCGCACCCGTGGTTCAGGTGACGAGCACCCACTCCGGCCTGTCGAGAGCCGACGCGCTGCAGATCGCCGCGGCTTTGGAGTTTGTCTCTGATCATCCGATCGCTACGGCGTTTCGTCCCTTTGTGAGCCCGGATCGCGTGGCGGTGGCGATCCGCGAGTTTGCAGGAAAAGGGGTGGAGGGGACGGTTGACGGTCGCCTGTGGCGACTTGGCCGAGCGGATTTCGTCGCCCAGCTGGGCGGCGACCGTCCAGACGATTCCGCGGGAGGCGTTCTCGGCAGCGCTGCCGGCGTGGCGGCGACTTTCGCCATTTCTGACGGGTTACGCGATGGGGCGAAGAATGCCGTGAGTCAGTTGCGGGAGCTGGGCTTGCAGGTCGTCATTGCCAGCGGTGACGACCCGAAGGTGGCCCGGGACGTCGGGCGACAACTTGATGTCCAGGAAGCATACGGCCACCTGAAGCCGGAAGAGAAGCTCGCGTTCGTCCGCCGGCGCGAGGAAGCCGGTGCGCGTGTGTTGATGGTGGGTGACGGCATCAACGACGGGCCGGTGCTGGCTGCGGCATCGGTCTCTTGTGCCCTGGCGGACGGGTCGGCCATAGCGCAGGCGGCCGCGGACCTGTTGCTGTTGAACGAATCACTCACCACGCTGGCGCAGTCGATCCGCACCGCACGGCAGATGCGAGGCGTGATCCGGCAGAATCTGACCTGGTCCCTGTTGTACAACCTCGCGGCCGTGCCGCTCGCGGCTGCCGGGTGGATCGCTCCGTGGGTGGCCGCGATCGGAATGTCCACGAGCTCGCTGCTCGTGGTGCTCAATGCCGCCCGCCTGGCCAGGCCGCAGGCGAGCGTGCCTGCGCGGCGGCGGCGTTTGCCTGGACCGAAATCGTTCCTCGCCGAGGTACACCCATGAACATCGTCTTCCTGCTCATTCCGCTCGGGTTGGTGTTGCTGGGAGGCGCGGTGTGGGCCCTCTTCTGGGCGGTCGATTCGGGACAATACGACAATATGGAGGACGCGAGCCGCCCCGTGCTGGAACCGGACGAGACACCCCACTGAGGGTCAGGTGCGCGGCGCCTGCTCTTCCAGATCCAAGACCATCCTGACGAGCTGGGCGAGTGAGTTGGCGCCCATTTTCTCCATGACTCGCGCACGGTGAATCTCCACCGTGCGCTGGCTGACGCCCAGGTCGGCCGCCATGATCTTGTTCGGCTTGCCGCTCGTGACCATCGTCAGCACTTCACGCTCACGGGGTGTAAGCTCCTGCAAGCGCTGCTCGATGATGCTGCGCTCGTTCAACACGGCACGGCTGGCCCGATCTTTCTCCAGCGCGCGCTGGATGCGGTCGATGAGGTCCTGGTCACGAAAGGGCTTCTGCAGAAAATCGAAGGCGCCGGCCTGCATGGCTTCGACAGCCATGGGCACATCCCCGTGGCCCGTGACGAAAATGACCGGGATGACGGCGCCCTGTCTGTTCAACAGCTCCTGCAGCTCCAGGCCACTCATTTCCGGCATGCGCACGTCGAGCACGACACAGCCGGGCTGCGCGGGGTCGTACTTGCTGAGGAATTCGCGCGCCGAGCCGAACGTCGCGGGAACGAGCCCCACGGACTTCAACAGCAGGCGCAGGGAGCCTCTCACGGCTTCATCATCATCGACGACGAAGACGATGGGCGCGGGATCTTTCATGACTCATCCCGCGCGCGCAAGGGTAGCCGCACCTTGAAACAGGACCCGTTGGGGACGTTGGGCTGATATTCCAGCTTACCCTGGTGGGATTTGACGATCGTGCGGCTGATCGCGAGCCCAAGCCCGGTCCCATGGCTCTTCGTAGTGCAGAATGGATCGAAGAGTCGCGGAGCAATGCTCGCGGCCACGCCGGGCCCGTTGTCGCAAACAGCGATTTCCACTTCTCCATCGGCCAACGCCCGAGTGCTCACGGTCACCTTACGCTCCTTGGGTCCGTCTTCGACGAATGCTTCCATGGCGTTGCGCACGAGGTTGATGATGACCTGCTGCACCTGAGCACGATCGATGTCGGCCAGAGGCAGTCTCTCGGCCAGTGCCAGGGTGTAGTTCACATCGTGAGCCTTGGCATCGAGCTGTACCAGGTCAGTCAACTCGCTGACCATGACATTGATGTCCGTCGGCTCGTGCCGGATGGCGTCATTGCGGGCGAGCGCGCGCAGGCGGCGAATGATGTCGCCGGCACGAACCGCCTGGGCGGTGATCTCGCGCAGCGCTTCCCGGATCTCGGGCAGATCCGGATCCGGCATGCCCAGCAGCCGGTCGCACGCCTGCGCGTAGTTGGCAACGGCGGTCAGGGGCTGGTTGAGCTCGTGGGCGATGCCGGCCGACATCTCACCCACCGTGGCGAGCCGGGAAACGTGCGTCAGGCGCTCTTGCAGCCGGTGGGTGTCTTCCTCGGCCCGCCGGCGGTAGGAAATATCCTGTACGAAACCGACGAAGCGCGGCGGATTCTCGCCGTTCACGGCTCCCACCGAAAGGAATACCGGAAAGATGCTGCCATCCTTGCGCCGAGCTTCAACCTCACGCCCGCGGCCGATGATGTGTGGAACGCGCGTCTCGAGATAGCGCGCGATGTAGTGATCGTGGGCGGAGCGATCGGGGTCCGCCATCAGTATGCTGACATTCTCGCCGACGACTTCCTGCGCCGTGTAGCCAAACAGCCGCTCGGCGGCGGCATTGAATTGCAGGACGCGTCCCTGCGCGTCGATGACGACGATGCCGTCCACGGCGGCATTCAGGAGAGCCTGAAAGTCTTCCGAGGGAGCCGTTTCATGCGAGTCTGACTTCAGCATTCGTCGCGTCATTATGCAGCGGATCACCTCCCCTGGGGCTAGGTATATTCCACAGGTGGTGTCCTCAACCCTCCGAGCTTTCCTCCGCGAATTCCGCGAATACTGTCAAAACGCCATGGGGTCAAAACGCCATGGGCGTCGGAGCAACGGCCACGATGCGCACCCCGCGGCGGCCGCGGGGGACCCGATTCGCAAAATGCGCCGGTTTGACGACCAGGATGTCACAGGTGAGCAGATCGAGCACCCGTTCCGCCGTGTTGCCGATGAACAGCCGCTTCAGGCCGGAACGCGAGATGGCGCCCATGACGACAATGGCGCTGTGCAGCTCTCGGGCGGCCTGCTCGATCGCATCCGCGGGGTGACGCCCGATGAGGTGCCGCCGGGACCGGGGAATTCCCGTCGCGCGCAAGGTGCGATCGAAGCCCGTCTCCGCCGCCTTGGCGGCGGCCGTTTCCAGACGCTCGACGGTTTCCTGGCTGATCGTATTCTGCGGGTCGGCGATCCACGGGAAGGGCACGTAGGCGTGCAGGGCGTGCAAGCTGCCGCCCAGGGCCCGGGTAATGGTCGAGCCCGCGGTGAGAATCTCGCGATCGAGTCGGGCGGGCTTCGAATACGTGTGCCCGGGGTCGACCGCCGCGAGCACCACAGGCTTGCGATAAAGGCCGGGTGTCTTGACCAGCAGGACCGGAATCGGGCTCAGGCGCAACAATTCCCAGTCGGTCAGGTGCAGCAGCCCCGCGACGCTGTGACGACCGAGGTGCTGGTCGGCAATGATGAGGTCGGCCTCGATCTGCCGCGCGCGCCTCACGATCGCCTCGTAGACGGGAAAATCCCATTCCGCCGCCACGGATACGGAAACCCCCTCGCGGCGCGGCCGCGCCGCCAGCTTCTCGAGTTGCCTGAGCGCATGCTCGCGGGTCGTGCGCTCGATCGTCGGCAACTCGACACTCGAGGAGCCGTAGCCGTCGACGTACAGTGGTGTCGCGATCCCGTGAAAGAGCTCGATCTTCGCCTTCGTGGCGCGCGCAAGCTGTGTGGCCTTTACGAGAGCGGGCGTGCTCTTCGCCTCGGGATCCTTGATCGCGACGAGTATTCGGCGGAGGGAGCGCATGGTCGAGTCTCCTTGGTTGGATACGCAGCAAATGCCTATGGCATCCTGCGTTGCCGCTTACTCGAGCGCATCCGTATCAATGCGTACCGGGGGAAACGATACTAATAGCGTCTAACAAAAGGCCCTTCCCGGGGGACGCCGCAAGTACACTTCCCGTGCTTCCCCTCATCGCAGAGACTCAACATACGCCGCCACCGCTCGCATCTGCGGAAGTCTCAGGCTCTGTGCCACGCCGTGCATGACCGCGACGTTCCTCATGTTGGACTTGAACGAGCCCAACTGCTTGAGGATGTACTGGGAGTGCTGTCCGGCAAGACGAGGGAAGTCGGCTATCCCGTGCGCGTCCGGCCCGTGACAGGCCGCGCACGCAGGAACACCTTCCGAGGCCACACCGTGCTCGTAGATATCGCGCCCGCGGGCGATCTCCTCGGAGTCCGCCACCGTTTCCGATACAACCTTTTGACCCGAGTAGTACTTCGCCAGGGCCTCGATGGTCTCGTCCGTAAGTGGGCCTGCCATACCCCACATGTAGCTTATGGCGTCAGGGTCGCCGCGGGTCTGGCCTCGGAAATTCTTGAGCTGCGCGGCCAGATAGTTAGGATTCTGACCCGCCAGACGCGGGAACTTCGGCTGCACGCTGTTCCCCTGAGTTCCGTGACAGAGCCCGCAGACGCCTACCGCCAAACGATGTGCGTAGGCTTGTACAGCGGGGTCGGGCTCATCGGCTCGAGCGCCGGCGCTCCATAGCCCCAGAACTCCCCCCAGCACCACCATCGCACCCACTGCGCCTCGACCCCTTCGGGAGAGACGATCTCGGCTCGAGAGAACGGCACGCATGCGCCACCTCAGTACGAAAACCACAGCAGAACATATAAGGTGTCGTTCGCGGAGGCCGAACGCCCCACACCGTCATAATTGGAGCTTCCGCCGTTGAACCGGGCGTAAGCCGTATATTGAAGAGAAAGCTTCGTGTTGAGCCACGGAAGATAATTGGCCTCCGCGATCCAGCCGCGCGTCGTAGGCGCCGCGTTGGCGCTGGTGATGACGCCAGCCGTCCCAGGCGCGGGCGCCGGATACAGGCTGGAGTCGCTGCTGCCGGTCGTCTGGAAATATTGTGCCGTGGCGCCGATACGGCGCCGGTAATAATACGTCGCCCAGAGCCGTGTCGTGGTGAGCTGGTCCGTAGGGTTCGCCGCGGCACCCGAGGCAAAGCTTCCCGCGAGCTCCATGCTCTCGTGAATGTGGGTGGCGGCCGCCGTCACGATGTGCTCGTCCGCGATGTATTGATACTGGATGTCCTCTGCCACGTCCCTGAAGCGGTTGTAGGGCGATTCCAGGGGTGCGGGGGCTGAAGGAGATCCGCCGGGCAGAAGTCTGACGTCCAGGCCATAGAGCCCGGCCTCGATGGAGTGCGGGCCCCAGTTGTGCTCGTAGGCGAGGCGCCAGTATGGCGAGATGCCCGAGATGACATTGGAGGTCGTGCCGTCCAGCGGTCCGGCGGCGCCGGTCAATGAGTTCGTCGACCCCTGCTTCGCCGAACGATACCCGCCCACCTCCGCGTAGACGGACTCATTCCAGAATGCGTAAGCGCTCAGGCCCGCGACCTGCTGCGCGAGCGATCCGTCGATCTGCGTCGCGGCGAGCGGTGAGACCGTCGCATTGCTGGCCGCATAGGGAAAACCAAACGCGGGAGTGGTATTCCACAGGTCCTGGACCGTCGGATTGTTGTTGAGCGAGATGCCGTAGACGAGGCTGCGCTCGCCCGGAAGGATCTTCATGTCGGCAAAGCGCAGGTCGGTGTTGTCGATGCCGAAGGTGCCGCCGGCATTGTCATAGGTCGCCTGGACGAACGCGCCGACGTGTGGCGCGATCTTGCCCGCGTAGAACAAGCTGAACTGTTGCGGGAAGCCGGCCGTGCCGTTTTGTGCCTTCCCCGGCACGTTGACATTCGACTGGTCGGGCAGGGACTGTCGCAGCTGCGAGTACGAGATCTGCAGCATGATCGACAGTGGCGGAATGCCCGCCAGCTCCAGCAGCTGCTCCTTCCTGGCGCTGACGTCCTGAACCTGCTTGACGTTGTCCAGGATGTAGCCGTTCGCCTTGAACATGCGGCCGAAGTGCGTCAGCTCCGGAAACACCGTGTGACAGGCCTCGCAGGCCATGCCCGTCTGGCGCGCGAAACTCGGCACCGCCGCCGCAGGGCGCACGCTGGCGCAGAGGACGCCGCCGACGGCCACCGCGAGCCAGCCGTGGAACGCTCGTTTACTTTTCATCACAGAGACCTTTTCGATCCAAAGTAGAGCCGAGCCTAGCAGCGCCGCCGGCGCAACCTTAGCCGGACAACTACCTACTCGCGGGCGGAAACTACGTATTGCCGGGGTGACCGCGGCCGAAGTGACCGCGCGTCACTTCGGCTCCGGCGCTCAGGCTTCGAACAACGCGTACAGCTCTTCTTCCTGGGCGAAGTGCAGCGCGAGGATCGCGTGCAGCCCGTAAAGCACGCGACGCAGGTCGCGTAAGTCTTCCCGCGACGGCCCCTCGGCCGGAAGTCGTGCCACGAGGCGGCCGTAGAGACGCGTGAGCCGGTGAATCTCGTGATGAGTCTGAATGAGCGGGCCCGTGGGATCTTCTTCCTCGAGCACGCTTTCGATGAGAGGATACGCCGTCCTCTGCTCCGCGCGCTCATGCGGCAACAGCTCTTTTTCCAACATATCGCGCATGTGCTCGAGCTGCGAGCGCGCTTCGCCTCCGGGCAGCACATCCAGTCGCGAGGCCAGCGCGGCAAGCTCTCCCACGCGTGGCCGCAGTGTACGGTGGGCGGTGACGAGATCCCGCACGAGACGCCGGCTTTCCGTCTTGTTGGGGATCGATATCCCGGGGCCTCCCAGGGCCCGCAGAGCATTCAAGATCACCAGAATGTCGATGCCTTCCTGCAGCAGGGCACCGGCAACGGGTGAGATGTATCCCGCGGCGGCAAAGCCCATCGCCAGCAGCGAAAGCCCCATTCCGACGAACACGCTTTGGAGCGCGATGCGGCGTGTCCTCCGGGCAATTGTGATGGCGAGCGCAAGCCCCTCGAACCGGTCTGCAGTCAGTACCACATCCGCAGCCTCCGAGGCCGCGGTCGCGCCGCGCGCACCCATGGCGATTCCGATATCCGCGAGCGCCAGTGCCGGTGCGTCGTTGATACCGTCGCCGACCATCGCCGTTACTCCTTCCGAGCGTACGAGGCGGATGACGTCAGCTTTTTCCTCCGGCGTACGCTCCGAAAAAACGCGGTCAACACCCAGAGCGTCTCCCACGAGCTCCGCCACATCAGGGTGATCACCCGTCACCATGTGAATGCGCCGGACTCCCGCCTCTCGCAACGAGCGGAGCACGCGCGGGGCTTCCGGTCGAACGGGATCTTGCATCAGGAGGACACCGGCGAGAGCGCCATCAATCGAAACATAAACACTTGCGGAGCCTTCCACGGCCGTGCGCAATTCAATGGAGCGCAGCTCGGGAGAGGGGGATGTCCCCGGAGCAACGAAAGCCAGCTGTCCCACCGCGACCCGATGTCCGTAGAGCGATCCGGCGATGCCGGTTCCCATCCGCTCGCGGACGTCCGTCGGAAAGCTCAGCTCGATGTTGCGGTTACGTGCCTCGGCCAGGATGGCTGGCGCATACGGGTGAACAGAGACCTGCTCGATGGATGCGGCATTTCGAACGACTTCGTCCGAGGACACCGAGCCGAGAGTCTCCACCGCGACCACTTCCGGTCTTGCGGCGGTAACCGTCCCGGTCTTGTCGAGCAACAACACGCGCACGCTCGCGAGCGTCTCGAGCGGTCCGCCGCCCTTCACGATAATCCCATGCTTCGCTGCGCGCGATACGCCGGCGATGATAGCCGCGGGTGCTGCAAGGATGAGCGGGCACGGCGTCGCCACGACGAGCACAGCCAGCGCTCGAACGAAACTTCCCTCGACAGCCCACGCCAACGAGGCCAGCAAGAGTGTGAGCCCGAGGAAAGCCAGAGCGTACCGGTCTGCCAGGCGCACGAACGGCGCCCTGGAATCTTCCGCCTCCCGCACGAGCCGGATGATTCCGGCATACGTGCTCTCGAGGGCCGTGGCCGTCGCCCGCAACTCGAAAGGGCCGCCGGCGTTGGTACCGCCGCTGCGCAGCGGTGCTCCCTGTTCCAGCTCGACCGGCTTGGACTCACCGGTCAGGGCCGCTTCATCGAGCACCGCGGTTCCCGAGCTGACGATACCGTCCACGGGAACGACCTCTCCCGGTTTCACGAGGAGCAGGTCACCGAGGGCCACTTCACCCACGTCGACGTCGACGATGCTTTCTCCAGCGCGACGGTGTGCGATGCGCGGGGCACGCTTGATCAGAGCGCCGAGCTCACGCCGGGCTCTGGCGATCGCGAATCGCTCGAGCGAGGCGCCCCCGGTCAACATGACCGCGATGATCGCACCCGCGAGGTACTCGCCCAGTGCAAGCGCGCCGGCCATGGCAAAGAGCGCTATCAGGTCCACACCCGCTTCACGTTGCAGGAGCTTTCGTCCGGTAGCGATGGCGGTTGCGACGAGAACCAGGCCGGTCGACGCGGAAAACAGCCACTGCGCTGCGTATTGCGCGTGCAGCGCGTGGGCGATGCCTCCGGCGGTCACTCCCGCCAGCGCCGCTCCGAGCAGGGCGAATTCCCGGATGAAGTGCCCCGGGCCCCGGGTAGCACGGGGCGGGGCGGCCGTGCGTGTGGCGCGGCGCGCCATTCGCTCAGGGCGCGAGCAGCGATTTCATGAGCGAGAGCAGCTCATCGGCGTGAATGGGCTTGCGGGCAAGGCGTACCGTCGCGTCACCGCGCAGGTTGCCGACTTCCGCGGAAGTATCTCCCGTGATCAACACGACCTTCAGCGGCCTTCCCAGTGCCGCCCGCAACGACGCCACGACCTGGGTGCCGGTCTCGTTGTTGCTGAGATGAAAGTCCGTGACGAGCAACTCCAGTCCCGGGTGCTCCCGCGCGACGGCCAGGGCTTCCGCCAGGCCTCCGGCCGTGAATACGCGATATCCTTCGACTTTCAACAGCATGCGCGTCGCGCTGCGCACGGCGGGATCGTCTTCGACGAGCAGCACTTGCGGAGCGGTCGTCTGACGAGCGGGTTGCGTGGCCGCGGCTTCGGCTACGGCGCCCGGCTGGCTCCTGCCCACGGGCAGCTCGAATGCGAACGCCGTTCCCTTGCCGATCTCGGAGCTGACCTCGAGCGTCAGTCCCAACAAGGTGACCAGCCGTTGCACGATGCTGAGGCCGAGCCCATAGCCGTTGCGCGAGCTGTTGGTCGGAACGCCGATCTGATAGAACTCGTCGTAGATGTATTGGAGCTGGTTCGGCGCAATGCCTATGCCCGTATCCGACACTTCGATGCGAATGCCGCCGGGGCGGCGCACGCCGCGCAGGTGTACGCCGCCGCTGCGCGTGTACTTGATGGCATTCGAGATCAGGTTGCGCAGGATCTGTCCGACGAGCGAGGGGTCGCTGTGAGCGCATTCCGGCGTCGTGGTGACCTCGAGCTCGAGTCCCTTGTTGGCTGCCAGGCCCGCGAACTCATGGTGCAGCTCCTCGAGCAGCCGGGTGACCGGAAAATCGACCTGGTCCGGCTTGATCGCGCCCGATTCCAGCTTGCTGATGTCCAGCAAGGCGTTCAGCAGGCGCGACATCGCCTCGATCGCCTGGTCCTGGTGTGCCAGGGCCTCCTGGGCGTCCGGGTGATTCATCAGCCGGCGCAGCGTGCCGTTCAGCAGCGACAGCGACTGGAGCGGCTGGCGCAGATCGTGGCTCGCCGTGGCGAGAAAGCGGCTCTTGGCCTGATTGGCCCGCACGGCGGCTTCGCGGGCGTCATCGGCAATCTGCCGGGCGCGCTCCGCCGCTTCGCGCGCCAGAACCAATTCCTGCTGGAAGCGCTTGCGCTCGGAGACGTCCCGAATGGTCGCCGCGACCAGCGCCTGCTCCTGGTCGCGGAGCGGGCTGAGGCTGATCTCCACCGGAAATTCCGCGCCGTCCCGGCGCCGGGCGTAGAGCTCGAGACCGGCACCCATCGGGCGCACCCGGTTTTCGGCCGAGAAGTCCTCGCGGTGCGCGACGTGCCGCCCGCGAAAGCGCTCCGGCATGAGCTGCTCGATCCGCTCGCCCCGCAGCGCGTCGGGCTCGTAGCCGAACAAGGCGTGAGCCTGCTGATTTGCAAACAGGATTCGGCCTGATGCGTCCACCAGCACCATGGCGTCCGGCGAGGAGTCGAGGGCGCTGCGCACCAACCCGGACGATAACATCGTAACCATCGTGGACCAATCGTGCGCCTGCAGAAATCCTAGCTTGGCATCCGGCTGCTTTCCTGGCAATGCAGCCGCTTCCGTAAGGGAGTTCTTTCCCGTCACGACGGGCGCGCGGTGTTGCGCGCGAGCGTCTGCGAGCGCGTCGCGCCGGCTGCCATCGTCATGTGGACCAGTTGCGCCAGCGAATCGGCACTCATCTTCTCCATCACCCGGGCGCGATGGATCTCCACCGTGCGCTGACTGATTCCCAGCTTGTGCGCGATGATCTTGTTGGGGGCGCCGCCGGTCACGAGCTCCAGGACGTCGTGCTCCCGCTCGGTGAGCGAGTCGAGGCGCCGCCGGATGGTATCGTGCTCGAGCAGGCTGTCGCGGACCGAGCGGTCCTTGGCCAGAGCCCGCTGGACGCGATCGAGCAGCTCCTGGTCACGGAAGGGTTTTTGCAGGAAATCGAAGGCTCCGTGCTGCATCGCCTCGACGGCCATGGGGACGTCGCCGTGACCGGTAATGAAGATGATGGGAGTGAGCGAGCCGCGCCGGTTCAGCTCCTCCTGCAACTCCAGGCCGCTCATTCCGGGCATGCGAATGTCCAGCAGGAGGCAGCCGGGCTGCTGGGGGCTGTGGCTGGCCAGGAAAGCCGCGGCGGAATCGTATGCCGTGGCGGCAAGGCCCAGCGATTTCAGCAGGAGGCGTAAAGAGCTGCGGGCGGCGGCATCGTCATCGACCACCGAGATCGTGGGTTGGCGCTCCTTCATGACACTTGGCCTTTGCCGCGTCGGCGGCGTGTGCTGCGGATGGCGCGTAGTCTTGCCGCAGCACGGGTTGCGGAAAATACGGAGCTGCCGACACCGGCATACGTATAAACCGCAAGGCGCTTTCAGGCCGCCACGATCGCCTCGTGGGTGGTGCTGTGCACGCCCGGCAGTGTCAGCGTGAAGGAGGCCCCCCGCGGGAAATTGGCCTGATACTCGAGATCGCCGCCGTGGGCCCGGGCGACGGTCCGGCTCATCGCCAGGCCGAGACCCGTGCCGGCCGGCTTGGTGGTCGAAAAGGGGGAGAAAAGCTGCGGTTCCATCCCCGGCGCGAGGCCGGGTCCCTGGTCGCTCACCGACACGGCCACGTCACCTCCCTCGG
>DASZVD010000537.1:0-4077 GCA_035547375.1 Steroidobacteraceae bacterium
CGAGCCACCTTCTTGGCGATGTTGAGCGCAATCCGGTTCATCGGCACGAGATCCTTCTCCCGGCCGATCACCCGCAGTTTCTCCCGGTGCACGTAATACGTCAGCGCCTGCGTCACGTCAGAGCCGGCGTGCACGAAGTCCATGTGAAGTTGCTCGACGACTTCCGGATGCTCCGTCAACACGGTCGGCACGAACGCGCCGGCTTGCAGATAACCACGACGCTCCAGCTCGAACACATAGCCTTCCGCGCAAATGACCGGACCCGCCGCGAGTCGCTTCAGCAAGCCCGGCTCCCGGTACCCGCTCGCCGACTTCTTTTTCGCAACCGCCTTCTTCGCTGCAACCATGAGAGACCTCGTTTTTCTCAAGCCCGCATACGCGCGCCGCTGGCATCGAACGCAGGCCCTGCCTGCCGCTGCGCCTTGCGCCGCTCGCCGATGATCTCGATCTCGAATCCGCTGGTGGCGTTCGCGAGACTCGCCGGGACGTAGCCCAGTGCCAGGGAACGCTGCACGCTGTGTCCATAGGCACCCGAGGTCACCCAGCCAACGACCTTGCCGTCGTGCCAGACAGGCTCATCGCCGATGGCATCCGCATCCGCCGCATCCACAGAGAAACTCACGAGGCGCAGCGCACCGCCGCTCTCCTTCTCCGCGAGCGCCGCGGAACGCCCGACGAAATCGCCCTTCCCGAGATCGACGAAGCGTCCCAGGCCCGCCTCGTACGGACCATAGATCGGTCGATACTCCCGAGCCCAGCTGCCGAAGCTCTTTTCGATCCGCATGGCATTCAACGCCCGCCCGCCGAACAGCTTCAAGCCGTGCTCCCGGCCGGCCGCGGTCAGCAGATCGTATAGCGCACGTTGATAGTCCGTCGTCACCCAGATTTCGTAACCCAGGTCGCCCGTGAACGAGACGCGCCCCACGTGTGCCGGGACCATGCCCACATCCATGCGCTTGAAGGACAGGAAGGGGAACAATGCGGTGGCCAGATCATCCCGTACCAACGACTGCAGCAACGCTCGCGACTTCGGGCCCGCGATCGACAGGCCGACGTACTCCATCGCACAGGGCCGGATCGAGACGCCCGATGAGGGTGTCAGGTAACGCTCGAACCAACGCAGGTAGTACGTCTCAGCCGCGTACGTACCGATGAGAAACACGCGGTCCTTCGCCGGACGGCACATCGTGAAATCGCCGATGAGCTTGCCTCGCTCGTTCAGCATCGGCGTGAGTCCCATGCGGCCGACGTCGGGGACGCGGTTCGCCATCACCCGGGACAACCATTCCACGACACCCGGGCCGGTCAGCTCGAACTTGCCGTAGTTGGAGATCTCGAGAAGCCCGACCCCGTTACGCACCGCGCCGCATTCGGCCGCCACGTGCCCATGGGCGTTGGACCGCTTGAAGGTCACGTCCTCCCTGGCTTCAGCCGCCGTCGGCGCGAACCACAAAGGGTGCTCGAGACCACAATAATCCCCGAACACCGCGTGCTCGGCCTGCAACCGGTCATAGATCGGAGTGGTGCGCAACGGCCGGGCCGCGGGCAGCTCCTCATTCGGGAAGCGAATGCGGAAGCGGCGTGAGTAATTCTCGCGGACCTTGGCGTTCGTGTAGGCGAGAGTCGTCCAGTCGCCGTAACGCGAGACGTCCATCGCCCAGACATCGGCGCCCGGGTCCCCCTCCACCATCCATTGCGACAGCGCGAGCCCGACACCGCCGCCCTGGCTGAACCCCGCCATGACACCGCAGGCCACCCAGAAATTCCGCAGGCCCTTCACCGGTCCGACCAAGGGATTGCCGTCCGGAGCGAATGTGAACGGTCCGTTCACGACCTTCCTGATCCCCGCCTCGCCCAGCGTCGGGAAATGCTCGAAGCCGACTTCCAGGCTGGGCGCAATCCGCTCCAGATCGTTGGGCAACAGATTCTGGCCGAAGTCCCAGGGAGTCTGCAGCGGCGACCACGGCACGCCCGCGCGCTCATACGTGCCCATGAGCATCCCGTCCCGCTCTTGCCGCAAATAGATCTCCCCTTCGAAATCGATGCAGTGGAGCTGCTCCTTCTGCCCCTTGAACGCGGCGATCTCCTCGGTGATGAGGTACTGGTGCTCCATGGCGAGAATGGGCAGCTCCAACCCTACCATGCGCCCTACTTCGCGTGCCCACAGGCCGCCTGCGTTCACGACGTGCTCGGCGTGAACATTACCGTGATCGGTAATGACATCCCACGAGCCATCGGCGCGCGGTTGCAGATCGACTACCCGCGTGTGACGGACGACTTCCGCGCCACCGATCTGCGCCGACTTCGCATACGCGTGCGTGACTCCGTAGGGATCCACATGACCCTCGATCGGATCGAACATGCCGCCGACGAAGTGCTTCGCCTCCATCAGCGGAAACAGCTTCTTCGCCTCCGCAACGGAAATGAGCTCCAGCTCCATGCCGAGATAGCGGCCGCGGGCCTTCGCCATTTTCAGCCAGTCCAGCCGCTCCTTCGTGCCGGCCAACATGATGCCGCCCGTGATGTGCACGCCGCAGGACTGCCCGGAGATCCGCTCGAGCTCCTTGTAAAGATTGATGGTGTACTGCTGCAGCTTCGCAACGTTGGGATCGCCGTTGACGGTGTGCATGCCGCCGGCGGCGTGCCATGTCGAGCCGCAGGTCAGCTCGTCACGCTCGACGAGCATGACGTCCTGCCAACCCGCCTTCGTCAGGTGATACAGCACGCTGGCACCGACGACACCGCCGCCGATCACCACCACTCGAGCATTACTCTTCATGACCGATGAGACTCCCGCGGCGGCTCACTCATTGGATACGGCCAGGTGCACCTTCGACTCCGCTCCGGTCACCTTCGTCCCGAAGCGCTCGATGAGCCACGAGCGGAACAGGCCGATGGCCGTGTCGCTCAGCCCCTCGGGATGGGTGATGAGGTAATAGCCGTAGCCGTTGTCGAGAGTCACATCGAACGGGCGCACCAGCCGCCCGGCGCGGATCTCCTCACTGAAGAGATTCGGGTCGACCAGCACCAGGCCCTGGCCGCTGAGCGCGTATTGAACGGCCAGCACCGCCGTGTCGAACACGAGGCCCCGCTCGTGGTTGAGGGACTCCAGACCGGCCTGACGCAGGAACTGCGACCACACGTGGTGCCGCGGCAGCTCGGGAGCGATGCGCACATGGACGATCTCGTTCGCTTCGATGAAGGCGCCGAGATCCTTCCCCGCGTGCCCGGCCGCGATGTTGGGATGACAGAGGATGCTCAGCCGCACCGGCCACAACAGGTCGGAGACGAGATCCGTCACTGTCGTCGGCCTCGAGTACACGACCGCGACGTCCACGTCGCCCAGCGGCGGGCCCACGCCGGAAGGGCTGACGAGGTCGATATCGACTTCGGTGCTGGCTCTGCGGAAATCGCGCAGGATGGGCACCGCGAGCTGCACCGCGAAGGTCGGCGGCATCTGCACGCGCAAGGTCCGTTGGGTCGGCGCGCCTTCATTGCGGATGTCATCGAGCGCGTACTCGAGCCGGTCGAACGATTTCATGACGGCCGGCAGCAGGTGTTGCCCGGCCTTGGTGAGCTGCAGCGCGTGAGGCTTGCGATCGAACAGCTGCACTCCCGTCAGCCGCTCCAGCGCGATCACGTGCCGCGACAAAGCGCTTTGCGAGATGAGCAAGGCGTTCGCGGCAGCGGTGAAGCTTCCATGCTTGGCGACGCCTTCAAAGGCGCGCAAGGCATTCAAAGGGAGCCAGCGTCTGTCGATCGTCTTCTTTGCCATTGGCACGCTCCAAAGACCGCGCGATCTGGAGAATTCCCACTCCCGGGGCACGCCGGCCGCCGCGTAGCGTCGCCCCGGGACACCCTCGATTCCAATGCCTTTTTTCGATGCGGGTAGCCAATTTCTCGGCTTTGAGCAGGCGCGCACTCCTGTGAAAGTCTGCCCCACAGCGCGGAGCGCCACTCACCCCATGAGCCCTATTACACCCACCGCCCCCAGCGCCCGCAAGGATTGGGAAGAGCGGGCCGCGGCCGTCCGCCCGGAAGGCCGGGCGCTCATCGATGGCCGGTGGACCGCGGCAC
>DASZVD010000538.1:0-7181 GCA_035547375.1 Steroidobacteraceae bacterium
CCCGATAACTGATGGTCTCGTCATCGACGACCGCGAACAGGCGCTCACCGTGCGCCTCGGCCTGCCGTCGCAGAAGCTCGCCATGGGGCGGCAGGTCACGGGAGGACATGAGCTTCCTTCGCGCTCGCGGCGTCCGGGCCCGGACTCGCGGGAGCTGCCGCCAGAGCGACCAGGAGGCTCCCCTTGGCGGCGACCTGGCCCGCCTCCACCAGAACTGCCTCGACCGTACCCGCCCGCGCGGCACGCACCGGTAGCTCCATTTTCATCGCCTCCATCACCGCCAGCAGATCACCCGTTTTCACGACATCCCCCACCTTGACCGCTACCTGAATGACGGCTCCGTCAATCGGTGCGAGCGGCTCGCCGTTCGAGCGCCCCGTCCTGTCAGCCGCACGCGGTCTTTCTCCTGTCGCCTCTCTTGTCGTTCGTTGCACGTTCTCAGTCGTCCTCGCTCGCTGAGCCCCATGAACGTCGACCTCGATTACCCCTTGGCTGGTCGACAACCGCACCCGACGTGTCCGGGGCGCCGCGGCACGTGGCCCGTCCTCGACCCCGCCACTGTTGAAATTCGCTTCCCCGAGCGGACGCAACTGCGGATCCGGCCGCCACACTCGCTCAATGGAGCCCGTGTCGTGCTTTACAGAGGCGAAATCGCCATGCTCCAACACCTGACGCAAATACGGCGCGGTAGTGGCAACGCCCACGGCTTCAAGCCCCGCCAGCGCGGCAATCAATCGACGCCGCGCGGTTTCGCGTGTCGGCCCCCACGCCTGCACCTTCCCGACCAGCGAATCGTAGTGAGCACTGACGACATCGCCCGCCTCCACTCCAAAATCACAGCGCACCCAGGGCGCCGTGGGCAGTTGCAATCGGGACACCTTTCCGGCCGAGGGTTGGAAGTCGCTCCAGGGATCCTCGGCCGCGATCCGCGCCTGAATCGCCGCGCCCCGCAGCTGAATATCCGCCTGCGTGAACGGCAGCGCCTCACCGCAAGCGATGTGAAGCTGGCTCTGCACGAGATCGACGCCGGAGACGAGCTCGGAGACGCCATGCTCGACCTGCAGTCGAGTGTTCATCTCCAGGAAGTAGTATGTCTGCGCAGCGGGATCCACCAGGAACTCGACAGTTCCGGCACCGAGGTAGCCCACTGCCTGCGCCAACCGTACCGCACTTTCCCGCAGGCCCGCGCGCAACGCCCGCGGTAACTCAGGCGCCGGCGCTTCCTCGATCAACTTTTGGTGGCGGCGCTGCACCGAGCAATCGCGATCGCCGATGTGTACGATGTTTCCGTGAGCGTCGGCGAGTATCTGCACTTCGACATGACGCGCGCGACAAATGTATTTCTCGAGGTAAACCTCCCCGCGACCGAAGGCCGCGTTGGACTCCCGAGCGGCTTCGCGCAAGGCCGGCTCCAGCCTCGCCTCGTCGTGCACCACACGCATGCCGCGGCCACCGCCTCCATGACTCGCTTTGATCACCAGCGGATAGCCGATCTGCCCGGCGGCTCGCTTCGCCTCCGCAATGTCAACGACGTGCCGCGCGGAGGCGGGCAGCAACGGAACGCCACTCTCCGCAGCTGCGGCTCGTGCCGCAACCTTGTCGCCCATTCGTGCGATCACCGCCGGAGTCGGACCGACGAAGGTCAGACCAGCCTCGATCACGGCGGCTGCGAAAGCAGCGTTCTCACTGAGCAACCCGTAGCCGGGGTGCACGGCCGCCGCCCCACGAGCCCGGGCTGCTTCCAACAGCCGTTCGCTGTGAAGATAGGACTCCCGGACGGCAGCCGGGCCGAGCCGGCAGGCTTGGTCCGCCAGGCGCACGTGGAGAGCGCCCGCATCGGCGTCGCTGTAAACGGCGATACTCCTGATGCCCAGCTCACGACAGGCACGGATGATCCGCACGGCGATCTCGCCGCGGTTGGCGATCAACAGCGCCGCGGGCACACGCGCGGTTTCCGGCCAGGATTTCAATGCAAGCGCTCCAATGCGGCCGGTGTATAAGGCGTGAGCTCATCGAAGCGCCCTTCGCGAACCTTGCGTGCCCACGCGGGATCCGCCAACAGCGCGCGCCCGACGGCGATGAGGTCGAACTCGTCGCGCTCCATGCGCTCGAGCAGGCCGTCGATGCCGGCAACGGCCGCGTGTTGCCCCAGTCCACCCGGCCCTCGCGTATTCAACTCGCCCGACAGGCCGACACTGCCCACGGCGATGCTCGCCTTTTGAGTGAGTCGCTTGGCCCAGCCGGCGAGATTGAGCGCGGACCCTGGAAACTCGGCCTCCCAATAGCGGCGCTGCGAGCAATGGAAGGCGTCGATGCCGGCTCGCGCGAGGATGCCCAGAAACCCGGCCAGCTCATCGGGCGAGCGCGCCAGCTTTGCGGTGTAGTCCTGCTCCTTCCACTGGGAGATGCGGAAAATGAAGGGATAATCAGCTCCCACCGCGCGCCGGATGGCCCCGATCGTCTCGACCGCGAAGCGGGTGCGACCTTCGAGGTCGCCGCCATACTCATCGTCGCGCCGGTTGATGGGCTGCCAGAAGAATTGATCGAACAGATAGCCGTGCGCGCCGTGCAACTCGATCCCGTCGAACCCGAGCTCGCGGGCCTGGCAGGCCGCTTTCACGAAAGCAGCGCTCACGGCGCGCAACTCCGCACGGGTCGCGGGAGGGGCGACGGGCTCCTTGTCAGGCAGAAAGAGTCCCGAAGGACTCACGCTCGGAAGATGGCGATTGGGATAGTCCTGCGACGGGCGTCTCGCGATTCCAACGTGCCACAGCTGCGGCATGATCCGCCCGCCTGCGGCGTGCACCTCCGCCACGACACGCCGCCAGCCTGACAACGCCTCGCCGTGGAATACCGGCACTCGTACCGAGTACGAGGCAACGGGATGATCCACGGTCGTGCCCTCCGTAATGATCAGGCCGCAATCATTCTCGGCACGGCGCCGGTAATACGCGGCGACATCGCCGCCCGGTATGCCGTTCGGCGATCCCCAACGGGTCATCGGCGCCATGACGATCCGATTCGGCAACCGCAGACCGTTCAGCACGAATGGGCGGAACAAGGGCGCGACCGTACCGGTTGTCACCATCGGCCCGTCACCCGCGCGACACGGTCGCCCCACGCAACGTCGAGGCTCGCTGCGATGACGGCCCTGGTCTGCGCGGGCTCGATCACATCGTCCAGTGAGAGGTGAGCGGCGGCCTCCCAAGGCTCCGATTCGGTGACCCATTCCTGGATCAGCTCGGCGGCGAGCCGCTCGGCCGCCTGGCTGCCCTCCTGTGCCGCGACCTGGTCCAACCGCCGCCGATGGACGGTCTGCACGCCGGCCTCGGGCGCCATGAAGCCCAGCTCCGCCGTGGGCCAGCCGAAGAGAAAGCTCGGGTGAGTCGGACGGCCGCCCATCGCAAAATGTCCGCCCCCGTAGGCCTTGCGGATGACCACGCCGATCTTGGGAACCCGCGCGGCGGCGATCCGTGCCACCAGCTTCTCATAGGCCCGCAGGATGCCGCCGCGCTCGGCCTCGGTGCCGATCAACAGACCCGGGACATCGTGCAGGAAGACCAAAGGGACGTTGAACGTGTCGCACAGATCGACGAAGTCGTGCTCTTTGCGCAAAGCCTGCGGATCGAGCGCGCCGGCACCGGCGATCGGTTGGTTGGCGACGATCCCGACCGGCTGCCCTTCTATCCGGGCGAGGGCGCAGATCAAGCTCGGCCCCCAGTCCGCGCCCCAGGGGAGAAGACTCGCCTCGTCGACAATCGCCTCCAACACACGGTGCATGTCATAACCGGACTTGGAGCCGAGCGGCACGATGTGCTCGAGCTCGGAAGCGGGACTGAGAGGAGGACGGGACGGGGCCACCGGGGCGGCCGCCGTAGCATTGCCCGGCAGATACGCCAGGAACGCGGCGATGGCATCCATCGCCTCCTGCTCGCTGTCAACGACCATATGGGCGTTGCCAACCGCAGTGGCGGCCTCGGGGCCACCGAGTTGTTGGTCGGTTACCCGCTCCGCGATGGCGGCTGACACCACGGAAGGTCCTGACAGCGCCACGGCTCCCGTCCGGATCATCACCACGAAGTGCGCCGTCGCGGCGTGCAGCGCGGAGTCGCCATAAGACGGACCGAGTATCGCCGCCGCGCGTGGCACCGGCGGCTGTCCCTCCGGGGGATTGATGAATGTCTTGAAGTCGAGCGGCAGATGACTGAACCGCCAGCCCATCACGTCGGGTATGCGGCCGCCGTCCGCGTCGCACAGCAGCACGAGCGGAAAGCCGAAATCCTGAGTCATCTCGATCAGGCGCCCCTGCTTGCGCATGCTGGTCGGCGCAGTGGTTCCCGCCAGTACGCTGGAGTCGATACCGATGACTCCAATGCGGCGCCCGTCGAGTCGGGCGAAACCCGTCACGACCGCATCGCCCGGCACGTGGCGATCGGTACGCCGCTCCGGCAAGCCGAGAGCGCCGATCTCGAACCACGAATCCGGATCGACCAGCATCGTCAAACGCTCGCGGACCGGAAGCCGGCCGGACTCGCGGTGCCGGCGAAGACCTTCGGGGCCTCCCATCTCACGGGCGCGCGCCTGGCGCGCACGCAGATCCAGGATCCGCTCTTCCATGGTACGGCCGGCCGGAACGCCTTGGGAGGCGGGCAACAGTGGTGTGTTCATCTGCCACTCACCCTAGCCGCCGCCCAACGCCAAGGGTCCTATCGTCGGATAGGCGCCGCCCGCTGGAGGGCTGGCTATCTTTGCGCCACCGTCGCCGGACCGAGACTGCCGATGCACCCGTTCGTCGCGCTGATGCGCCGCTACTGCTACGACTACACGAACCGCCAGGACTTCGATGCCTGCGACACGATCATGGTGCCGGAGTACACCCTCCACATGGGAACCCATGAGCTGCGCGGCCGCGACACGCAGTACAAGCCGGCCACGAGCAAACAATTTCAGCAGTTTCCCGGGCTGTGCCTGACCATCAACGAGCTCGTCACGAACGGCGAGCGGCTGTGCCTGAGGTTCGCCGAGCACGGCGCGTCGCTGCGGCACGCCGGAGCGCGAGCGGCCTGGAGCGGCATCGGCCTGTACAAGTGGGACGGAACCCGGCTGACGGAAAACTTCGTCGAGCAGGATTATTACTCGCGGCGCACACAGCTCGCCGACGGCGCCGCTCTTCCGGTCGAAACTTCCGCCATCGCGCCTTGGGACACGGAGCCTGCGGCGCCGAATGTCCCCGCCGAGGAACTCGTCCGCAGGTTCCTCACCGAAGACGATCTAACTCGGCTCGATACGGTTGTGTTCGATGACGAGTGGACGGGTGCGCGGCGTCAGCGAGTCATCGACACGAGCGGCGCCAGGGTCGACGACCTGTTTTCCGCGGGAAATCAGGTTGCCTTCCACATTGCACAAACCGGGCGCCTGGCGGACGACTTTGCGACGGTCTCTGCGTCGCAGCGCGAGAGCGAGGTCGTCCTTCACATGAGCGGACTGGTCACCGTCAAAGACGGACAGATCGTCCAGGGGCGGGTGATCCGCGATCGCCTCGGCCTGTATCGACGCCTCACTCGTTAGATTCCTCCTGCTGCAAGTTGCCTCACTCGGCGGCTCTCTCCTGCTGCTGCAGCAAGCGGGCGCCGGCCGAAATGTAAGCCCGGATGGAATCGACCTGCGCCGGATCCAGGTGCCCCGCGAACGACACCATGCCTCGCTCGGTCAGGATCCCCTGCAGCACGACCTGATTGAACGCCTCACCTGAGGCGACCAACGGGGAGCGGCGCAAATCCGGCGTGATTCCGGAAGACAGCAGCGAGCTTCCGTGACAGCGCGCGCAGAAGCTCGAATACAACAGGCTGCCGCGCTGGACCGTCTCTTCGGGCCACGTCTGTGCGGCCGGCGCCGCGGGAGGCAGCGGCGCCGCAGCGGCGGCCGGCAGGTGCGCTCCCCCGTTGAGCTTGAACACCAACACCCTGCCCAGGGGAGCCCGCTGCGCTTTCCCGATCAGCGTCGGCAAGGCGAGCGGCACCGCTCCGCCGTTGCCCGCCATCACAGCGACATACTGATCGCTCCCGACACGATAGGTGATCGGGCCGCCGATCACCGCCGTTTGAGTGGCAATGCTCCACAGATGCTGCCCGTCGCTGGCCCGAAACGCCTGGAACCGGCGATCGGACGTTCCCTCGAACACGAGATTGCCCGCCGTCGCGAGCACCCCGCCATTCCAGGGCCCCGAGTGCTCGACGTGCCAGGCTTCCCGCTGCGCTACCGGATCCCACGCGAGCAGGCGCCCTTTGAGGAGCGCCGCAATCGCCTGCCGTTGCGCCGGATCATCCGGCACGCCCAGCAGGCTGAAGTCGGTTCCCGAGTTGACCTTCTGCGCATCGGGAGCGAACGCCGGATCGCTGCGATACGCCATCGGCAGCTCCTGGACGGGAATGTAGACCAGCCCCGTCGCCGGGCTGAATGCCATCGGCTGCCAGTTGTGGGCGCCCGCGCCGCCGGGACTGGCCACGAAGGTGCCGTTTGCGTAGCGCGCTTCCGGTGTCTCCTGCGGCCGCCCCGTGCGCAGATCGATGCCCGTCGCCCAGTTGACCGGTACGAAATTGCGCGCCGAGATCAAGTGACCGGTACGCCGGTCGATGACATAGAAAAAGCCGTTCTTCGGCGCCTGCATGAGCACCTTGCGCATCTGGCCCCCGATCCGCAGGTCCGCCAACATCATCGGCTGATCGGCGTTGAAGTCCCACGTCTCGCCGGGATTGACCTGGTAGTGCCACAGGTATTCTCCCGTCTGCGGACGCAGCGCAATGATCGAGCAGAGGAAGAGGTTGTCTCCCTTTCCCTCCGAGCGGATCCGTTGGTTCCAGGGCAGGCCGTTGCCCGTTCCGACATAGAGCTGATCGAGCTCCGGGTCGTACACGATCGAATCCCAGACCGTGCCGCCGCCGCCATAGCGGTACCACGAGCCGAACCACGTGGAGGCCGCCTTCGTTGCCAGCACTTTGTCGGACGCCGCGCCGTCGGGTCCCTTACCGGGATCGCCCGGTACGGTGTAGAAGCGCCACGCCAGCTTGCCCGAATCCGCATCGTAGGCGGAGACATAACCGCGCACCCCGAGGATGTCGGCTCCGCCATTTCCGATGATCACCTTTCCCTTCACGACCCGGGGTGCACCCGTGATCGTGTAG
>DASZVD010000539.1:0-11385 GCA_035547375.1 Steroidobacteraceae bacterium
CAAGCTCGGTGCATTTGCACCGGGAGGTCGCGGCCCCGTTCTACGCCGCGATCGCGCCCCGGCCGGCTCCCTGGACGAAGCGCTTGTTCTGGCGTGTGGTGCTGGCCTTGGCGGCGAGTTCACTCGGGAAGCGTCTGTTACTTTCCCTCCGCGGCCGTTAGAGCGCGCCTCACGACTGCGAGTGCAGTTGAACGATCTGCTCCTCGGGCAGCGTGAGTCTGCGAACACCGACCAGCGACGCATAGGTGGTCATCTGTGCCTGGAAGGCCTTTTGCCACGTGAATCGACGTAACACGCGGGCCCGTGCGGTCGCGCCGACGGCATCGAGATCGCGCTCGTAGAGCGCCACGATCGCCTCCGCCATGCTCGTCACGCTGCAGGGCTCGGCGAGCATGCCGACGCTCTCATCGACGAATTCCGGAATGGAGCTCGCACGTGCGGCGACGACCGGGCGGCCGCACGCCATGGCTTCCAACAGAACCAAGCCGAACGTTTCCTTCGTGCCGGCGTGGACGAGCGCATCGGCCGAGGCCAGCCATCCGGCCAGTTCGAAGCTGTCGCGCCGATAGGGAAGCAGCGTCACGTTGGAAGTTGGGCGGGCTTCCCGATCGCCGCCGATCATCAAGAGATGATAGGGTGAGCCCAGGCGGGCGAATGCCTGAAGCAACACAGGCAGATTCTTCTCCCCGGCGAAGCGTCCTGCATAGACGAGCACGCGGGCGTTCGGGGCAAGACCCAAGCGCTCTCGCAGCCCTCCATCCCGCCGCTTCGGGTGAAAGACCTCCGCGTCGACGCCCAGGGGTTGGTGCACGGTGTGTTGGATACCGATGCTGTTCAGGAAGTCGCACATCAGGCGGCTGGGCGCGAATACGACGTCGAAGCGCTCATACAACCAGCGAAGGTAGCGGCAGATGAGGCTCTCGGTACGGCCGCCGCCGAAGCGCCGGCCGAGAATCTGCGGCAGGTTCGAGTGATAGAAGGCGATGAGCGGGATGCCGCGTTGCCGGGCCACCTGCCAGGCGGCCCACGCGGGGTGGAAGGCGTCGCCCGCCTCGATGAGATCCGGTCCCAGCTCATCCAACAAACGGATCCAGCGGCGCGGATTCAACGGCAGCCGGTAGTTGAACGAGCCCGGGACGGGATAGCCGGAGAGGGTGCACAGTCCGCCGTGCTCGACCCGGTCCTCTTCGCCCGGCACCACGATGGTGTGCCGCCAGGACGTGTGGGCCTGGAGCCAGGTGTGCTTGGCGGTGAGATATCTTTTTACGCCGCCGCTGGTGGGCGAATAGAAGAGGGTCGTATCGACGAGATGCATAGCTTCCACAGCGTCAAGCGACCTTCGGACGCGCAGTCCCCTCGTGTGCCAGCAAGCTCCGGGCCTGCATTGCACCTTTTCCGGTGAGGCAGTGTCAAGGCGGCTGAGGCGGTGTCAAGGCGTTGCGCGAGGCGTGCGCGTCCACTGAGGGCTGGCGCGACGTGCGGAGATTGTCAGCTTGATGGGGCGGCGCCCGAGGAGATAATGACCGGGTAACCGACGCTCACCAAGGTGCCTCCCACATGATCGACCACACCGGCGTCACCGTCAGCGATTTCGCGAAGAGCAAAGCGTTTTACCGGGCGGCCCTGCAGCCGATCGGCTATGAGTTGCTGCTGGAATTTCCGGCGTCCGTGACGGGCCACGCCGACGTAGCCGGCTTCGGCGAGCCCCCCAAGGCCGATTTCTGGATCGCCCGCGGGAGTCCGAACGATCCAGCCGTGCACGTCGCTTTTCGTGTCGCCCGCCGTCCGCTGGTGGATGCGTTCTACGCCGCAGCCGTTGCGGCCGGCGGACGCTCGAACGGAGCGCCGGGGCTGCGCCCCCACTACCACGCCGATTATTACGGCGCGTTCGTGCTCGATCCGGACGGTCACAATATCGAAGTAGTGTGCCACGAGCCACCTTTTCGGGAGAGTTTCGATGCAGCCTGACAATCGCGGCGACCCCTCGAGCTCCGATGAGACCCCGGGCTCACCGTCGCTGCTGGCCCGCCTGCTCGGTCGGACCACGCAGATCGACCGCAGGGAAATGCCGGCGGTCATCGCCTCATTCCTGCTGATTTTCTGCGTGATGTGCGGCTACTTCGCGGTGCGCTCCGTGCGCGAGACCGCCGGCACGTTTCTCGGCAAGGAGCGTGTCGCCAATCTGTTCCTCGTCACCTGGCTCGCCTCGCTCGCCATCGTGCCGGGCTATGGCTGGGTCGTCGCTCGTTTTCGGCGTGCGCGGTTCCTGCCGGTCGTCTACGGAGTCGTGGCCGCCTCGCTCGCCCTTGTTGGCTTCCTCTTGGGCGCGGATCCGCAGAACGTGCTCGTGATGGAATTCTTCTACGTCATGATCAGTGTGTTGAACCTGTTCATGCTCTCGGTCTTCTGGGGCTTTCTGCTCGAGATCTTCGCCCGGGAGCAGACGAAGCGGCTGTTTGGTGTCATTGCCGCGGGCGGCTCCGCCGGGGCCCTCGTTGGTCCCTGGCTCACCACCGTGACCGTCACCCACATCGGCAATTCCGGAATCCTGTATCTCGGCGCATCGCTCTTCGTGATCGCCATCGGCTGCCAGCGAGCGCTGCTGAGCGTGTGGCACCGCGCCCAGGAAACCCATGCGGTGGCCGCCGGAAACGACGTACCGGTGGGAGGCAACCCGCTCATCGACGGCGCGCGGTTGTTGTTCACCTCGCCGTATCTGCTCGGCATCGCGATTTTCGTGATCCTGCTGTCCTCCGTCAGCACGTTCCTGTATTTCGAGCAGCTGCGCATCGTCTCGGAGACGTTCAAGGGCTCCGCGCAGCGCACACAGGTGTTCGCGATAATGGATGCGATCGTGCAGACCGCGACTTTGCTGCTGCAGCTCTTCGTCACCGGCCGGATAGCGACCCGGCTCGGCATCACGACGCTGCTCGTCATCGTGCCCGCCGCGATGATCTTTGGTTTCCTGGGACTGGCGGCCGTGGGCACCTTCGGCATGCTCGCATTCGTGTTCTGCGCGCGCCGCATAGGCGAGTATGCGTTCGTGCGCCCCGGTCGGGAGATGCTCTTCTCGACGCTGAGTACCGAAGACCGTTATCGGGTGAAACACGTCATCGACGTGCCCGTGTATCGCGGCGGCGATGCGCTATCGAGCCAGGTCGACAGTCTCCTGCAGCACGGTGGGCTCTCGCCCGCGAAGGTGGCCGTGGTGGGCTCGGGCCTCGCCGCACTGTGGCTGTTGAATGCCTGGTGGCTCGGGCGGCGTCACGAGAGCGAGGAAGTGATGCGGGCGGCACCGGCCGCCCCGGTCTCAGGCCACGGCTGATTCCCTATCCTGCAGAATCGCGGCCCGCAGCTCTGCGATAGCCGTGATGATCTCGTCGGCACTGCCGAAGCGCTCGTCGCGGTTCTTCGCAACGAGCCGCCGCAGCAGCGGCTCGTAACGAGTCAGCGAATGCGGTAGCGGCGGCAGTGGCGAGTTCACGTGCTGCTGCAGCACCTCCATCGCCGTGGCACCGGTGTAAGGTTTCCGCCCCGTCAGCATCTCGTAGAAGATGATCCCGAGGCTGTAGAAGTCCGAGCGTGCATCCAACTCCTCGCCCAGGGCTTGCTCGGGGCTCATGTAGTACGGTGAGCCCCGCAACACCCCAGTGCGCGTGCTCGGCGTGCTGCCGTCCAACGCGCGTGCGAGACCGAAATCGATGAGCGCAACTTCGTCATTGTCCCGCAGCATCACATTGGGTGGCTTCAGGTCCCGGTGCAGCAGTCCTGCTTTGTGGACGACCCTGAGAGCCGCCGCGATCTGCTCCACGTAGCGCAGGGCCTCCTTTTCCTTGAGCCCGGACTGCATGCGCGCCTTCAGGTCGCCGTGCAGGAGATACTCCATCGCGAGGTATTCGTACCCGCCGTGTACCCCATAGTCGTAGATCTGCACGACCAGGGGATCACGAATGGCGATGATCGCCGTGTACTCACGCTCGAGGAACTGGCGTCCCGCCGCCTCGTCACGCAAGGTTTTGCTGACCTTCAGGGCCACGTTGCTGCCCAGCGCAATACTGGTGGCAAGATAGACGACCGCCTTCTCGGACTCGCCGATCTTCATCTTGATGACGTAGCCGGGGATGAACTCGGCGGTGACCGCGGGGAGTGCGGTGCTCGCCGGTGCGGCTGCGCGGACCACGGGTATGTCCGCATCATTGGGCTTCGGCGCGCGTTCCTGGACAGGGTCCGCGACTGAAACGATGCCGGAGGGCGCCGCGGTCGCGACTCTGGCTTCGGCGGACGTCGCGCTCGCGATTTCCGCAGGCACTGCGCTCGCGACTGCTGTTTTGGATGCAGCGGCGGCACTGGCGGCTTCCAATGCGGCAACGAGCGCGCGCGGCGACATCAACTGCGTCGCGGCGGCCGTGGCCGCCGCTTCGGTGACCGCCTCCTTGGGCTTCTGTGTCGTGACGGGCGCTACGGTCATTGACGCCCACGTCTCGGCCGCCGCGGCTGACGTGAGCACAGGCTGTTCCGCGTTCGCTACGTGAGCAAGGGTTGCCAACTTGCGCAGAACGCGTTTCTCGAGTCGCCTCACCGCGAGGCGTATCGCCGTGTTCAGCCTCTCCGGGGTCAACAGCCGCTTGGGAAGGTAATCGACCGCACCCAACTGCAGCGCGCGCACGGCTGTCAGCTCGTTGCCTTCCTCCGCCAGTACGATCACGGCGGGGAAGACTTCACGGCCGCGCAGCCGCCGCAGCAGGGTCAATCCCGTGGACTTGGGGTCCTCGGGGCTCGATCCGAAGCCGGCACTGAGCAGGAGAATGTCGCAGTCGCGTCCCGCGCCGCCTTCACACCACCGCTCGAACCCGGCCGAGTCGAGTAAGTTGACGGTGGATTCCGGGCAAAACACGCCCAGGTGCAGGCTCAGCCATTGCCCATAGCGCGGGTCGTCGTCGACGACCAGCAACCGGGGCGGAGGTGTTGTCCGTTTCGTTGTCACTGTTGGAGTGCGAAGCGCACGCGTACGCGGGCGCGTTGGTTGATGGGTTGCCCATCGTGCAGGATGGGGCGATAGCGCCACTTGCGTACCGCATCGATGGCCGACTGCTCGAACAGTCCAGCCGGCTCGGCGCCAATGACCTTCAGGTCGCCGACGAAGCCGTTGGTCTCCACCGTGAACAACAGATCGACCCAGCCGCTTTGCGCGCGCTCCTGGGCGTCGGTCGGAAACATCGGCGGCACGTAACGAATCATTTCCAGCGCCGTGGCCGGCACCACCTCGCCGGCGACCTGGGCGGCTGAGGCGGCTGAGGCGGCCGGAGCAGCCTGAGCGGTTGTCTCTTGCGCGGCCTTGATGTTGCCGTTGATCGCCGTAATGCTGGCTGCATCGGCGCCGGTCTCACCGGCCTCCGCGAGCCAGCGCTGTGCACCGGCGAAATCCCGACGCTGAACTGCGCTCTTGGCCTCTTCCAGCGCGCGCGTCGCGTAAGTTTTGCGCGCGAGCTGCGTGGATGGGTGAGTCGGGTCGGCCCGCAGAAGCTGCGCCAGGTATGACTTCGCGCTGTCCGCCGCGGGATCCAACACCTTGCCCTGCGAAAGGCGCTCGTTGAACAGCAAGGCCAGCCGTGCCAAGGCATCGGCCTTCGCCGCGCCGCGCACTCGCTCCACCCCCTGCTGAAGCATCGCGAGATCGCCGGGATCGGCCCCGGCCTGCGTGGCGATCTGCAGCCAGTGCTCCCCCTGGTCCGCATTGCCGGCCGCCACGGCCTTGCGGCCTTCGCTGACGATCCGGTCCACGAGCTGCTGCTGGGTATCCCGCACTTCCTTGCTGTCGGGTGCCAGGGCGCGCGCCGACTCGATGTAGAACTGCGCGTTGTCCTGCGCCGGCTCGATCAGGTCGCCTCGCAGCATGCTGTCCGTGGCCCGGTCGAGGAAATCGCGTACACGCTCGTCGAGCTGCTTCTGTTGGAGCTGTTGCCGGGCCTGCGAGACCAGCGTCGAGCGTTGGCCGGCGCTGTCGAGCACCGCCAGCGCCTGCTCGATATCGCCGCTGGCAGCGGCGGCGCGCGCGCGGGCGAGAACGGCGCGCTCGCGCTCCTTGCCGATCTGTGCCACGAGGAATGCGACGCGCACGTGATCCGGCTTGATGGCTCGCGCGGCGTCGGTCAGCTTTTGCGCCTCGTCGAGGTGCTGTGCGAGAAGTTGTGCCTCGGCATTCGACAAGAGCCGGTCGATGACTTTCTCGATGCCGTTCGCGCCCCGTGGATCTTTCGGGTCGCGCTGCTGCGCCCGACGGTACAGATCCGCGGCGCTGGCGCCGGGCGGGCTGACGAGAGCCCCGCTCGCCATGGCCTGTGCCGCGCGGCTCAACAGGTCCTCGAGGACCCCGTCGCTCGAAACCGGCGGCGCTTCCGCGGGCTGCGGTGCCGCGACCTGCAAGGGTGGGGTTGCGGGTTTGTGCCACAGGACCGCGCCCGCGATCACGGCCGTCGCGGCGAGCGCCGCGCCTCCCAACATCAGGATGTTGGGTCCCTTGATGTCGCTCCTTGCGGGGAAGGCGGTCGAGTGTATCGGAGCGGTGGCTGCGCGCTCCTCGCTGTGGCGGCGCCACGCGGCCTCGACGAACAGCCGGACCCGCTGCTCGGACACCGGCTTGTGGAGAAACCGGTAGACCGTACCGTTCGTGATCTGCGCGGCGAGAGCGCTTTGATCGTCGACGTCGCCCGCGACGATGAGCACCAGATCAGGGAACTGCGCGCGCAGCCGTTCGGTCAGGCGCTCGATCGCAGTGGCGAGCGTCCCGGCATCGATTAGCGCGACGCCCGTGTATTGCGCGAGAAGATGGGCGGCAAGGTCGGCTTCGGAGGCCACGCTGAAAACGTCGTGCTCCGGACCGATGCGCTCCAGGGTTGCGACCAGTGCCTCGTCCCGAGTGAGGACGACGAGCCCCTCACGTACGGCAGCTGTTTCCTCGGGGGGCAGCGCTACCCCCTGGAAGTCCTGTAATGGAGAGCCATTCACCATCTGCGAATACCAAAGCCCGCCGGCGGGCGCTCACGTCGGCGCCCGGTAGTCCTGCGACGATGCCGGAGGGCCCGGACGTTGTCGCCACCGGCCGACTCATTCTGTGAAACTCGTCATCCTGTCGGGCAAAACAGGCGAGTCCGATACGGACCTGACATAACCCACGCCGCCGTGCGGCGGCTCCCGCGGCCGGCCGGATCAATCCCTTGGCAACAGGAAGCGGGTCCCATCCTTCGACAGCACCACGCCCTCGGGTGTGATGCTTTCCACGTGCACACCCTCCGCCTGGAGCGTGTCGCCCTCGTGAAGCTTGTGCATGTTGATCATGACGAACCGCTCCTGCGGTTTGGTCGCGAAGACGTGCAGGTCGAGGCGCAGCTCGGGAATATGGGCTCCCGGAGCGAGCGCCGCATCCTGGTAGAGCGGTACGCCGCTCGCGGTGGAGCGGGCGACATGGTTGCCGAAAGCGGGCATCGGCCCGGGATCGGCCGCGGGCGCGTAGTCGTCGGGCGTCAGCTTCTCGCCGCCCGCCGGGGAGGCTTCATTGGTGCCTTGAGGAGGGCTTCCAGCGAGCTGCTGAGACGAGGAGGCCTGGCTCCACTGGGCCGGCGGGGTCGGCCCGGCAGCCGCCTGTCCCGGGGGCGTATTGGGCATCATCCCATTCGCCGGGACGGCGTTGCCGGGCATCTGCCCCTGCGGCACTGTGGGATTGGCCGCGCCCCAGGTCCCGGGGTAGGCCCCCGAGGGCGCCGAGCCCGGGTAGGCTGTCCCGGCCAGCGGCCCGCCTGGCTGCTGAGCCCATCCCGGCTGATGCGCCCACCCCTGCTGCGGCGATCCCTGGGGGCTCAGGCCCGGCCCCGTCATGGCCTGGGCACCCGGCATCGGGGCCGCCATCGTCTGCGGTCCCGGTGTCTGTCCAGCTCCCGTCTGAGCGCCCGTCCCGGCGCCCGGGGCATAGGCGGCACCCGGCACACCGGCTGGCCCGGTGCCCTGCGCCCCTGCGAACGGCACCGTCCCCGCTGCCGCTTGTCCGGCCGCCGGCTCCGGAGAGCGCCTCAAGAGCACCCAGGCGACGATCACCAGATTCACGGCCAGCAGCACCGCCAGCCCCACGGCCCACAACGGCAGCCCGTTACGCGGCGGCGCCACCTTGACTTCGTACAGGGCGGGACCGCTTTGCCGCTGGCGGTCGCTTTCGGATTTCTTCAGGGCATCGAGAATGAACGACATCGATCACCCGCCGTGAGTGTCGGCTACGTACAGCAGCGGCGCGCCGGAGCCCGCGACGGCGCTCGCAAGCGCTATCTGCGTCTGGACGCCGGCGATGCCGTCGACCGTGAGCCGGTGTTGGCGTTGGAAATCCCTGACCAGGTTGGCCAGCTCCTCGTCGAACACGTCATTGACCGGTCCGTCGCTGTGCTGGCCGCGCACCTGCTGAAGACTTTCGCGCAACCAGCGTACATCAGGACCGTGCATCCCCGGTGACAGGGCTTTCACCTGGCTCGTGCCCGGCCGCCACAACATGACGAAGTCTCCGAACCAATAGCGCGACAGCTCGCCGATTCCGATATCGTGCCGCGCACCGCCAAGCTCGAAGCGCGCGTGCTCATCATCGAGGTGCGTGAGCACGACCTGGTGCGGACTGCCGGCATCGTCATTGAGCATCAGGATGGCCGGGTGATTGTAGAGCCGCAACTGCGCCAGCGTGCCGCGCTGCGTGAGGCAATCCAACCCCTGTTGCGAAGCCTGCGTGCAGGGGTCGGTGCCCCCCGGCACATACTTCGCGCCCCACAGGCCGAAGAGCTTGGCGAACGCGCCGTCGGTGTCCGTTTCGCTCGAGTGCTGCGTCAGAAGCTGCGACAGCGGCGGCTCGCGCGCGATCGTTCCAACCGCAGTTTGCAGCGCAGACCCGCCGGCCGCCGCAGAGACCATCCTCCCGGAGGTTGACCCGTTTCCTGCCGCCGTCGAGGCCGCGGACGCTTCACCTGCGGAGGCCGGTTCCGTGCTGCCGTCGCCGCGCGCCGCGGATCCCGCTTTCAAATGCTGTGCTGTCGCAGCGCCCGTGTTCGTGGCCGCGGATTTGGAGCTCCAGGGGTGAGCATTCCACAGGCCGACCGTCGCGCTCAGCAGAACGACGGCGGTGCTGCCTGCGGCCGCCCAGGGAAGCCAGTGCGGCGCGATGCGCTTTCCGAACACCTCGGAAGCCGCATGACGTACCAATGTCGCCGTCACTCTGTGGCGATCCATCGAGTACGCGCCGAGGAGGGCCCGGTCGCATATCACGTTGATCACACGAGGTACGCCGACCGACAGGCGGAACACCTCGTTCAGGGCCGTCGCACTGAAAATGTCGGTCGTCGCGCCGGCGACTCGCAGACGGTGCCGGACATAGGCCGCCGTCTCGTCGCGCGACAGCGGGTGCAGGTGATAGCGGCCGGTGATGCGTTGCGCGAGCTGGCGCAGCTCGTTCCGTCCCAGCAGCTCGCGCAGCTCGGGCTGGCCGATCAGGATGATCTGCAGCAGTTTCTGAGTGTTGGTTTCGAGATTGGTCAGCAGGCGGACCTGCTCGAGGACGGCGGGCGCGAGATTTTGCGCTTCGTCGACGACGAGCACGACGCGCCGTCCGGCGGCGTGCGCTTTCAGGAGGTAGTGACTCAGGACGTCGACCAGATCCTTCAGGCTCTCGGTCGATGCATCCGGCACGCCAATGCCGATCTCCTCGCAGATGGTGAGGAGGAACTCCGGCGCCGTCATCCGCGGATTGAGGATAAGGGCGATCTCGACGTTCTTCGGGGTCTGCGCCAGCAGTGAGCGCACGACCGTCGTCTTCCCGGTGCCCACCTCGCCGGTCAGCTGGACGAATCCGCCGGCCTCGTTGATTCCGTAGAGGAGGTGAGCCAGAGCTTCAGCGTGGCGCTCGCTCAAATAGAGATAGCGCGGATCCGGGGTGATCGCGAACGGCTTTTCGTTGAGTCCGAAAAACGAGAGATACATGAATCGCTGCTACTTGATCGTATTGCCACGTCGCAGTGCCGCCGCGCCAAATTTGGCGCGGACTTCGTCCAGCGTCGCGTCGAGGCGCGTTGTGTGCGGTGGCGTGTCTTCGAAAAGGCCGAGTTGTGAAGCCGGGCTCAGGTCTGTCAAGACCACCCCCAGAAGCCGAAGTTTCGCACCCGGCGCTGCCGCGAGCCAGCGGGCCAGCAGTTCGCGGGCGATATGGGCGACCGTGCGGCCTTCGTGTGTCGGAGGCGCGACGGCCCGTTGCCGGGTAAATGTAACGAAATCTGCGCGGCGGATCTTCACACCGATGCAGCCGGCCATGAGCTGCCTGCGTCGCAGCCGCTCGCAGGCGAGTCCGGCGAGACGCGTCAATTCCGACTGCAGCACGCGTGGGTCGCCGATATCTCGCTCGAAGGTATCTTCGGCGCTCAGCGATTTCTCGTCGTGATCGGGCAGGACGGGCCGGTCGTCGATGCCGGCGGCTCGCTCCCGGACCCGTTGCGTGTATCGGCCGAACAACGGTCGCAGCAGCGTATCGGGCGCCTTGCGCAATTCCCCGAAGGTATGAATGCCGGCGGCCTCCACCTTGGCCCCCGTTTTGCGTCCCAGGCCTGGCAGGCGTCGTATGGACAGGGGATCGAGGACCTCGCTGATGCGGTCTGCCGGGACGATGGACAGACCATCCGGCTTGTGCAGGTCGGAAGCGATCTTGGCGACCAGCTTGTTCGAGGCGACGCCCACGGAGGCCGTCAGGCCGGTCAGCTGCTGAATGCGACTCTTGATACGACGCGCGATGCTCACCGGATCGCCGAAGAGGTCCTGGCTGGCGGTCACGTCCAGGAAGGCCTCGTCCAGGGACAGCCCCTGCACCAGCGGCGTGACCTCGTGAAAGATCGTGAAAACCTGATCCGAGACCTCCTTGTACCGCTGCATCCGCGGCCGGACGCAAATCGCGTGCGGACACAGCCGGAGCGCCGTACTCATCGGCATCGCCGAGTGCACGCCGTATTGACGGACCTCATAGCTCGCCGCGGCGACGACACCACGACCGGCCGTTCCGCCAACAATGAGCGGCTTTCCCGCCAGCGACGGATCGTCGCGTTGTTCAACGGATGCGTAAAACGCATCCATGTCGACGTGCAAAACGGCGCGGCTCATAAGCGTGTCGAGCCCTCGGAGTGTCGAAAGGCCCTTCCTGGGGCGCGCTGCATGCAGCGCGCGCCCGCCATGGATGGCGGGCCGGGTTGCGGCTCCAGGGACGGTTCTGCGAGTCGCTCACCGACCGGACCGGGTCTGCTCGGTGTCTCCGGTGTGGTGCGGCACGATGCGCGCAAGATAGTCGGCGACACCGGCGATCTCGTCGTGATCGAGCCGTGC
>DASZVD010000540.1:0-4093 GCA_035547375.1 Steroidobacteraceae bacterium
GAGGAGAAAGGGGCTCTTGTCCGGGTGCCGCGCCCAGTCGAACAACTTGCGCGCGGCGTGGAAGGCGACCTCCTCGTCATAGTCCTGCTGCAGCGAGCGCTCGGCGATCCCCGCGGTCTTGACGTTCTTCATGTTGTGGAACCAGTCCATGGTTCGCCAGGGATCGTCCCAATCGGCCGTCCAGTTGAAGTCCGACGGACAGATGTCGGTGGTCAGCCGCTCCTCGAAGCCGTGCAGCTGGTCCGGCCCGATGAAGTGCATCTTGCCCGACAGGCAGGTGCGATAGCCGAGCACCCGCAGGTAGTGGGCGAACGTCGGGACATCGGGCGGCAGCTGGGCGGCGTTGTCCCAGGCGCCGATGCTGGAGCAGCGTTTCCCGGTCATGAACGCCAGGCGCGCCGGTACGCACAGCGGAAAGCTGGAATAGCAGTTGTCGAACACGGCGCCGCGCGCGGCAAGGGAATCGATGTGCGGAGAGCGCACCAACGGGTGGCCGTACGGCGGCAGGGCCCGGGCGCCCAGCTGGTCGCACATGAGGATCAGGATGTTGGGTCGCTGCATGCGCTGCCTCAGAGTCGGTATTCGGGTTCCTCGCGGTCGAGGATGCCCTTGATCGCGTTCAGGTGATCGACACCCAGGCCGGGGTACTCGCGCCACTGCCGCTCGGTGAGCTGTGCTGCGGCATCGGACATGAAACGCAGCGGCTTTCCGCTGGCGTAGGCGGTGAGCAGCAGCTCCGCCGCACGCTCGAAGTAGTACAGCTCGTCGAAGGCCGCGGCGACGGTGGGGCCGACTACCAGCACACCATGGTTGGCCATGAGCAACACGCTCTTGCCGGCCGAAAGGAGCTGCGCCTGGCGTTGCGCCTCTTCCGTGGAGAGCGCCATGCCGCAGAAGGTCGAATCGACGGCAACCCGCCCGAAGAAGCGGGCGGCATTGATGTCGATCGGGTAAAGCGTGCTGTCCTCCAGGCAGCCGAGCGCCGTGGCGTATTTGCAGTGCAGGTGCATGACGCAACGGGCGTGGGGGACACTTCTGTGAAGCCCTGAGTGCAGGTACCAGGCCGTCGGGTCGGGCGCGTCCGGCCGCTCGAGCGTGCGTGGATCGTTCGCATCGAGCAGGAGCAGCTCGCTGGCCTTGATCGTCGAGAAGTGCCGCCGGCAGGGATTGATGAGGAACCGGTTGCCGTCCGCGCCGACCGCCACACTGAAATGATTCGCCACCGCCTCGGCCATGCCCAGCCGCGCGAACCAGCGAAACGCGGCGGCCAGGTCCTCACGCTGCTGCTGGTGGGGATCGATCGTGGGGGCGGGAGCATCACGAGCCGGTCGCAGATTCTGGGCTGACATGGCTGCCTCTCTAACGTTGTGCCGTTTGCCAGTTGGGGTGGATCCACACCGGCGCCGCCGCGCGTGGCAGGCCCGGTTTGCCGCGGATGAGATCGCTGACCTTTTCCGCGATCATGATGGTGGGCGCATTGGTGTTGCCGCTGACGATGGCGGGCATGATCGAGGCGTCGACGACCCTGAGTCCCGTGATGCCGTGAACCCGGCACTCGGGGTCGACGACGCAATCGCTTCCCGTGCCCATCCGGCAGGTTCCAACAGGGTGATAACAGGTCTCGACGCCCTGACGCACGAATGCGTCGATTTGCGCGTCCGATCGGGCCTGAGGCCCGGGAGACAACTCCTCTCCCCGGAAGGGAGCCAGGGCCGGCTGCGCCAGAATCTCGCGGGTAAGCTTGACGGCAGTGCGCAAGTCCTCGCGGTCCTGCGGATCCTGCAGATAGTTGAACAGGATCGACGGCGGCGCCGCGGGGTCGGCCGAACGTATTTTCACGTGGCCGCGACTCTTGGGCCGCATCAGGTCGATATGAACCTGATAAGAGTGTGAGCCCACGTCGTCGACCGTGCCGGGCTTGATGGCGAGCGGCATGAACGTGAGCTGCAGGTCGGGAAAGTCCACGCCGGGGCGGCTGCGGATGAAGCCGCCGGCTTCGAAGTGGTTCGAGGCGGCAATGCCGTCGTGACGCACAAACCAACGCAAACCCGTCAAGAGCTTCCCGGCCCCTCGGTTGTTGCGGAAGATGGAGACGGGCTCCAGGCAGCGATGCTGGACCACGATGTCAGGATGATCGTTCAGGTGAGCTCCGACGCCCGGCAGATCGCAAATGGGCTCGATGCCGGCCTGGCGCAGATGGTCGGCGGCGCCGATCCCCGACAACTGCAGGATCTGTGGTGAATTGATCGCGCCGCCCGCAATGATCACTTCCGCGTCCGCGTACGCCGAGGCCACCTCGCCGCGAATGGCGTACTCCACGCCGATCGCGCGGTCCTTGTGCAGCACAACCCGGTGCACCAAAGCGCCCGTGCGGGTGACGAGTCCCGGGCGGTGGGTTGCCGGGTGCAGGTAGGCGCGTGCCACGCTCCACCTTCGGCCGTTGTGTGTCGTGCGGTCGATGCGGCCGAAACCTTCCTGCTGCGCGCCGTTCACATCTGCGGTCAGCGGATAGCCCGCTTCAGCCGCCGCTCGAACGAATGCGGCCGTCAGTGGCGAATCCTGCGGATCGGGCGCAAATACCGCCAAGGGGCCGGTGTCGCCGTGATACAGGTCGCCGCCGCCCACGTGCCGCTCGGCGCGCTTGAAATACGGGAGGACCTCGGCGTAACTCCAACCCGGAGCGCCGCTCTTCGCCCAGTTGTCATAGTCGCGGGCGTGGCCGCGAATGTAGACCATGCCGTTGATGGAGGAAGACCCTCCCAACACGCGCCCGCGTGGATGAGTCAGGCGCCGTCCGTCGAGGAAGGGCTCGGGCTCCGACACGTAGTTCCAATTGAACCGGTCCGAGGATAGCAGGCTTCCGACGGCCGACGGCATGTCGATGCGCCAGCTCCGATCGACGGGGCCGGCTTCCAGCAGCAGCACCCGAACCCCGGGCGTCTCGGTGAGTCGCGCCGCCAGGACGCACCCCGCCGATCCCGCGCCGACGATGATGTAGTCGTAGCTTCGGCCGCGGGCCTCAGGATTGGATGGCATCGTGGCAGAGCTCGTGGAAGTGGCGCACGAGGTGCTCGCTGCGATTGTTCAGATCGGGTCCGACGAGGTAGCGGCCTCGCTCGAAGCCCATCGAGCGCAACCCCTTTTGATTGGAGATGTTCAGCCGGATGTCCTCCGGACCCAGCTCCTCGTTCATCCAACGGATGCAGGCGCGGGTCACGGCCGACGGCTCCCGGCCTTCCACCCCGTAGTAGCCGAAACGCAGCGTCGAGGTTTCGGGGCCGGTGGGATTCATGATGAAGGTGCCGACGATGTCCGCATAAGGGAACGCGTAGATCGTCGCGTTCGGCCACAGGCCGATGTTGAAGAACCAGTCGGTCTGCCAACGCGCACCGGCCAGCGGCATCCCGTAGGCGTGCGTGACGTCCTTGCGGGGCGGACCGATGTAGGTCCAGTACTTGTCGCGCGGCTCGAGCCGGTAGCCTTCGAAATCGATCAGCTGGACCAGTTGCTTGTGGACCGGCCCCGAATAGTCGAAGTGGTAGCCCTCGATGGAGTTCTCCTGGATCACCTTCCAGTTGGCGGGCACCGGGACGTCCACCAGCTCGAGCAGCCGTAGGCGATCGAGGTCGGGCAGATACCGCCGCATCTGCTCCTCGGCTCCCGGCGCCATGGCGGCGACTGATTGCGCATCCGGGTCGAGGTTGATGTAGACGAACGAGGCGAAGACTTCCGTCCTGACGCGCTTGAGTCCATGTCGGGACCTATCGAAGCCGGCGACACATTCGGTTCGTGGAGCGCCGCGCAACCGCCCGTCCATCGAATAGGTCCACGCGTGGTAGCCACAGGTGATGGCCGGCGCGTGCCCTCGCGGCGCCTCGACGAGCCGGTTGCCTCGATGTTGACACACGTTGTGAAACGCTTGGATGCCGCATTCCTTGCTCCGCGTGACAATGACGCTCTGGTCGAGAATGTCGTACGTGACGAAGTCGCCGGGATTGCGCAGCTCGTTGACGTGCGCCACGAGATGCCAGCTGCGATAGAAAATGCGCTGCCGCTCCTTGTGGAAAATGCCTTCGTCGTAGAAGTAGGGCGC